>JAUWLR010000054.1 GCA_030613615.1 Candidatus Eiseniibacteriota bacterium
CGTTGAGTGCTCGACGGTGCCGGAGATGATAAGAGGCGTACGGGCCTCGTCGATGAGCACGCTGTCGACCTCGTCGACGATCGCGTAGGAATGATCGGGCTGGACACGGTCCTCGTAGCGCACGGCCATGTTGTCGCGGAGATAGTCGAAGCCGAACTCGTTGTTGGTGCCGTACGTGATGTCGCAGGCGTACTGGGCCTTGCGCTCCTCGGGCGTCATGCCGGTCTGGATGCAGCCGACCGTCAGTCCCAGGGATTCGTAGACGGGTGTCATCCACTCCGCGTCGCGCTTGGCGAGATAGTCATTCACGGTGACGAGGTGCGCGCCCTTGCCCGCGAGCGCGTTCAGATAGAGAGGCATGGTCGCGACCAGGGTCTTGCCCTCGCCGGTCGCCATTTCAGCGATCTGACCCCGGTGCAGGACGACAGCTCCGATCAGCTGCACGTCGAACGGGACCATGTTCCAGGTCGTGGGAAGCCCGACGACATCCCAGCTCTTCCCCACGAGCCGACGGCAGGCCTCCCTGACGACGGCGAAGGCCTCGTGCATCAGGTCATCGACAGTCTCGCCGTCGGCCAGGCGTGACCTGAAGTCGCCGGTCTTCCCGACGAGTTCCTCGTCGGAGAGCCCGGACAGTCCCTCGGCCGCCTCGTTGATGCGATCGACATCAGGCAGGAACTTGCTGACGTCACGGTCAGTCTTGGAGCCGATGATCTTCGTCAGGAATTTCTGGAGCAAGAGAGCCCCCCGCCACCGCTGCCCGGCGTCTCCGCAGGATTTCAGTCTCCGGCAAGCCAGCCTGACAAACTAACAGAGTCGCAGAGGGCGTGCAAGTGCGCTGTTACGGGGGCTACTCAGGGGCCCCCTGCGCCCGTCCAGCTTCAGTGCGATAGCGCCATGAGCACCTTGAGGGGTGTTTCTGCGGTATCGTGGAAGTACTCTCCGGAAGAATAGGTGGGCTTGGCCGTCACTCTGAGGGTGTACACACCGGGCGGAGCCGGGCCTCCGTGGCGTCCGAGCTTCCCGTCCCAGCGCTCGGCGTTCTCGCCTGTGGCCCTGCGTCTGTTGTCGACGATCGTGTGGACGACGTCTCCGTCCGAATCGACGAGTTCCACCGTCACGCGGGCCACCTCGGTGAGGAAGTAGCGGAGTCTGACGTTGTCTTCCCCCGGGCGGATGCCCTCCGTGGAGGTCGAGAGGTCCAGTATGTCCGTGCCGATCCAGAAGTACTGCGCTCCCGACCGCTCCGTGATGAATATCTGGCCGAAGCGGCGCCACAGCGTGATGCCTCTCGGCTCGTCCATTTCCATCTCCCCCGTGCCCGAGTTTCCGACGGAGGTCACGTAGCGCAGATGTGAGTCGAACTTGTGTATCCGGCCGTTCGGGCGATCCGTCGCATAGACGCTTCCGTAGTAGTCGATGGCCAGCGCGTCGAACTGTACAGACGCAAGGGGAAGGTCGGTGGCCGCTGCCGTCCCGAGCAGCTTGCCCTCGCGGGAGATCTTGACGAGGCGGCCACCCCCGTGGTCGGACACGACAATGAAGTCCTGCCGCCTGCTGATCCACGGGTCGTCGCTCTCGACCACGGCGAGCCCCACGGGACGCTCGAACGTGAGTTCTCCTTTGTCGTCTCCCGTGATCTCGTAGAGCCACTGCCCGGTTGAGGTCATTACCACCACGCGGTCGTTCCCGGTGTCGGTGACGTATAGCGTGCCCGACACGCCCAGGGCCACCTGCGAGGGCGTGGAGAACTGAAGCTCGCCACGTCCCTCTGAGCCGAAGCTCTTGACGAACTCCATCTGAGCGTCCTCGTGGAGCAGGCGGACTATGCGGTGGTTGCCGGTGTCCGCGACGAAGACGTTGCCGCGGGAATCGGCCGCGATGCCGAGCGGATTCCTGAACTGGCCGCGTCCGTCTCCGCATTCCCCGTACGTCTCCACGTTGACGAGGGACGTGTTGAAGATGATCTCGCACGCCCCCGAGTTGAGACCGTACACCGTCAGCTCGTCGTCGTCAGAAGTGGTCGAGGGGTCGTCGAGGGCGTCCAGCTTGACGGCCGCCAGACCGGCGGGCTCGTTGAAACTGGTGCTGGCGCCCAGATAGAGGAAGAGGTGAAACGCCGTGGCCCGGTGCATCCCCAGACAGTGGCCGAACGGCGGGTAGACCAGTGTTGTCTGAACGTCGTCGCGCGCTGCGCTCAGGCCCCCGGCGACGGTCAATAGGAGGAGCGCGAGTGCGGCGCAGGGCCTTCTCCAGGGCAGCGATTTCAAGACCCGTCTCCCCCGGTGGCGCCGGCGTCTCCCTTGGTGGCCCCGTCCGTTCCCCCGGCGGACGTGACCAGGCGCCCGTCTACGCGGAGCCTGCCCTCGGCGATCAGCTGGAGCGCCTCCGGGTAGATGCGGTGTTCCTGTTCGAGGATCCTGGCGGAGAGCGTCTCCTCGGTGTCGCCGTCCATGACAGGAACGACCGCCTGCAGGATCACCGGGCCGGTATCGACTCCCGCGTCGACGAAGTGAACAGTGGCGCCGGTCCACTTCACTCCGTACTCCAGGGCCTGCCTCTGCCCGTGCAGCCCGGGGAAAGAAGGCAGGAGCGCCGGGTGCACGTTGACGACGCGGCCTGCGTACCGCGTCAGGAAGTCGTCGTGCAGGATCCTCATGAAGCCGGCGAGGACGACCACCTCTACACCGTGTTCATCGAGGACCTCCACGTACCGTTGTTCCGCCTCGGGTGTCAGCTTGGTCCGGAAGCGACCGGGCGGGATGTGAACGGCCGGGATTCCCGCGCTGCGCGCTCGCTCGAGCGCCTGCGCGTCCTCAACATCGCTCACGACCACGGCGACCTCCACGTCGATCTTGCCTGCCAGCGACCTCTCGATTATCGCCTGCAGGTTGGAGCCCCTGCCGGAGGCTAGGACACCCACCAGTAGTCTTCCCACGCTCTTTCCTCCGTTCTCCCCCGCGCCACGGCCAAGCCGGTGGGGTTCGCATCTCCGCCTGTCGGTGTCACTCTGATCGAGCCGGCCCCAGGCTGGAGCCCGACCCCGGGCTCGAGCCCGGCCCCAGACTGGAACCCGGCCCCAGGCTGGAGCGGTAGAGCTCGTGCAGCACCGCGCGGTCGTCGTCTGGCAAGAACGCAGCGTCGGCGCTCGTGAGCACCGAACGCGCGACCATGTCCAGACTCGCCCCCGTCTCGGTGATCGCCAATTCGTACTCGTGGCTCAGAGATGTGCCCGAGAAGAACCGATTGTCGGTCGCGAGAGCGACGGGCACACCGGCCTCGATGAGCGTGCAGAGCGGATGTGCTCCGAGCGACCCTACAGCACCGGTGTGCAGGTTGCTGGAGAGGCACACCTCTACCGCGACGCCTCTATCCGCCAGGAGCGACATCGTGCCGGGGTCCGAGGCCGCGCTGACACCGTGGCCTATCCTGTCTGCGCCCAGGATCTCGACCGCCGCCGCAACGTTCCCGGCATCGCCACCCTCACCCGCGTGCACCGTCACGCCCAGCCCGGCGTCCGCCGCACCCGCGAACGACCGGGCGTAGCGCGCGGGGTCGAACAACGCCTCGTCGCCCGCCAGGTCCACTCCCGCGACGCCGCGGTCGGCGAACCCGATGGCGAGATCCACGAGCGCGCCGGCCTCTTCCTCGCTCATGCCCTCCAGGACGGAGATCACGACTCGGGCCGACATCCAGTCCGCCGGCGCACTCACCAACGCCTTTCCAACGCCCTGTTCGGCTCCCCGGAGCACAGCCGTCAGGGCATCACTCGTGGACAGCCCTTCTCGGGTGTGCAGCGCCGGGCAGAAGCGGATCTCCGCGTGGCGGCCGCCGTCGAGGTAGCAGTCGCAGATCAGCTCTCGGGCGACCCGCTCGAGAGCGCGCCGCGTCTGAAGCAGCCCGACGGTGACGTCGAATCTGCTCAGACACGAGGCCAGCGACATGCCGGGTCTGAACCGCAGCCTTCGCGCGAACTCGTTGCCATCGGCGGGCGCGGGGATCAGACCGGCGTCGCGCGAGAGCGCGACCAACGTTCCGTCCCGCAGCGAACCGTCGAGATGGACGTGGAGATCGGATGCGAGCATTGGCCACTCCGCACTGGAGAAAGCTGCAGAATCCATGCTTGACTGAGTGTCGCCACGAAGCATAAGGTCGATGCAGTCTCCGAGTCAAGACCGAGCAGAATTCCAAGCGGTGCGGGCGAGCACGCGGACCCCCGCCGTTCGTGAGGAGCCGTTGAGCACCACGCGTCCGAGAAAGACCGTTCTACCGAACGGCCTCGTTCTTCTGACCGTCACGAGGGAGAATTCGCCCATCGTGGCGTCATTGCTCATGTACAGGGCGGGATCGCTCTACGAGCCCGCCGGCAAAACGGGTCTCGCCCACCTCACCGAGCACATGATGTTCCGTGGCACGCGGGCGCGGCCCCAGGGCTGGATCGACCGGCTCACGGGGCAGCTGGGCGGAACGAACAACGCGATGACGACGTGCGATCATGCCATGTACTACTTCGTCCTTCCATCTGAGCACTGGGTGACGCCTCTGGAGATAGAGGCGGATCGGATGTTCCACTGTGAGTTTGGTCCCGAGGCGTTCGAGACAGAGAGGCGCGTCGCTGTCGAAGAGCGGATGATGCTGGACGACGACCCCGAGACGCTCGTGTACGAGGCCGTCGACACGCTGGCCTTCGACAGACATCCCTACCGGTATCCGGTGGTCGGGCTGACGTCCGACATCAAGGGGTTGACCCAGGACGATCTTCAGGGTTTCTACGCCGCCAGGTACCGTCCCGAGCAGGCGGTGCTCGCCGGCGTCGGGAGCCTCGAACATGACAGGGTCCAGGCGGAAGTGGAGATGCTCTTCAGCGCCGACTGTGCCGCGCGCGAGGAATACGCCGGAGCGGTCGAGGACGCCGCGGTGACCGAGCCGCGCAGGAGCGTGCTGTCGGGCCTGTCACCTTCACCACAGGTGGTACTCGCTTTCCGCACGCCGGCAGCGGTGCACGAGGATACTCCTGCCCTGGAACTCCTGGCCGCGCTGTTCTCCTCGGGGCGCAGCTCGCTGATGTATGCGAGGCTCGTTGACGATCTCGGGATGGCTACCGACGTCTCGGCCTCCAGGATCCCTCAGACGGACCCAGGCCTCCTTTACTTGTCTGCCTCACTGCACTCCGGGGTGTCCCCGGAGGAATGCGAGGACGAGATCCTGAAACTGGTGTCCGGGCTCGTGGAGTCCGGCGTCTCCGAGAACGGTCTCTCGAGAGCCAGGAACCTGACACGAGTGGACCTGATGCTGGGCCGCGAGACCTGTCTCGGCCAGGCCGGGGCCGTCGCGTTCTGGGAATGCCTCGGCGATTGGCGGCTCGGAGAGGAGCACGAGACGCGGCTCGAAAGCGTGACGGCCGCCGACATCCGTCGCGTCGCGTCGATCTACCTCGACCCCGCCGGAAGGAGCAGCGCTTGGTTGGTTCCGTGATCGTCCCGAAGAGGCTGGTCTTTCCCAACGGGCTGACGGTCGTGACGGCCTCGGCGCGGAGCGCGCCTGTGTTTACGGCCATGCTGGTTGTGGAAGCAGGCTCGCGGTACGATCCTGAAGGCAGCGCGGGGCTCGCTGCTCTTGTCGGTGGCGCTCTGCTTGAGGGTTCGACCTCGCGGTCCGCCTCGTCCCTTGCCGTGGCCGTCGATTCGATGGGCTCGGCGCTGGACACGGTGACCGGCTATGAGACCACGGCGGTCATAGCGAGCGGTCTGGCCGTGCACTGCCGCGAGTCGTTGCGTGTTCTGTCGGAGGTCGCGACGTCTCCGGCGTTCGCGTCCGCTGCTGTCGTTGAGTCCGTGCGCCGACAGCTCGCGGAGCTGGCCGACGATGAGGCGCAGGCGTACGACGTGTGCCGACAGGGCTTCATCAAGACGGTGTTCAGGGGACACACACGCAGGAATCCCGTTGGAGGTCTTCCCGGGACCGTCTCGAGGCTGACCGGCGAAGATCTCGAGTCGTTCCACCGGCGCAACTACCGACCCGGCAACGCGATCCTGGCGATCGTCGGCGACCTGGACGCCGGTGAGCTGCTGGACTGCGCAGCCGAGAGCTTCGGAGCGTGGCGGGACGGCGGGCCGCCCTCCGACCCGCCGCCACCTCCGACTCGCCAACGAGGGCGGCGCGTCGAGGCGGTCGCGATGGACACCAGGCAGGTCCACATCAGCATAGGGAACCTGGGCATCGCACGCTCGGACCCGTCGTTCTACGCGACGTCAGTGATGGACGTGATCCTGGGCGACAGCGCGGGCTTCGGCTCCCGCCTGGCTACGAAGCTGCGTGAGGAACAGGGGCTCGCCTACGTCATCGAGAGCGATGCTTCGGGCTCGGCCGGTGTGGAACCCGGTGTCTTCTGGGCGTACACCGCCACCTCGCCCGAGCACTTCGAGCAGCTGGTCCGAGGGGTCATGGACCAGCTCAGGCTCATGCGGGAGGAACCGCCCTCGGCAGAGGAGCTGGAGTCCGCCATCGGGTATCTGATCGGCAGGGACCTGCTCGACCGCGAGACCAGCGAGGCGGTGGCCGGCAGACTCGTCCACGCGGAGCGCCACGCGCTCGGTCTCGACTTCGACGCGCGTTACCCATCCATCATCGCGTCGGTCAGCCGTGAGGACGTACTGGAAGCCGCCCGCCGCGTTATCGACCCCGAGAACTGCTCCTTCGTGACTGTCGGCCCCGTGACTCCGCGGGACGGCTCACTGCTCGACCCCTGATCCTCTCGAAGCACCCGTTCCCGGCCCGCGACCTCGGAGCACCCATTCCCTGCCGCTGACCACGCACCGGGCGACGGCCCTTCCTCTCCGAAAGGTGACGACGACCGCTCCGTCGACATCGGTTCTCATGACGGTCGCGCCCGCTGCCTCGAGACGATCCAGTGTCTCAGGATCCGGGTGACCGTAGCGGTTACGCTCGCCGACCTGGACGACGGCCAGCCCGGGAGACACGCCCCGAATGAACCCCTCGGTCGAGGATGTCCCCGAGCCGTGGTGGGGCGCCTTGAGCAGGTCTGCAGGGAGCAGTCCGGGCATCGTGCAGAGCCGGTTCTCCGCCCGTTCCTCGATGTCTCCGGTGAGCATGAGGTCGTGTCCCGAGACGCTCCCCCGGAGGACCACTGAGCAGTTGTTCTCGGACCACCTGGCTGTGACCGCGGGGTCCGGCCAGAGCACGGTCAGGAGTGTGTTTCCGACCCGCAGCGTCTCGCCCCAGGACACCTCGCGAACGGCTGTCCCGCGCCGTCTCGCCACCGCCATCAAGTTGGCCAACCTGACGTCGGCAGTTCTTCCGAGGGGCAGGATCAGCGTGTCGACCCTGACGCCGAGCAGGACGGATGCCGCACCTCCGTAGTGATCGGCGTGCGCGTGAGTGACGACGAGGGCGGCAAGACGCGTGATACCCTCGCGTCTGAGGTGCCGCAGCACCACGTCGGTGCCGGCGTCGCGGACGCCGGGCATTCCAGCCTGGGCCGCGAACGTCGGCCCCGGCCCCGCATCCACGAGAGCGTACTGACGCCGCGGCAGCTCGAGCAGAATGGAGTCTCCTTGCCCCACGTCGAAGAAGACGATTCGCGCGTAGCTTCTGCCGGGTCCGGTGAGGACGAGCGATGCGGCGACGACGCCGGACGCGAGCACGACCACGGTACCCACGCGCCTGGTGCGGACGGACGTCGCCCTCAGGCGGAGACAGAGCCCCGACGTTGCGCACAGGACGGCCGGCCAGAATCGCGAGGCGACCCGGACCGTCGCCCAGGGGCAGTCCGCGAGGCTTTCTGTTATCAGTACGAGCAGCCGGATCGAGCTCCAGGCGACGGCTGCGAAGGCGGACGCGGGCCAGCTTCCCAGAGGCTCGAAAACGAGCATCGCGATGCCTGCGGCCACCGACAGTCCGGCGAGCGGAACGACCGCGAGGTTGGCCAGCGGGGAGACCACCGACGCCTCTCCGAAGACCCCGACCAGTATCGCTGCGACGCCCGTCTGGGCGGACACCGACAGCGCGATCGGCGCGGCGAGTCTGACGGCCCATCGTCCCAGTGCGCGGAGCGGAACCGACAGCGCTTCTTCCAGTGGACGGTGCAGCAGGAGGATTCCGGCGACCGCCGAGAACGAGAGCCGGAAGCCCAGGTCGAAGAGCGATCCCGGGCGTGCGATGAGGAGTGCTAATGCAGCGGCCCCCAGGGCGTTCAGTGGATTCGGTCTCCGCTCGAGCATTGGCGCCGCGATCAGGAACGCGGCCATCGTGCTCGCTCTGACGACCGATGGTCTGGGGCCGACAATGAGCACGAACCCGACAAGCGCCGGCAGTACGAGGAGCCGAGAGAGCCTTTGCGGAACACGGAGCGACCTCAGAAGCGCGTGCACGATGAGGACAATGAAACCGACGTGCAGCCCCGAGACGGCGAGCACGTGGACCGTCCCCGACCTTCTGAACGCCTCGGTCAGCTCGTCCGGTAGCTCGCGGGCGGTGCCGAGGAGGAGGCCGCGCAGCACCTCGCCGGGCACACCGGGGACCCGCTCGGGCAGGGTACGATAGATCCATGCCGCCACGTCGAGGCGTCGTTCGGGGCGCTCGAGTTCGAACAACTCGCAGTGCCGCAGCGTCCGGTGGATGCTTCTGTTTCTGAGGTAGGAGGCGAAGTCGAAGGCGCCCGGGTTCCTGCGGCCGCCGGGAGCATTCAACTCGCCCACGAGTACCGCGACGTCACCTCTCGCGGGACCCGTGCCGCCGTCGGGCCATCGGGCCCAGACGAGTCCGCGCGCCGGTCCGCTGGGGATTGCGGGATCCAGCGGGTCTCTGAGCGCGAGCACCTCGATGACAACGTTGGTGTGACCCGAGGACGTCCGCCGGATCTCGGCTACGCGCGCCTGCACCGCGACGGTCGCTGCGACTTCCTTCAGAGCGATGTGGTCGGACGGAAGCGCCCTGTGGGAGGTCTCGTAGTGCGCGCACCCGGCTGCGACCAGCGCGCAGAGGAGTGCGACGTCGGCGAGATGGCTCAGTGCAGGTCGACCGGCAACGGCGTTGACAGCGGCAGGCAGGCATAGAAGGAGCCCAACGGGCGCCAGCAGCCTGACGATGGTGACGTGAACCCCACCGCCGGCGGCGAAGAACCCGGCCAGACCGACTCCCAGACCCGTTGCTAGGGCCGCCATCAGGGCGGGCACTCTGCCTTCGAGATCGAGCATTGGATGGCCACCAACAGGGGAATCACGGGGTTGGGCGGAACAGTGCGGTCAGAGCAGCACGTTCCGTTCCCGTCGAGGTTTGTCTGGACGGACACCGAGGCGCGTGGTAGGGTGTGACTCGCTCTCAGGGTGGGTCAGCTGGTCGTGACGGGAGCAGTGGCGACACACGTGGGTACTTGACAGCATGTAGCATGTGTGATACAATGGACCCAGGTTAAGAAACACCCCGATGGGTGGGACATCCGGCCGCCGCCCGGCGGCCGCTGCGGAGGAGTCTGGAGGCCATGAGCACAACCGCCAAGACATTCGGGGTTGTCATCCCTGTTCTCGTGGCAACGACTTTCTGCCTGAGCGTCCCGTTCATTCTGATCGTCGCCGACGTCGCGATCCTCGCTGGCGCCGTCGTTGCCTTCGTGACCGAGCGCAGGGTTCCGGTCGACGTTCCCGCAGAGGACCTTCCGGAGCTGGAGTAGCTCCTCCTGCAGGCATACAGCGTGGAGATACGCGGGTCACAAGGGACCTAGTGGTCATCGTCCTTGTCGACGACGAGGTTGGTCACCGTCCCCGTCACTCCCTCAATCGTCCTGAGCTGGTTCAGTGTCAGGTCCAGCAACTCGTCGAAGCTGTCGGCCTGCACCAGCGCGATGATGTCCTGGTCACCGCTGGTAAGGTCGGCTGAGGCGACCTCGGCCCTCTTGCGGAGTCTGTCTCTGACCTCGCGCTCCTTCCCTGCTGCGACGTTGATCTTCACGTAGGCTCTTGCCACGCGCACCTCCTTGCACAACGCACGTGCTCTCAGATGGCCCTGCTGCGGCCTCGGTGTTCGGTGTCCGAGTGCGAGCCCGGACACGCCGGGACGCTGAAAGAGCATGAACGATAGGCCGCCACCTGTCAACCTCCTCAAGGCAGCACCAGAACGTATTTCCTGTCATGGAGATTCGTCATAAGAACGCGGCGGATGCGGTCCGGTCGCCTGGCAAGAACGGCGGAGGCGACCTCAAGCGCCAGCTCTCTCGGGGCGGTGTCCATCTTGTTGAGTATCGGGCAGACCTCCGAGCTCTTCGGGACTCCCTTCATCCCGCCGGCATCGGAGGTCAGGACGTCTGCGATAACCCGGGGCGTGACCACGTCCGAATTCGTCAGCTGATGAAGAAGCTCCGGACGGTGGACGTAGCCTGGTTCGATGGGCCGCCCCAGCGCGTCAAGTCCGGCCACCGGTGACACGAGGTCGACGCCCTGAGGCAGGAGTGGCTCGTGTTCCCCGGGAGCCTTGAGCGGCAGCTGGCGGGCCCCGTCCGCCTCGACGATCACGACGTCCGCGATACACCGGTCCCTGATCGTCGTCAGGGTCCACGGGTCTACTCCGAGCAGCTTCCCGTCGTTCCCCAGTCCGCCCGAGAGAAAGACGCGCCCGGACTCGGATATGGCGCGCGCGAGTCCTTCCGGCGGTTCGTCACCCGTCATCGTGAGCACCGGCATCGAAGCTGCGACGCTCTGCCCCACTCGCGTCGTGGTCGACGCGAGCACGCGCCACCCCCTGTTCGCGAGCTCGCGTGAAAGCGTGAGCATCGCCCCCGTCTTCCCGCCGCCTCCGACGAGCGCGACCAGCTGCCCTCTGCGGATTCCGAGCGCGTCCGAAAGAAGCGCGAAGTCACCGGTCAACTCTGTGTGTCCTCGTACATGATGACCCTGTTCTTCCCCAGGTGCTTGGCCTGGTACAGGGCGATGCGGTCAGCCTTGTCCATGAGGTCGTCTCTCGAGGAGGCATCGAGCGGGTAGAGCGCCCCGCCGATGCTGATGGTGAGGTTCCAAGTGGGCTGCTGTTCGGACCCGGTAATGAAGTCGTGCATCGCGATCGTGTTGCGGATGCGCTCGGCCACGGTGAGGGCGCCCTCGCGTGAGATGTCCGGCAGTATGAGCCCGAACTCCTCTCCTCCGTACCTGGCCACGATGTCCACCTGCCTCGCGTTCTCGGACAGTATCTTCCCCACCTGTCGCAGAACGCTGTCGCCCGCGGCGTGCCCGAGCGTGTCATTCACGCTCTTGAAGTCGTCGAGGTCGCCGATTATGAGCGCCATGGCGTTCCCTGTTCGCTTGGACCGCGCGATCTCGCGCGCAAGCTGCTCATCGAAGTAGCGGCGATTGTGGATCTGGCAGGTTTGGTCGATGAAGATCAGTTCCTCGACCTCGAGCCGGCGCTTGATCAACCCTGCTGCGAACTCGGCGACGAACTGCAGGACGGCCACTGAGTTGGAGTCGAACGCGTAGCTCCTGCTGCTCCAGATCCCCACTGTGCCGTAGACGTAGGCTTCGGCCTGGAGCGGCGCCACCGCAAGCGCTCCCGACGCCCGGCCGGGGAAATGCCGGGCGTGACGGGAGTCCCTTCGGATGTCCTGGATGGAGAGCGCCTCGCCGGTTGCCTCGACCTTCTCTCTGATGTCCGGGGGTGCGACCTGGTCCTCTTCGTTCGAGACGCAGACGTCCTCGAACTCCGTCAGGTTGACCGTCTGGGAATCAGCGAGTCCCTTGGACATCGCGAGCGCCACCCGATCGGCCCCGACCGCGTCCTTCAGGAGGTCGTAGAGGTATCCGAGCGCTCCGGCGAGATCGGTCCGGCGGCTCGAGGCGGCGACGGCTCGAAGGAAAGACAGCGTCATGGCCGCGCGGGGCGTCTCGTCGGGTTTTCGGAGCGGCTCTTCGCCTCCCAAGGTCTCCGATTCAGGAGGCACCGCATGCGGTCCGGCGTCCAACGTCTGCCGCACGGCCTGCTCCGGCGTGGGCTGCTCCAATGAGATCGACACGGTGTCAAGCGTCAGGAGGTTCCGGTACGTGAGGCGGACGGTGCCCTCATTCTCGGTGCGAGAGAGCCTCCGCATGTAGCCCAGTTCGCAGAGTCTGTCCATCAGACGCACCGCCCCCCGACGAAACGCCCGATCGTCGCGGGAAGACACAACGCTCCTGTAGAGAGCCAGGCCCTCCTCGTCAAGGCGATCGATGGGCAGGAGCCCGGTCAGGAGCTCCGTGGGAGAACGCGCGGGCTTTTTCATAGTCATTAGAAGGCACAACTATTGCTTGAAGACGTCACGAATCGTGTCCGGCACAGTTCTTCCATTAAGTATACACAATAGTCAAGGTACAGTCAATGAGGTCGCCCGTGCACGCCCTCGCGTTTTTCCTTGCATGGACTCGCCTCCAGAGGATAGTCTCACCCCTCATGAAGCTCCTGAGAGTCACACTCGCGCTGTTCACTGTCGTCGTGGTCGCCGGTTGCTCCGGCACGTCGCGGGTCACGCCCGCGCCGAGCGATGAGTTGCGGACGCTGGCGCAGGACGGCGCCAACGCCACTGAGTCTATCGCGGCGGCCGACCTGTTCTACAGGGAGGCCCTCGCCCACTACGTGACGGACGAGTTCGAGGCGGCTCGTCCCCTCCTCAGGCAGGCGCTGGCTGAGCTCGGCGACGCCCACCCGGACAACGCGGACCTCAGATCCGAGAAATTCTCCCTCAAGGCGAGGGTCAACTACTTCCTGGCGGCGATAGACGGCCGAGAGGCCCCGGCCGCGCAGCCCGTTCCGACCGAAACGGCCCGAATCGACACCATACCGCTTGCTGTCCTCGAACCCACGGAGCCCAGGACGGGCTGCGGGGCTCCCGTCGTCACCGTGACGAACGACCGCGTCGAGAAATGGCTGGACTACTTCCAGGGCAGGGGCCGGAAGGATATGGAGCGCTGGCTCTCGCGGGCTCCTCGCTACCGTCCCATGATAGACGGGATGCTCGAGGAAGAGGGCCTCCCCCCCGAGCTCTTCTACCTCGCCGTCATCGAGAGCGGTCTCAATCCAAACGCGTATTCTAGGGCTCACGCGGCCGGCATGTGGCAATTTATCTCGAGCCGCGCCAGGATGTGCGGACTGAGGGTCGACTGGTGGATCGACGAACGCCGGGACCCGGAGACCGCGACGCGCGCGGCGTGCACGTACCTCAAGGAACTCCACCAGAGGTTCGGGTCGTGGGAGCTGGCACTGGCAGGATACAACTCCGGCGAAGGACGAGTGGAGCGCGCGCAGAGGAAGAGACCCTCCTGTCCGGACTACTGGTGTCTGGACCTTCCGAGGGAGACGGAGAACTTCGTGCCCAAGTTCATGGCGGCGGTTCTCATCGGGACCAACCCATCGAAGTACGGGTTCGAGATGCCGACTGCCGGCACGCCGCTCTCGTACGACACGATCGAGATCACGGACGCTGTCGATCTCCAGGTTATCGCCGACGCGACCGGCACCGGGTACGATGACATAAAGAAACTGAACCCGGCGCTCCGCCGGTGGTGCACGCCGCCGAGCAGCTCCCCTACTACGGTGAGGGTCCCGACCGGCACCGGACAGCAGTGCCTCGCTGCGATCGCTTCCATTCCACCGGAGGACCGGGTCACGTGGCGAAGGCACCGCGTGACTACAGGAGAGACGCTCTCCGGCATCGCGACGGCCTACGGCACTAGTATCTCTGCGATAACCTCAGTCAACGACATACGGAACCCGCACTGGATCCGCACGGGAAGCCACATCGTGATCCCGGTCGGCCCGGGAGTGGACAGCGGGTCCGCGTACGCCGACCTCTCCCCGACCATCAGTTATCGCGTTCGCCGCGGAGACACGGTCTCGTCGATAGCGCGGAAGCACGGCAAGAGCACGAGAGACGTGCTGCGCTGGAACGGCCTTGCCTGGAACTCGAGAATCTACCCCGGTGACGTCATCACGATTCGGAACATGTAGGGGGAGCGGCCGCTGAATGCGCGACCGCTGAATGCGCGACCGCTGAATGCGGGGCCGCCGAACGCCGGGCCGCCGAGCGAGCGGCCGCCGAAGTGTGGCCGGAAGCAAAGGGAACCTGGCCAAAGGACAAGAGAAGGCAGTTCCTGCGATGAATGAAGAAGCCCCGGCTCCAACGGAGCCGGGGCTTCTTGCTTGCACTGCCGAAGACCGTTCCCTGCCTCCCTAGCGCGAGACGCGCGTCGGGCTGAGTACCCGCTCCCTCCCCTTGCCGTCGAGACTGGGCACATCGGACACGACCGCACGGATCATGGTGTTGGCCTCGTCGCGTACCTCCCAGGCGCTCCAGTTGTAGAAGAAGCTCGCGTAGGCGAGGGGCTCCGAATGGTCCTCGTAGATGTGGGGACTATGCCTGTGTTCCCACTCCAGCCCCACAAAGAACTTCTTGTCGGGGTACTGGGAGTTGTCCGTGATATTGATCGCGGTCGGGAACGTGACGATGATCCACTCGTCCTCCGGATACACGCCGTAGTTCGGGAAGGGCACGTATCCGTCGTTCCCCGTAGCGCCGGGCATATCGGATACCGAGCGCCAGACCCAGGCCGTGAACGGGAAGGTGCTGGGCGCCTCGGGGTCTTCCGGGTTGGTCTGGTTGTCGTTCGCGTTGTAGAAGATCATCTTCGTGACGTAGTTGGCCCAGGTCGGGGCCTGGAACCTCACGGCTATCTTCTGGCCAGTTCTTCCCGTTATGGCGTGGTCGTGCGAGTTGTACACGCCGTCATCGTGCGAGAGCTCCTCCTCCCTGCCCTCGACCTCCCAGTGCAGGTGAAGGGGCTCAGCAGCCACGTTGCCGGCGGC
>JAUWLR010000052.1 GCA_030613615.1 Candidatus Eiseniibacteriota bacterium
TCGCTCACGGGCGACGGGATCTGGTCTCGAGCCGGCAGTTCCAGTACCCGCCCCATGCCCCTCTTCGGATCGCGCTCCCGCCAATCGCCAGTCCCGACGCCCCTCGTCGCAGCAGCCGACATCCTCACCTCGTGCAGCTTCTGGCTCTTCTCCCGCACGACCACTTCGTCCCCCGCCTTGACTGAGTACGAGGGGATGTCGACCTTCGGTCCGTTCACCGTAATATGTCCGTGCACGACAAGTGCTCTCGCCGCAGATCTGGAGTAGGAGAAACCCAGTCGATACACGATGTTGTCCAGCCGTCTCTCCAGAAGTTTCAACAGGTTCTCGCCCGTGATGCCCCTCTGGCGATCGGCTTCCGCGTAGTAGTTCCGGAACTGCTTCTCCAGAACCCCATAGAGGCGCTTGGCCTTCTGCTTCTCCTTGAGCTGGATACCGTAGTCAGAAGGCTTCCTGCGACGCCTCTGGCCGTGCTGTCCCGGACCGTAAGGGCGCCTCTCGAAAGCGCACTTGTCGGTGCTGCAGCGTGTGCCCTTAAGGAAGAGCTTCACGCCGTGCCGCCGACAGATCCTGCAGCGCGGGCCGTGATAAGTCGCCATCTAGTGATCCTCCGTTCTCAGACTCTTCTCTTCTTGGGAGGACGACACCCGTTATGTGGAATGGGCGTTACGTCCCTTATTGCGGTGATCTTGAGCCCGGCCGCCTGGAGTGCGCGAACTGCCGCCTCACGCCCCGGCCCCGGTCCCCACACCAGTGCTTCTACTCTTCGAAGCCCCATCGGAATCGCCTGCTCGGCCGCGTTGCTCGCTACGAGCTGCGCGACGAACCCCGTGCTCTTCTTCGACCCCTGGAATCCGACTCTGCCGGCACTCGACCACGAGATCGTGTTGCCTTTCATGTCGGTCAGGGTGACGATGGTGTTGTTGAAGCTCGCTCGGATGTGCGCGACTCCGTCGGGCTCAACCGTCTTCTTCTTGCGCTGAGCCAAGCCTACCTCCCGTCGCCGGCTAGCCCTTCTTGCCGGCCTTCTTCCTCTTACCTGCTACTGTCTTCTTCGGTCCCTTCCTTGTGCGCGCGTTCGTCTTCGTCCTCTGACCGCGGCACGGCAGACCCCGCCTATGACGCCAGCCGCGGTAGCAACCGATGTCCTTCAGGCGCTTGATAGAGAGGGCGATCTCGGTTCTGAGAGTGCCCTCCACACGATAGCTGTTCTCGATCACCTGTCTGATACGCCCGAGTTCCTCGGCAGTAAGATCCTTGACCCGTGCAGACCCGTCCACTCCCGCCTCTTTCAGGATCTTAGTCGAGGACGTCTGACCCACTCCGTAGATATACGTGAGCGCGACGACTGCCCGTTTGTTGTCAGGAATATCAACTCCGACAATACGCGCCAACGCGATTCCCTCCCTTTCGCGGCGTTATCCCTGCCGCTGATTGTGCCGTCTGTTCGTGCAAATGACACGAATCCGTCCGTGCCTCTTGATGAGCTTGCAATGCTCACAGATCTTCTTGACTGAAGAACGTACCTTCATGTTGCCTCCCGACGTGCGAGGGACTGCAGTTACACCCGGATCACTTGTAGCGGTATGTAATGCGACCCCGCGACCAGTCATACGGAGAGACCTCAACCGTCACCCTGTCACCGGGAAGGATCTTGATGTAGTTCATCCGCATCTTCCCGGAGATGTGCGCCAGGACCTTGTGCCCGTTGTCGAGCTCGACCCTGAACATGGCGTTCGGCAGCGCCTCGACCACAACCCCCTCAACGGTAATACCCTTCTGCTTCGCCATCAACCCCCCTGGGTGCCGTCCCGCTCCGAGGCGCGACACTCCCGCGCCCGAAGACCCGGCCGGCGTTCTCACGACCGCGTAAGGACGTCCGCCCCTGTCGTCGTCACGGCCACCGTGTGCTCGAAGTGCGCCGACCTGTTGCGGTCAGCTGTGACGACGGTCCAGTTGTCAGCCAGCGTCTCGACTCCGGGCGTTCCGGCGTTGAACATCGGCTCTATCGCCAGAACCATCCCCACCTTGAGGACCGGTCCCAAGCCAGGATCGCCGTAGTTCGGAATCTCCGGCGGCTCGTGGAGTTCGGTCCCTACTCCGTGCCCGGTCAGCTCCCTGACGACCGAGAAACCCGCGTCCTCGGCCACGCGCTGGATCGCATGCGAGACATCCGACAGGTGGATCCCCTCGCGCACGATCGAGACCGCCTTGTTCAGAGCCTCCTTGGTCACTCCGAGCAGACGCTCCGTCCCCTCGGTGATTCCGTTTACCGCGAACGTCCGCGCCCCGTCGGCCACGTAGCCGTTCTTGCGGACGCCAACGTCGATCCCAACGATGTCGCCGTTCCGGAGCGCCCGCGACCCGGGTATGCCGTGCACGACCTCTTCGTTGATCGAGGCGCAGATGGCGGCCGGATAGCCATGGAATCCCTTGAACTCGGGAGTGGCTCCGTGGCCGATGATGTACTCCTCGATCTCTCTGTCCAGTGTGCCCGTCTCGACGCCGGGTCCCACAAGCTCCGACGCCAGGTCCAACGCACCCGCGACCAGACGGCCGCTCTCCCGAATGAGCTCGATCTCCTCGCGGTTCCGGATGTTGATCACCCTGTCGCACTCCCCGAGGACGTCGCCGCCGAGACCCGGTCAAACAGATCCCTGACGTCCTTACGCACGACCTCCAGTGGACGATCAGTGTCGATGCTCTTGAAGTTGCCGCCCGCCCGGTAGTACTCGATCATGGGCTCGGTCTGCTTCCGGAACTCCACGAAGCGCTTCTCGATGGGCTCCCTGACGTCATCGGCTCGCGTCTCGAGTTCGCCGCCACAGGCGTCGCAGATCCCGGGCACCTTCATCGGCTTCTGTGCCAGGTTATGTATGGCCCCGCACTTGCCGCACGTCACGCGCGACAGGAGCCTCTCGGCGGCCGCGTCCTGGCTGATGTCCAGCAGCAGAACGAGATCCGTCGACAGCCCCTTTGCGGCCAGGAGCTTGTCCAGCCCCTCCGCCTGCGGGATGGTCCTCGGGAACCCGTCGAGTATGATCCCCTTCTCGTATCCCGGGTCGTCCAGCAGCTCCTCAATCCACTTGAGCATGAACTCATCGGGAACGAGATTCCCGGCGTCCATGTGCTCCTTGGCCTTGACTCCCAGCTCCGTCTTGCGCTCGACCGCACCGCGCAAGAGCTCGCCGCTCGATATGTGCGGCAGACCCGTGTGGTCCGCGATTCGCGCCGCGTGCGTGCCCTTGCCGGCCCCTGGAGCCCCGAGGAGAAGGACGATCATCTTTTGTATCCTGGCCTCTCTCTACCTGTGTCTTCCGCGCAGCTTGCCCTTCTTCATGAATCCGTCGTAGTGCCGCATCAGGAGGTGAGACTCGATCTGCTGAAGCGTATCGAGCCCGACTCCGACGACGATGAGAAGTCCGGTTCCCCCGAAGGTGAAGGGCGCGTTGAACTTCTGCTGCATGAAGAACGGCAGCACCGCTATGAACGCCAGGAAGCACGCTCCGGGGAGCGTTATCCTGGTGAGGACGTTGTCGATGTACTCTGCCGTTTTCTTGCCCGGACGCTTCCCGGGCACGAACCCGCCGTACTTCTTCATATTGTCGGCGAGATCGACAGGGTTGAAGATGATCGCCGTGTAGAAGTAGGCGAAGAAGATGATGATAAGGACGTACAGTGTCGTATAGAGCGGCGCGCCGGGCTGCAGCCACGCCGCCATGTTCTCCATGAACACGTTGCCCTTGAAGAAGTTGGCCAGCGTGCCCGGGAACATGATGATGGCCTGCGCGAAGATGACCGGGATGACGCCTGCGGTGTTCAGCCGGAGCGGTATGTGCGTACTCTGCCCGCCGTAGACTTTTCTGCCAACCACCCTCTTCGCGTACTGAACCGGTATTCGGCGTTGCGCCTGCTGCATCAGCACGACTGCCGCCACGATGAAGACCATCATCGCGGTGAGCACGACAAGCCCGAAGATGTTGAGCGAGCCGATCCGGACGGCCCTGAACGTGTTCAGCCAGTCGTTCGGGTAGCGAGCGACGATGCCGATGAAGATGATGAGCGAGATGCCGTTTCCGATGCCCTTCTCAGAGATCTGCTCACCGAGCCACATGACGAAGATGGTGCCGGTCGTCATCGTGAGCATGGTCAGGAGAACGAAGTGCACGCCGGGGCTCGGGACGACCGCGCTGCCCTCGATGGGCGGCAGGCTCTGGATGTACATGGCCGCGGCGTACGACTGGACCATAGCCAGAGCCACGGTCCCATACCGCGTGTACTGCGTGATCTTCTTCCGCCCTTCCTCCCCCATTTTCGAGAGCTTCTCGAAATACGGAATCACGGCCGTGAACAGCTGCAGGATGATCGACGCACTGATGTACGGCATGATGCCCAGGGCGAAGATCGTCGCCTGAGAGAACGCCCCTCCGACAAACATGTCGTAGAGCCCCAGCAGCGAGCCCTGCTGCTGCTTGAAGAAGGACGCCAGAGCTTCACCGTTGACCCCGGCCGTGGGCACGTGCCCGCCGACCCTGTAGACGATAAGCAGCCCGAGCGTGTAGAGAACGCGTCTCTTCAGTTCGGGGATCTTGAAGATGCTCTGAAGGCTATGAAACACGTTGGCCATGATTCGTGTGCCTTTCTTCCTTTCCTACTTAACCAGCTCGATGGTTCCGCCCGCCGCCTCGATCTTCTCGCGCGCCTTCGCGCTGATCGCGTTGACCTTGAGATCGAGGGCCTTCGTCACCTCACCCATCGCAAGGACCTTCACCGGCTTCCTCGAACGAGTCACGATGCCGGCCGCTCTCAGCACGGCGATCGTCACGGTCCCCTCGAGTCCCGAGCGCTCGAGATCGCTGAGGTTCACTACCTCGTACTCGCGACGGGTGTAGTTCGTGAAACCCTTGATCGGCAACCGTCTGGTAAGAGGCAGCTGACCGCCCTCGAACCAGGCCGGGATGTTCCCGCCCGAGCGGGACTTCTGGCCCTTGTGCCCGCGTCCCGACGTCTTGCCGAGTCCAGAGCCCGAGCCGCGTCCCACGCGCTTCCTGTTCTTTGTCGCCCCCTTAGCGGGGCTCAGTTCGTTCAGCTTCATTGCGAGGCCTTCCCTCTTGAACCTACCACCGGGCCGTCACTGACCCGGTCTGTTCTTTTCGACCTCCGGAAACCCGGCTACTCGTTGATCTCCTCCACCTGGACGAGGTGCTCGACCTTCTTGACCATTCCCCGAATGCAGGGATTGTCGTTGTGCACGACCGTCTGGTTGAGACGCCTGATCCCCAGGGCCCGGATGGTCTTCTTCTGCCTGCCACTTCGATTGATGGCGCTCTTCACCTGGCGGATCCTGAGTTTGCTAGCCATTCTCCGCCTCCGTCTCGCACCCGAAGAGTTCGCTGACGCTGATGCCCCGCGCCCTCGCCACATCGGCTGCGGTCCGCATCTCCTTGAACGCTTCCATCGTCGCCTTGACCATGTTGTGCGGGTTGTTCGACCCGAGCGACTTGGCCAGGACGTCCTTCACACCCGCGCACTCCATGACTGCGCGGACCCCACCACCAGCCACGACGCCAGTTCCCGGGCTCGCCGGACGCACGAGAACTCTTCCCGCTCCGTACCTGCCTATGACGGTGGAGGGAAGCGTGCCTCCCACCATCGGCACCCTGAGCATGTTCTTCTTGGCGACCTCGGTGCCCTTCTGAATCGAGGACGCGACGTCATTGGCCTTGCCGAGACCTATCCCGACGCGCCCCTTCCTGTCGCCGACCGCGCCCAGAGCGTTGACTCCAAAGCGCCGGCCGCCCTTGACGACCTTGGCCACCCGGTTGATATGGATGACCCGCTCCTCGAATTCAGGGATTCTGGCCTCTCTGTCGTCCCTTCTGAATTTCCTGGGTTCCCTCGCCATCGAGTTCCTACTCCCTCCCTGGAACGGACCCTCTTAGAACTCCAGACCGCCTTCCCGCGCTGCCTCCGCGAGAGCCTGCACACGGCCGTGGTACAGGTAACCGCCCCTGTCGAAACGAACCTGCTTGATTCCCTTCTCAAGAGCCAAGCGCGCCAGGACCTTGCCAACCGCCTTGCTGGCGTCGGTCTTGGTGTGATCCCCGTTCCCCAGTTCCTTCCGCACGTCGTCACTCAGGGTCGAAGCCGAAACCAGCGTCACGCCACCGACGTCGTCGATGACCTGAGCATACGTATGCCTCAGGCTTCTGAACACGCTCAGCCGCGGGCGTCCGGGCTCACCGCTGATCTTCTTGCGGATGCTCTTCCGGCGCCTCTGTCTGCCCATTCTCCTGATGGTGCTACTACCCTTCATGGTATCTCACCAGCCTCTGCTGAAGAATCAAGATGACACTGGCCAACCTAGGTGCCTGACGAAACGGCCAGCTTGCCCGCCTTCCTCCGCACGTACTCATCGTGATACCTGATCCCCTTGCCCTTGTACGGCTCGGGGGGTCTCAAGGCCCTGATGTCAGCGGCCGCCTGTCCCACCTGCTGCCTGTCAATGCCCCTGACGACGATTCGAGTCGCCGCCGGGACCTCGATCTCGACTCCCTTGGGGGGCTCGAACACGCAGAGGTGCGAGAACCCGAGCTTGAGCTGCAGGTTCTTCCCCTGGAGTTCAGCGCTGTAACCGACGCCGATGATGTCCAGGCTCTTGACGAACCCGTCGGACACACCGGTGACCGTGTTCGCCACAAGCGCCCGCATCGTGCCGTGAAGAGAACGCGTTTCCTTAGTCTCGGAACTGCGCTCCACCCTCACGACGTTCTCGTCGACGCGCGCGGTTATGTCACCGGTCATCTCGGTCACGAGCTCACCCTTGGGTCCCTTCACCTTAACGATCCTGCCGTCGATGGTGACGGTCACGCCCTTGGGAATCTCAACTGGTGCCTTCCCTACTCTCGACATCCAACGTCTCCTTGCTCTCCGAGGCGCCCGACACACGGGACGCCCCAAGGCGGCCTACCAGATGTGGCAGACCACCTCGCCCCCGACTTTCTCCCTCCGTGACTCCTTGCTCGTGAGCACGCCTCTCGGAGTGGAGAGGATTGCCGTCCCATAATTGCTACGGACGCGGGGGATATCATTGGCGCCGACGTAGCGCCTGAGCCCAGGCTTCGAGATGCGCTTGATCCCGCGTATGACGCTGTCACCGTCCTTGGTGTACTTCAGGTGGACCCTCAGGACTCCCTGCTTGTTATCCTCCACCACTTTGAAGTCTCTGATGAACTTCTCGCGAAGAAGCGCCCCGGCGATCGCCTTCTTGAACCCCGAAGAAGGTATGTCGACGCTCCTCTTCTTTGCCCGACAGCCGTTCCTGATCCTCGTCAGCATGTCGGCGATAGGATCTGTCATCATGGTTGTTCTCTCCTCGCGCGCCTCGGCCGGACCTGCTCTTCAGCAAGCGGGTCAGGGCTTTGACGGTGTGACGGGTCGCTTGAGCCTAAGCTCTACCAGCTGGCCTTGACGACCCCGGGGATCTCCCCGTTCAGAGCCAGCTCGCGGAAGCAGATGCGGCAGAGCCCGAAGTCACGCAGATAGCCGCGCGCGCGACCACAGCGGTGACAGCGGTTGTACTCCCGCACCTTGAACTTCTGCTTTCTGGCCTGCTTCTCGACTAGTGCCTTCTTCGCCAAACCTGTTCCCCCAGATAGCGATCGAGCTAGTGCCTGAACGGCAAACCCATGAGCTTGAGAAGCTCGAACGCCTCTTCGTCGGTCCTGGCCGACGTAACGATGGTAATGTCCATCCCCTTCATCATCTCTACTTCGTCGTAGTTGATCTCCGGAAAGACCACGTGCTCTTCGAGACCGAACGTGTAGTTCCCTCTTCCGTCGAAGGAATTCGTCGGAAGCCCTCGGAAGTCTCGAATCCGAGGAGTCGCGATGGTGACGAGCCTGTCGAAGAACTCGTACATCATCTTGCCCCTCAAAGTGACCTTACACCCGAGCGGCTGGCCGGCGCGGAGCTTGAAGTTCGCGATCGACTTCCTGGCCCGTGTCAGCTTGGGCTTCTGGCCCGTGATAGCCGCCAGCTCTCTCATGGCGCCCTCGATGATCTTGATGTCGTCCTTACCCTCGGCGAGACCGATATTGACGACGATCTTGGCCATCTTCGGGACCATCATCCTGTTGGCGTATCCGAAGCGCTTCGTCAGCCCCGGGATCGCCTCGCTGTCGTACTTCTCTCTGAACCGTGTCATTCTCTCTATACTCCACTGTCGCTGTCCGAGGCGGACGGTGTGTCCTCCACCCCCATCTGCACCACCTACCGTCGCTCGATCATCTCCCCGCACTGCGTGCAGACCCGGGTCTTCGTCGAGTCCGCAAGGACCTTCGTGCGAACCCTGACGCCCTTGTTGCACTTCGTGCAGACCAACATGACGTTTGAGACGTCCATGGGCGCTTCCTTCTCAATGATCCCGCCCTGGTCTCCCTGCGAACGAGGCTTCGTGTGTCTGTGGATGAAGTTCGCTCCTTCCACGACCACTCGCCCGGCCTTCGGCAGCACCTTGAGCACCTTCCCGCGCTTGCCCCGGTCGTTGCCGCCGATCACTTCTACAATGTCGTTCTTCGCTATCTTCATCTGTTGTTCCTCGATCAGAGAGGGACGGCCGGCCAATGCCGCGCAAACCGCACCCTCGAGTGCCGCTCTCTACAGGACCTCAGGAGCGAGAGCGACGATCTTCATGAACTTCTTCTCCCTGAGCTCGCGAGCGACCGGACCGAAGATTCGGGTCCCGATCGGCTCGTTCTGCGGGTTGATCAGCACGGCCGCGTTGTCATCGAAACGGATGTACGTTCCGTCCTTCCGTCCGATCTCCTTGCGCGTCCGTACGATGACCGCCCGCACGACCTGCTTCTTCTTCACGGTGCCGCCCGGTATCGCGGAGCGGACACTGGCGATAACGATGTCGCCCACCCTGGCGTACCTTCTCCGGGAACCACCGAGCACCTTGAAGCACCGTACCTCCTTGGCCCCGGAGTTATCCGCCACTTTGAGTTTCGTGTACTCCTGAATCATTGCCTGCCTCTTCCCCCGCTGCGCAGCCTCGAAGGCTTACTGGGTCACCTTCTTCGTGACCTCGACAAGCCGCCAGCGCTTGTCCTTCGAGATCGGGCGCGTCTCCATGATCTTCACAACGTCGCCTGTCTGGCACTCGTTGTTCTCGTCGTGTACCTTGAACTTGCTCGTCTTCTTCACGAAGCGACCGTAAAGAGGATGGCGAACAAGTCTCGTGACCGCGACGACCACGGTCTTGTCCATCTTGTCGCTCACAACCTCGCCGACTCGAGTCTTCCGCCGGCTACGTCCTTCAGCCTGTGCCATTCGATCCTACCCCGGTCTTGACGCGTCTCCGCGCCCGCCCGCGTCCCGCGGGAATCCCTGAAGCTACTGTTCGCCGCCCGGCGAGGGAGACGTCCCCACACCGGCTCCTTCATCAAGGAGCGTCTTCAATCTGGCGACGTCCTTTCGAATCCCTCGAATCCTCAACGGATTGCTCAGCTGCCCGGTCTTGTGCTGGAACTTGAGGTTGAACAACTCCTCCTGCGCCTCGCGCAGTCGCTGCTCCAGCTCGCTCCGGGTCAGTGTCCTCAACTCCTTGGCCTTCACTATCTACTCTCCTTCGGATGCTACATGTCCCTGGTCGTGAACTTCGTCCGGATCGGGAGCTTGTGACTTGCCAGAGAGAGACACTCGCGCGCGATCTCCTCGCTCACACCCTCGAGCTCACAGATGATCCGTCCCGGCTTCACAACCGCGACCCAATGGTCCAGCGCGCCCTTGCCCTTCCCCATCCTCGTCTCGGCGGGCTTCTTGGTGATCGGCTTGTCAGGGAAGACCCTGAACCAGACCTTGCCGCGCCGCTGCATGTGCCTTGTGATGGCGATACGCGCCGCCTCAATCTGGCGCGCTGTCAGCCACCCGGGCTCGAGCGCGCGAAGGCCGAACTCGCCGAAATCGAGCTCCGTGGCGCCCTTCGACTTGCCCCTCATGCGGCCCTTGTGCTGCTTTCTGTACTTGGTTCTCTTCGGCTCTAGCATTGTCTATCAGCTTCCTTCGTTGGTGCCGCTCTTCTTGACAGCGGGCTTGCTCTCGCCGCTCTTCTTGACGGCCGGCTTGCTCTCGCCGCTCTTCTTGACGGCCGGCTTGCTCTCGCCGCTCTTCTTGACGGCCGGCTTGCTCTCGCCGCCCTGCCGCGCGCCCGCTGAAGACGCGGGCTTGCCTGAATCCGTCCGGCGCGGCGGCTTTCCGCCACCCGTCGGTCTCGTGCCACCCGTCGGTCTGCTGGGACCGGAGCGTCCGGCGGAGCTGCCACCGCGGCCACCGGAGCTTCTCCCGCCGCTCCTGCCGCCCGGGGCGCTTCTGCCACCGCTTCGAGCACCCTTGCGCGGCGGACGGTCTCCCCTGCCTCGGTCAGACCTGTCGTCGCGGCGGCCCCTGTACGAATCACGCTGGGACTTCTGGGAGCGCTTCTCCTCCTCAAGGTCGTCGACCATACCGTCAAGCTTCTCGCCCTTGAAGATCCAGACCTTCACACCCACGGCACCGTGCGTCGTCCTCGCCGTCGCCTTGGCGAAGTCGATGTCGGCGCGGAGCGTGTGGAGCGGAACACGACCCTCGTGATACTCCTGCACTCTGGACATCTCGGAGCCACCGAGCCGACCCGCGCAGCGGATCTTAATGCCCTTGGCTCCCATCCTCATGGTGGATTCGACGGCCTTACGGACCGCACGGCGGAAGCCCATGCGCGACTCGAGCTGCTTGGCGATGTGCTCCGCGACGAGCTGCGCGTCCAGCTCGACCCTCTTGACCTCGAGGATGTTGATCCTGATGTCCCTGCTCGTCAGATGCTCGAGCTCCTTGTTCAGGCGCTCGACCTCGATCCCCTTCCGCCCGATCACGATACCCGGTCTCGCCGTCCTGACGTTGACGACGACCTTGTCGGCCTTCCTCTCGATGATCACCTCCGAGATTCCGGCCCGCGCGAGCTTCGTGCTCACGTACTTCCGTATTGTCAGGTCCTCTTTCAGAAGCTCGGCGTAGTTCTTCTTGGCGAACCACCTGGACTTCCACGTCCTGTTGATGCCGAGCCTCATGCCGACTGGATGTACCTTCTGACCCAAAGCGATCCTCCGACTCTACGCCTGCTTCCCGGTTCGTTCGCCCACCACGATCGTGATGTGGCTCGTTCTCTTCCGCACTGTCGTCGCCCTGCCCATTGCCCGCGCCCGGAACCTCTTCATCGTCGGTCCCTCATCTACGAACGCTTCCTTCACGTAGAGGTCGGACGTCTCCAGCTGGGCGCCTTCCTTCGTGTTGCTGAACATGTTCGCCACGGCCGAGCGCAACGTCTTCTCTACCGGCTCCTTGGCCGCTCGTACGACGAACTGGAGCGTGCGCATCGACTCGTCGACGCCCTGTCCGCGGATCATGTCGACGACCTGTCGCACCTTCCGCGGAGACATGCGTATGAATCTCGATCTAGCTCGTGCTTCCATATCACGACTCTCCAGATTTGCACCGTTCGACCACGGTACGCGTTCACTGGGCTTCCACCGAAAGCGCGTGTCTCTAGCGCTTCTTGCCCGTCGTAGACTCTCTGCTGCGGTGAGAACGGAACGTCCTGGTGAAAGCGAACTCACCCAGCTTGTGCCCGACCATGTTCTCCGTGATGTACACGGGGATGAACTTGTGACCGTTGTGGACCGCCAGCGTGTGACCCACGAAATCGGGCGGAATCACGGAGCCTCTGGCCCACGTCTGGATCACGCGCTTCTCACCCGTCCGGTCCAGCGCGCGGACCTTCTTGAGAAGCTTCTCGTCGATGTACGGTCCCTTTTTCGTAGAACGACCCATAGGGTTTAGCCCACTCCTTCGCTGCCTGCATCACCCAGCGGAACGTCTTCGCCCCGCGACGTCTACCTCTTCTTCTTCTTCCTGCTCGTCACTATCAGCTTGTCCGACGCCTTCTTTCTCCTGGTCTTGCCGCCCTTGGCCGGCTTGCCCCATGGCGAGCACGGATGACGTCCGCCCGAAGACTTCGACTCGCCACCACCCATCGGATGGTCCACCGGGTTCATCGCCACGCCGCGGACCTTCGGCCGCTTGCCGAGCCATCTCTTGCGGCCGGCCTTGCCGAGCTTGATGCCCTCGTGCTCGATGTTCCCGACCTGCCCCAGCGTCGCGTAGCACTCGGCATCGACCAGTCTCACCTCACCTGACGGGAGCCTCACGTGCGCGTACTTGCCCTCGCGCGCCATGAGCTGCGCGCCGTTGCCGGCACTCCGCACCAGCTTGCCGCCGGCGCCGCGCCTGAGCTCGACATTGTGGATCGTCGTGCCCAGCGGAATCTTCTTCAGAGGAAGCGAGTTCCCGGGCTTGATCTCCGCCGTGTCGCCTGCCAGCACGGTGTCGTTCACGTTCAGCTTTTCCGGAGCAAGTATGTAGCGCTTCTCGCCGTCGGCGTAGAACAGAAGCGCGATCCTCGCGGACCGATTCGGATCGTACTCGATCGCCGCAACCCTGGCGGGAATCCCGCGCTTGTCGCGGCGGAAGTCTATGATCCGATACATCCGCTTGTGTCCCCCACCCCTGTGCCTCATGGTCACACGGCCCTGATTGTTCCTGCCGCCCTTCCTCTTGATCGGGGTCAGCAGAGACTTCTCAGGCGTTGTCTTCGTTATCTCCTCAAACGAAGCGACCGTCTTGAACCGGAGCGTTGGGGTCGTCGGCCTGAACCTCTTGACTGCCATTTGTAAAACTCCCTACTCGGTTTTCAGCCTGTGCGTGCCAGGTGCCGCTCTACTCAGCGACCGCTCTACACGTGCTCAAAGAACTCGATGGTGTCGCCCTCTCTGAGAGTGACGATCGCCTTCTTCCACGAGGCCCGCTTCCCCTCAAACCGCCCCAGCCTCTTCACCTTCCCCGTCACGGAGATCGTGCGGACCGTCCGAACCGACACGTCAAAGAGCTCCTCGACGGCCCTTCGTATCTCGATCTTGTTGGCGTTCCTGGCAACCTTGAACGCTACCTCGTTCTTCATCTCGCGGTGCCGCGCCGTCTTCTCCGTCATGACAGGTGCGAGGATGATCGTTCTGGGATCGCGCTTCATGCTCCGAAGACCTCCTCCACCGTCTCGAGGGCGTTCTGCGTCATCACGACGGTCCCGGCCCACAGCAGGTGATATGTGGTGAGCTCACGCGCCAGCGTCACCCGGAGATGAGGGATGTTCCTCGCGGAGAGGAAGAGTTCCTTGTTGCCTTCGCGGATCACCAGAAGCACCTTCCCCTCGCCGGCCCCTATCGCACTGAGAAGGGACGCCATCTCTTTCGTACTCACCTTCGAGAGCTCGAAGTTCTCGAGGATCTTGATCTCAGCGGACGCTGCCTTCGCAGATAGCGCGGACGTCAGGGCCAGACGGCGTATCTTCTTCGGGAGTTTCATGCTGAAGTCGCGGGGCTGCGGCCCGAAAGCCAGTCCGCCGCCGACCCAGTGAGATACTCTGGTCGAGCCGATTCGCGCGCGTCCCGTGCCCTTCTGCCGCCATGGCTTCCTCCCGCCACCGCGCACGTCGCTTCTGCCCTTCGTCGCGGCCGTCCCGGACCTCTGGTTGGCCAGGTACGTTCGCACGGCCTCGTGCATCACGTGTTCGTTCGGCGTGATACCGAAGAGGCCGTCAGGCAGACTGACCTCGCCGCTCTTCTGGCCGCCCTTCGTCAGTATCGGTAGTGTGTTTGCCATCTAGGATCTGCCTCACTTGGATGAATCCACGTTCCTGAGCATGCCTACTTCTTCACGCCCCTTACCGCGTCGGTTATCAGCAGATAACCGTTGCTCGCGCCTGGGACGGCTCCTCTGACGAGGAGAATATTCGTGTTGCTGTCCACATTCACTACTGAGAGGTCCTTGATCGTCACGCGCCCTCCGCCCATCCGCCCGGGCAGCTTCTTGCCCTTCCACACTCTCGCAGGCGTCGCGCTCTGGCCGATCGAACCCGGCTTCCTGTGGTTCCGGTTGCCGTGCGTCTGGCGACCCGTGCTCATCCCGTGCCTCTTCGTGACTCCCTGGAATCCCCGACCCTTGGACCAACCGGTCACATCGACGATCTGGCCCGGCTCGAACACGTCCACCTTGATCTCCTGCCCGACCTCATAATCACCCGGGTTGTCGATACGGAACTCCGTTAGCCTCCGCCTCGGGGTGACCCCGGCCTTCTCGAACTGCCCCAGAACGGGCTTCGTGAGCGCCTTCTTGCGCGTGGCGCCGTACCCCATCTGGACCGCCTCGTAGCCGTCGGTCTCCTTGGTCCTTACCCGGGTGACAACACAGGGCCCCGCTTCGATAACGGTGACGGGCACCGCGGTGCCGTCCTCCTTGAAGACCCGTGTCATTCCCAGCTTTCTTCCGATTATTGCCGCCATCATAATTCCCCTTGAACTTCTCCGATCCCTCTCGCCGCTCCCGGAGCGGACTCTTTAGGACCGGTCCCCGGCGCGCCGCCGGAACGGTCTACTCCACCTTGATCGAAATATCTACGCCTCCGGGGAGGTCGAGATCCATGAGCGCATCGAGCGTCTTCTGAGTCGAGTTCGTGATGTCGATCAGCCGCTTGTGCGTGCGGATCTCGAACTGCTCGCGAGACTTCTTATCGATGTGCGGCGACCGCAGAACCGTGTATAGCTTCCTCCTGGTCGGAAGAGGTATGGGTCCCGAGATCATGCCTCCCGTCTCCCTCACAACGCGGACAATCTCAGCCGCAGACTGGTCCAGCGTGGCGTGCTCGTAGGCCATCAGACGGATGCGAATTCTCTGGCCGGCCACGTATTTCCTCCTTACTCGATGATCTTAGTGATGGTGCCGGCGCCCACGGTCCTGCCGCCCTCACGGATCGCGAACCGCAGTCCCTCTTCCATCGCGATCGGCGTGATCAGCTCCACCGAGAGCTCCACGTTGTCGCCCGGCATCACCATCT
>JAUWLR010000223.1 GCA_030613615.1 Candidatus Eiseniibacteriota bacterium
GGCGTCCGGGCGCCCCATCTCGGCGTACGCTTCCTTGACGACTTCCTGCTCGACCGCCATGACGATGGGGTCGGCGCACGGGACGATGAGCCTCGTGTTGTACTCGGCCGTCTTCTTGGCCACCTCGCCCAGGATGTTGATCGCGGCGATGGTCGCGACGTCGGAGATACCTGAGAGACCGGTGATGTACAGGATCGGCTTTCCCATCTCGGTCGCTCGCCCGACGGCGTTGTCCACCTCGTCCAGGCCGGGCAGGCGCCTGATGAAGAGGTCCTTGCCTCCCCTGGCCCAGGCCACGAAGATGGTGATGGCCAGAACGAAGATCACGACGGCGACCAGGCAGTTGAGCCTGCCCCTGTTGAACCAGTGAGGACGCGCCATGACGGGACCGACGGTCATCGAGGGAAATACCTCATCCCCCGCACCGGCGGCCACGCGGTAGTAGTAGTCGGTCTCGTTCTCCATTCCCGCATCGACATACGAGACCTGCGTGAAGCCCACGCGTCCGACGGCAGCGAAGCCGGTGTCGGGGTGAGAGGAGCGCAGTATCCGGTAGAACTCCACGCGTCCGGACTCGACGTCAGTGGACGCGTCCCAGGAGATGTCTATCTGACTGCCGCGGTCGTTGGCCGTGTCCACCGCCTGCACGTTGGTGGGCGGTGCCAGCGACGGGGCCGGAGCCAGACTGTCGGCCTCGGTCGGAGCGCCGTCTTGAGCTGCCGCCGGCGCCGGACACAAAGAGAGGGCCGTCACTGCTAGCAGAATGACGAGCCCCGTTCCGAAGCGTTCGGCGCTTCTGCGCCCCTTGTCCGCGAACATCCACCGCTCCTTCAATGAGTAAGAGCGATCAGCGGGATTGCTCGACCCCACAGCCGCTCGCGCAGTTAAAATACAGACGCTAACAAACCGCAGCGAGGGTGTCAAGCCAATTGTCCCGCGGAACGACTCCAGGGAGGCCGCCCTCACGCGGACGGCCTGAATACGTTTCTGACTACGCCTCTATCATCTCAACGTTCGCGCGCGGTAGCAGCGCCTGCTCCCCGTCCTCAAACTCCACCATGAGAACGCGCACCATCGATTCAGATTCCATCTTCTGGAGCTCGTTCGGCAGCTCCGTGACACGACCCAGCGAGCCGAAGTGGGGCTCGCGGATGGCGCGGATGAGGCTCCCGATCTCGAGGCCCGTGGTGGACCCCTCCGCCTCCATGAGGGCCGCCGCGCTGCCCTCAAGAGGAATGACTATCTCCGGCCTGATCACACCAGCCCGAATCTGCGTGGCGCCGTTGATCGATGCCTTCCTGCCCTCCTGAGCCTTCAGAAGATCGAACGTACCATGGGCCATCGCCATCTCGCCGAAGCCCTCCGTCAGGATGAGGGCGGTCACCAGATCCTCGTGGCCGGTAATGGCCACGCCCAGGTCACGCCCGAGAAGCCGCTTGAGATCGGGATCATCGAAACCTCCGACCACGATGCCGGCAGCACCTACCTCCATGGCCTTCTGGAGCCCGTCCCAGGTGACGTGCGACCCACCGATGAGGATCTTGCCCTTGTGTGCCTCCGTAATGAGCGACGCATCGAGAGGCTGCCCCGGCCCGTCGACCACCACCGCGATCTCACCTGTCCTCTCGCCACCGACACCGAAGATGCCCTGAATGAACGTGCCGACGGTCTCGACGACGACGCCTTCCTCCGGGAGGATCTCCACGACCTCACCGTCAATGTACGCGTCTATCTCGATCGGGCTGGGCGGCTCGCGCAGGATAACCTGTCCAGTGATGGTCGAGATGTTCTCGACGCTGCCCTCGCACGGCGAGAGGACCTTCGACTTGAAGAAGCCAAAGAAGCCCTTTGTTATCGCGAGAGGTTCGCCCTTCTCGATCGGGTCCCCGTCCTTCTTCTGCATGACGGAGGGGAGATCCTCCGGGGGAAGCCCGAGCTTGCTCGCGACGTTCACCAGCTGGACGTTGCCCGGCAGATGTGTTCGCGCCACAATGGTGTCCGAGGTCACCCGGTCACCCTTCGCTACCACGACTTCCCCCTTTATGGGAAGCCGACGCTCCTTTCGGATGACGGTCTTCTCGGACACTCTCAATCCTGGTGTGTATGCATGTGCCATTCGTTGCTCCTCGCGTTCGTCAGTGACGGCCCGCCCGCCGGCCCGAAAGAGGGTCCTCAGGCGAAGACGGCAACCTGGTTCTACTAGGCCGGATACGCGTCGAAAGCGGCCACCCACCTGTCGAGCTTGCGCACTCGCTCGTTCTCGTCGGGCGGAAGGGTGAAGGGCCTGCCGCGCGTGTCCACTATCAAACCGACAACGCCGCCCGAGAGCGTGCCCTCGTAGAGCTTGCCAGGCCCGGCGCCGGCGTCGAAACCTCGGGCCGGCGTCACTTTCACTGTCGCCGTCTCACCTACGCCCAGCGGATAGACTTTCATCTCGCCGAACGGTATGTCCTCGGCGACGGCGGTGCCGTCAGGAAGCGTGGTCTCGAACTTGATGCAGGGCTTGCCTTCCTGGCTCACGCCGACCGGCGCGACCAGCGTGCCCAGGTGTATCAGGCAGTCCTTGTCGAAAACCTCCGTGGCGGACTGCTCGTGGACCTCTGCCAGGACTCCAAGCTGCGGCATCATGAAGATCGAGTCGACCGCAAGGCGCGTGATCCCCTCGGGCAGGAAGCCGTCTATCAGCATCATCGCCGCCTGCTGCCGCCTCGGCGCGTGAGAGAGTACGCCGCCGGACCCGACCAGGAGGTCGAGTTCCATCATGTTGACGAGGGTCTCGCCTGACGCGGACTGGCTGAAGGCCTCGGAGATGGTCCGCTCCTGCTGCACGCCCTTGAGGCTGACGGCGAAGTCCTTGTGCTGCTTGAAGGCGAGCCTGAGC
>JAUWLR010000044.1 GCA_030613615.1 Candidatus Eiseniibacteriota bacterium
GAACGCAGCTTTGGATCTGACATCTCCGGACAGGGCGAAATGGACGAGGACGCGGGCAGCAGATCCCCGAAGACACTTGCAGATGTTTCCCACCTCTTCTTCTCCAATGTAGGGGAAAGCGCAGAGGAACCACCGGAGGCAGCGGTGCGTCCGGGCGACGGTCCCTCGGACGACGCGGATGTCGAGCGCCGCGGCGTCGCGGTGGAGAGCGCACGGCAGCGCCAGACCCAGCTCTTCGTAGTGACGGGGGGTGACGATTCCCCCGGGAAGTCAACGGTCGCCGTCAACCTGGCTCAGGCGCTGGTGCCGTTCGGGCGTGTGGCGCTCTTCGATGCCGACCCCCGGATTCCCAACGCGCGGTACTTCCTCGGCCTTCCCTCATGGCACTACCTGTCTCCTCTGACCGGCGGTGGAGTGCCCTCCCCGAACATCGTGACGGATTCGGGCGTTGTAGTCACCGACTGGTCGAGTGGGGGGGATGGAGAGGACGACGCGCTGGGTGCCGGCGGCGTGATCTATATGGACGTTCCGGAGTCCGGGCGTGCGCCCATGGACTTCGTTGTCGTTGATGTCCCCGTGTCCAGGACGGAACTGCTCTCGCGTCTCGCCGCGCACGCGTCGGCCTACATCGTGACGGCGCGCCCCGGCCGCCGGGGCTTCGAGCACGCGTTCGTCGCTCTGAAGCGGGTCCGGCGCGAGTCCAGCCGGGATTCGGCCGCCCTCGTGGTCAACGGGGCCTCGAGCGAGAACTACGCAGTGGCCTTCCACGCGAAGATGGAGGCCGCCGCGAAGCGTCTGTTGTCTGTGGACGTGCACCTTCTCGGAGCCGTCCTTCCCGAGCCGGGACTCGGCGCGGAGCAGCGGGAGAGGGGCGCCATAGTTTCATCGCGTCCGGACGCCGCGTCAGCTCTGTCGCTCCGGCGAATAGCATCGAATGTGCTGGAACTGACGAGGAGCGACGGCCCGCGGGGAGGGGGAACGCGCCCGCGGGATCGCAGGGAGGACTGACCATGACCACGAGAATAGAACGGATCCCGCTGCCGGAGTCGGCTCAACTGAGGAGGGCGCTGGTCGCGAGGGCCGACAGCGTGCACCCCGGCGCCAGAGTGGTGGATGCCGACATACAGGGTCCGACCGGCGTTGACCTCCTGCTTGTGGACGACGACGGCCGGCCGGTCTTCGTCGATGTCGTGCTGGACAGCGCGGGCGAGGTGCCGACCCGCATCTTCGATCACACACGATGGTACGAGCAGAACCGCCGGCTGTTTCTCAAGGCCTACACGAACGACGGCGTCGTCCGGATCGAGGACCCCGTCTTCGTGTTCGTCGCGTCGCGGTTCCCCGCGTCGGTCCTCGAAGTGGTCAGAGCGATGCCGGACGTACCGGTGCGGCTTGTCCGTGCGGAGTATTTCCTCATCGACGGGGCCGCGGAGGTCCTGCTCGAGGACGTGACGCCTTCGGTTCAGGAGCGGATCAGCACGTCGGTGGTGCGACGGACGGACGACATGGCCGCTGGGGGTGAATCCACGCCCCGCCGGGACATCATTGAGTCTGACGCCGTGCGGACGCTGCTCGCTCTCTTCAGGTCGGGCGTCGACGGTCTGGACGGCCGGATTGCGACCACGGAATCCGATGAAGGCATCTTCTTTCGCATGGGCGATCGGAGGCTGGCCGACGTGGCTGTCTCCCCGGGCAGCTTCACGGTGTCACCGGGCGATGGTCTCATCAATCCGATAGTGGTTTCGGACCGCGTGTCACTCGAGCGAGCGCTGAACTCCGTGGTGTCTCTGTTCGTCCGCGAGGAGGGGCCGAGGGACGGAGGGAACGGCCAGGGATCGGACGTTGAGTTGGCGGACGACGAACGGTTGGTGCTGTCGGACATCTGGGGAGTGGGCGTCCAGGCGAGCGACGGAAGCTAGCCAGGACGCCGGTCTGCCGGCGCCGGTCGGTTCGGGGCGGCCGTTGGCACCGTCACGCTCTGCTGATCTCCGAAGGGGTCATGGATCCAGGCAAGGAGCCGAGCCAGATGTCCCGGTGTACGAACAGAGGCTTGGTTCGGTAACGCGTACCAGATCTCGATTGTGCGCTTGTCATGAACGAGGACCTTCTTCACCAACCGGCGGAGAAGGTCCTTCTTCTGTGGGTTCGTTCCTTCCGCCATCACTTCCTCGAAGTTGTCCAGAAGGTCTGAGAGCATCTCCCGGTCGATGGCAGGAATCTCCAGTCGCTTCCTCCGCTCCTCCAGGTCCCGCTTTTCGTCCTCGAGCTGCTCGATCCGGCCGTTCAGATCATCGACCTTCTGCGTGCATACCTCGGGCTTCATTGTCTGCGCCTCGAAGGCCTCGAAGTAGCGATCGATGGTGGCCCGCGCCTTCGTGATCTGGGTCTCGACGCTTCCGATCTCACGGTCCACGCTCGGCTTCTCCGCGCAGAGTCGTAGGTTGGCCTCCTCCCAGATGCGGGTCATGAACTGATCGTCGCGGAACATCCCCTGATGTCCTGAAGGATCGCGCTCTCGAGGAGGTCGGCGCGCACGTAGTCCTGGTCGCAGCCCTTGATGTTCCAGCGTTTGCTGCAGAGGCAGTAGGGGTACTTGCGGTCCTTCTTGTGGGTGCTGACGCCCACCGTGTGGCTCCTGCACCGCGCGCACTTGATGATGCCTGCGAGCAGGCGCTCGTCATTGTTGTGGAAGCGGCGACCGATCAAGTCCGAGACGTGCTCCTTCATGATCTCCTCGGCCTTCTCGAAGAGGACCTCCGAGACGATGCCATCGTGGTTCCCCTCGTAGATCACTTCGTGCCAGCGCAGCTCCCCGACGTAGACCGGGTTCTTGAGCAAGTGGAGGATCATCCGTTTGTCCCACTTCTTGCCGCTGCGCTTCCGGTGGCCGGCCTCGTTCATCTTGTGGCAGGAGGACGTCGGAAGGGGACAAGCACGGAAAAGGCGGTTCCGGCGGTGAGCAGAGTGGAGCTGCTGGCTCCCGGGGATTCGTGAGGACGTGCTCGCGGGAGTGCGCTCACCGCGCGTTCGCCAATCCTCGTGAGATCCACTTGACCGGAGGGGTCGCGCAGCAGTAGAATATGGCTGGCCATCTCTGTAGCCCCGTGCCACCGCCCCCACAGGCTCCACGGCCCTCGTAGCCAAGGAGGTCGTCATGAGCAGGATACTCTCAGCTGGACGGGCCCTCCAGTCACCGCGTTGCGTTCCCGGTCTCATCGCACTGGCTATGCTCGCTTTGCTTCCCTCCGCGTGCCTCGGAGGCGGCATCCCGGACGGCTGGGTGTCGTTCGACGGTCACACGGCAGAGCCGACGCCGCCAAGCATCGAGATCCTGTCATCGGGCGCGAGTGAGATCGTCCTCAGAGTGCGCACGCCCGGCGTGCTCTGCGAGACGGTCGTTGGTGACGAGACCGAGTTCAAGCGGCTCGGTCTTCTCGAACACTACCACTCTACCCAAGTAGGCAGTCCGCTGGTTCCGACGGTGCGGCATCTCATCGCGGTGCCGGCGGGATGTGAGATCGAGGTGTCGTTCTCAGCCGCCGAGACGCTCACGTTCTCCCGTGTGTCCCTGTACCCCGTGCCCGAGGTGGTGGTGCACTACACGGACGAGGGTTGGGAGTACTTCGACTACGAGTTCGCGCTGGACGAAGCGGCATATGCGGAGTCCGGTCTGTACCCCGGCCAAGTGACGGAGGTCGGGACGCAGGGGAGCCTCCGGGGGCAGGGCGTTGCCCTGCTTACGGTCTACCCGATCCAGTACGACCCGACGAGAGAGAAGGTGTTCGCCCTGCCATCCGTGGTCGTGACGCTGCGCTTCGATGGCGGCGCAGCTCTTGCGGGATCGCTAGGCCCGCTAGAGGAGATCGCCGAGAGCACGCTCCTCAACTACGAGGGCAGCGGGAGTCGCGGCGTCCGCGGTCCGGCTGGCCCAGGAGTGTGGGACATCTGCCGGTCCGTCGAGGCATGCGAGACCCTGGCTGCTGACTACCTGATGATCGTGCATGGGCCACTCCTGGCCTCCGACTATGTCGACACGCTTGCCCTGCACCGCACCGTCTGGAACGGGTTCAATGTCGCCGTGGTGCCTGACACCGCGGTGATCGACTACTATCAGCAGGGCTCGATCAGCGCGAACGCGATCAGGGCGTTCATCAAGGCCGTGTACGACACCGAGAGCTCGGCGCACATGGAGGACGGACACCTGGGGTATGTGCTCCTCGTGGGCGACGCGCGGGACAGCCTGCAGGGAGGGGCGGATGAGCTTCTGCCGGCCCGCGAGGTGTTGGCGGACGGTGGGGGGGGTCTCTGGTGGACGACGACCGACCATCGGTACGCGTGCGTCGCGGGCCCTGAGGGAGATGACTATCCTGATCTCCTCCTGGGCCGCCTGTGCGTGAGTCACGTGTCGGAGCTTGAGACGGAGGTCCGGAAGTACGTCGACTACGAGCGGGATGCGAGCGCAAGCCAAGACTGGCGCTACGATGTGCTGCTCTCGTGTGGCTTCGCGTGGATTGGCCCCCAGCCGCCCTGCATCCCGGGTGACGAGTGGAAGGCTGCAAGCACACACGACGCGTTCGAGTACGCGTCGACCGTTCTGCAGCAGCATGGCTACGCAGAACCAACGGAGGTACATGCACATGAGCAAGAGGGCGCGAATTGCTTTGAGCAGTACGAGAGCACTCGCCCTCTCAACGTAGCGTGCGTCAACGCCGGCGCGTACTTCGTTGAGCTCTGCTGCCATGGCGGGCACGGCGGAACGTACACATTCCAGTACTATAACCCTGGGCAGCTCTCCAACGCCGGCAAGCTTCCGTTCTGGGCGTCGTACTCCTGCGGGACCTGCGCATTCGATTGGGTACCTACCGGAGGCGACACCCTCACTGACTGCCTGGGTGAGCGGCTGCTCCACTACAAGGGGCAGAATGGCGCGATCGGCTACTTCGGCTCGACGGAGGGTTCGTTCAGCGAGGGCTGGGAGTTCCTTGGCTCCTACGTCTGGGACGCCCTTCTTGAAGGACACTGCTCATCGTTGGGAGGTATTGTCTCCTTCGCCAAGATGCGTCACCTCTCCGGTACCGGACGGAGCTTCGAGCTGCTGGCGTACAACCTTCTCGGCGACCCCGCGTTGGACATCAAGCTCGTCGACTGGAGTGGCTTCAGCGAGGCCCGCGACTTCGAGATCTCGCAGACCGACGTCTCCATCTCTCCGCGGTTCCCGTCCTTTGAAGACCCGATCCAGTTTGACGCCGTCGTCCACAACCGGAGCAACTACGCACCAGACGACTCTGTACAGGTCCAGTTCCTCCTATGCGAGCGGGACGGGTCCGAGTGCACGCCCGTAGACACCGTGTATGTGACTCCTCCGGCACGGGGATACGACACGGCTCAAGGCAGCTGGTCTCCCTCGTCGTCTGACGAGATCGGTCATCGGCTGCTCAAGGTCAGCGTGGACCCCGAGCAAGTCGTCACCGAGCTCTTCGAGGACAACAACGAGGCGGAGGCCGCCTTCGGCGTCTTCCCCGACAGGCACGGGTTCGACAACCGCATCCTCGGCGTCGCGGGCCATGCTCCCACCATCGCCGAGCTGGACGGCGGAGGGCCCGACGTACTAGTGACGAGCCGCGAGCCCGGGAAGCTCAAGGCGTACACATGCGAGGGCGACAGCCTATGGATGTTCACGGCGCCCGGTGGGGCGATCATTCACGGGTCCCCGGCGGTGGCGGATCTGGACGGCGATGGCGATTGCGAGGTCGTCGTGTGCTACGGGAGTTCGGTCACTTGCCTTGCGGACAGCACCGGCCAGGAGATCTGGGAGGAGCCACACAACGTTCCTGGGCTGCGGTCAGGACCATCAATCGGTGACTTCATCGGGGGTGATGGAGAGCTCGAGGTTGCTGTCGTAAGGACCTACGACGACCCGTACCCGCAGGAGTGTGTGCAGTTCTTGGACAGATACGGTGCTCAGGTGCAGGAGAGGTGCGTTGCGAGGACGGGCGGCGAGCTATGCAGCTTCCGCGAGTCCTGCGCTGCAGTTGCTGATCTCGACGACGATGGTCACGTGGATGCCGCTTGGACACACATGGGATACTTTTTGAACTCCGGACGGGCCGTGGCCGTGAGCGGGCGCACCGGTGCCGTTCTGTGGAACAAGGACTTCGGGACATGGGGAGACCCTGTCCCGGGCTCGGACCCGCCGAGCATCCAGCCTGCGGACCCATGCGTTGCCGATGTTGACGATGGCTGGTCCGGGCTCGAGACGCTCTGCGGCGGGCATGAACTGTGGTGCATCAACGACCAGGACACGAGCGCCAGCCGGCCCTTGTACGGGTTCCTTTCCGGGGTCGCGTCTGCCGATCTCGACGGCGACGGGGTGCCCGAGATCGTCGCTGCCACCTACGGGGCTCCGGGCGACCCGACGGAGTGCATCGGACACCTGTACGTGCTCCAGCGCTCGGGCGGCGCGTGGTCGGCTGCGGACTCGATCGCGCTCGACTACGCTTGCACGGGTCAGCCGGTCCTGGCCGATATCGACGGCGACTCGGAGCTCGAGATTATCGTGCCATCGAGCTGTCCGTCGTGGGAGGGCACGTACCGGAGTGACGTGTCGCACCTCGACATCGTGACCTACGTTCCTGGGAAGGGGTGCGAGCCGTACGTGGAGCGGCCCCTCTACTTCGACGGGCGGCTGACCTCCACGCCTACCGTGGCCGACACAGACGACGACGGTCAACTCGAGGTCTGGCTCGTGGACGGCGAGGGATACGTGCATTGCCTGGAGTTCTGGACGAACGGCCGCGCGTCCCGCTGGTCCGCGTACCAGCACGACGCTCGGCACACGGGGACGTACGAGACGCCCGTGAGCGGCGCCTATCCGGAGGAGACGGAGGCCTCGTGGTGGGGCGACTACTTGATGACCGGTGACGTGCTGATTGACTCCACGTCGAGCATCGTTGTGCAGCCCGGTACGACCGTCCGAGTTACTCCGTACAGCGACGATGCAGCGGCGGACAGCCTGGGGGTCGAGCCGGAGCTTGCGGAGTTCATAGTCGACGGCGTCGCGCTGGCGACGGGCACCGCGACGAATCCGACCAGGTTCATTCCCTCAGAGTACGCGGCGCAGCCAGGCCAGAGCTATACCGGATGCTGGAGGGGTATCAGACTTAGGGAGGGCTCGAGCGGGGCGTTCAGAGGGTGCCTGATTGACTCAGCCTACATCGCGATTGCAGCCAAGGATCCCGACAGCTTAGCCGTGGAGCGCTGTACGCTCACACACAGCGGCGTTATCGGTGTCAGGTGCTTTGGCGATGGGGGTGATAGCGGCGTACGACTGCGACGTAATGTCATCGAGCACGGGCAGATTGGCGTCGAACTACATAGCTGCGCCGCTCAAGTTGACTCAAACACGATTCGCTACACCAAGAGCTACGGAGTCAAGGTGTACGAGGACCGGGGCACAGACCTCGAGTGGAACACCCTCAAGGAACCCGTCGGCTTCTCGTCTTTCTCAGGCATCTACGCTCAGGGGTCGCTTAACACGCTCCGCATCGTCGGCAATAGCATCTGGGACATCCACACGAAGGGGATCATCCACGAGCTATGGGCTTCAGGCGTGGACGAGATACGCGACAACGACATAGAGGGAGATATCGATAGTCCTTGCGTCAAGGGCATGTACTTCTACGACTCCAACGCGCGTGTTAGAGGGAACACGATCGACCAGGTGAGGATACCTTTCTGGGTGGAGATCGTCGGAGGAGCGACGCCCGACCTAGGCGATGCCTCGGTGAGTGACGGCAACAATAGCACCTATGACCTTAGGCGCATACAGTACTACGTGAAGGTCATCGATGGTCCGCGGAGCACCGTCAAGGCAGAGAACAACTACTGGGGAACAAGCGATTCCCTTGCTATCCAAAGTAAGATGGTAGGCTCGGTAGATTGGAGTCCATTCCTTAGTGAGGACCCTAACGAGGGCCGCGACAGCAGCGAGCAGCCCCCTTGGCAGGGGGCCATCGCCTTCGAGTTCAGGCAGAACCACCCGAACCCCTTCAACCCTAGCACCCGGCTCAGCTTTGCCATCCCCGAGAAGGCTTACGTCCGACTCCGCCTCTATGACCTCGCGGGCAGACACGTGAGGACGCTGGTCGACTCAGAGAAGACTCCTGGCTGGCATGAGGTAGGCTGGGATGGCACCAATGTCCAGGGCGTTCCTGTGGCCTCGGGTGTCTACTTCTGTCGTCTGGAGGCAGGCACGCACGTTGCTTCAAAGAAACTGGTACTACTGAAGTGAGGAGGTGTCCGTTGCGGAGCTGCACGACACATACTCCCTTGGCTCCCTTGCTGGCAGGGCTTGTCATACTGGCGGTTGCGGTTCCGGCAGGAGGCGGGGTACTGACCTTGACTCCGTCCGATCTGGGCGCGATTCAGAATCCTCAGGTGTCGAACGACGCTCGATTCCTCTTGGGCTTCGAGCTGCCCGAGGGGTTGCGCAAGGGGGACGTCGACCTGGCGGTGCTTGAGTTTGTCGCAGCCGTGACCTGCCCGGATTCCGCGAGCACACTAACGCTCGACGCCTTTGCACTCATCAGCGAGTGGGACGGTCAGACTGTCGAGTGGTATCAGGGCTGGGATGCCCCCGGCGGAGACTTCGACTGGGAGCTTCACGCCGTGTGGTCAGTTGCCCCCAGCGACACCGCCAGAATCCGCCTCGACGTGACCGATATGATCAGCACGTGTCTGTCGGCCGAACGGCGAAGCTGCAGTCTGATCGTCGCTGTGGCGCGGGGGGAGACTGGGGAGTTTGCACCCTTGTGCCTGGGCGATGGCGCCGAGGAAGTACCTGAGCTGACGATCTGGTATACGTCTCTCGGCCTGGAGGGAGCCAACCGAGGCGGCATGGGACCACGGTAGCTCGTCGCGCGAGCCTCAGCGAGGAGGGGAGCGGACAACTCCGACGGCGAGAGCCCGCTCACGGGAGAGGCCACGGCTGTGGCAGTTGTCAGCCTCAGCCGGCAGACAATGAGGAGGTGACACCCATGAGACTACTACCGATTCTCGCTGTCGCGTCAGTCTTGGTGCTGCCCGCCGCTGGGTCCGCTACCGAGGTGCACTGGGCGGCAGCGCACTGGATGGCGCCGCCGGCGTCGGGGCCCCTTGTCGGCCCTGCAGCGTGTGACCTCGACGCGGACGGGGACTATGACCTTGCGGGGATTGGCGGGGTCTGGTGGAACGTCGGCACTCCCGAGTCCCCAGCCTGGGAGTATGCCGAGGGGGGGCTTCAGCCGCCCTCCGATTCCTGGTCCAGAGTAGCCTTCGGCGATGTGGATGGCGACGGGGATCCCGACATGGTTGCCGGCTACCATGGAGACGGCAACCTGCGCTTCGCTCGGAACATCGGCACTCCGCAAGCGTTTGTGTGGCAGTATGAACCTCCTCCATTCCCAGCCGTGCCAACGGTATACGGGTGGCCGCACCTCGCGGACTTCGATGCTGATGGCGATCTGGACATCATGGCAACACATCTTGGCCAGGGAGCAGCCTACCTTGAGAATGTGGGCACACCAGCAGCCCCCGAGTGGGTGATAAGCGGCAGTCTTGGGTGGGGAATCATCCCGCCCGGTTCATTCCCATCCATGGCGCCCGGGGATCTCGACGGTGATGGCGACCTGGACCTGGTGGGACAGGCCCAGGGCTACAGCTACGGGGTCCAGGCGTGGGAGAACGTAGGCACAGCGCAGGAGTTCTTGTACGTTGAGAATCCGTCCTTACTCATCGGTGTGACTGAGCCGCAGGAAGGAAGCCTAGGTGTCGAGTTGCTGGACATCGACGCCGACGGCGACGTGGACCTGCTCATTGCGGGCTGGTCATGGGACGGGCGATTCGTCTACCTCAACGAGCGCATCACGCCGGTGGAGAGCAAGAGCTGGGGCGCGATCAAGTCGATGTACCGGTAGTGTGGAGCAGCCGGTGTCAAGCCGGTTCTTCGGGACTCCGTGGACTCACGCGGAGTCCCGTTGTTTCGGAGGAAGGGGTTTCTTCGACGGTGACTCAGGCTGATATCCGCGGGTTGGGTACCGCACACGCAGAGGCCCGTCCGGAGCGCCCTCGGTCTAGCAACGCGGGTTAGGATGACGCACCTGTCCGCATACCGGTAACGAGGATTCTCCTTCCGTGCCCCTTCCCCCTGGTTTAGAAGTGACTCATGCCTCCCTTTCCTGAGCCACCGCGTTGAGGGCAGCCCAGATGAAGCCGGACAGCTCACGGGCCACAGCTGTCACGGCCGTGTTCGGATGCTTCCTTGCCGCATTGACCGTGCCTGGCAGATTCGCCACTCAAGGCCTGTCAGAGACCTCACGAAGCATTCCAGCTGTCACTCTGCCATGGTGGACATCGAGTCCCACGGAGACTGGATTGGCACCATACTGTCTCATGCTCGGGCCCTTTTCGTGGCTCAGGTATCTCCAACCGGAGGCCTAGCGCGCGGTGGCAGGTGAGGCCAGGTTGCTCCTTGAGGTTTGAAGTGGGAGTATCAGCCTAGGCTGGCGCTTCGAGGTCCCGTGGGGATCCCGTTGTTCTTGGTGCGGGAGACTTGGTCCCGGCGATGGAGGAGCTGTCGGTTCTCCCGTGGATTCATCCACAAGCGCGCGGATTCCGCACAGCAGTCAGGATGTGTCGCTAGCAAGCTCTTGAAAGCTGACACGCTGCCGATCGTGGTCTCTAAGCAACGCTATAGGCCGTAGCGCCCGCTCGCTGACTGCGGACCGCCTAACCGACGCGGGCACTACCAGGATCTGCTCCTGAATCTCCGGAGCGAGCCGCAGCATGATCTGTGTCACCCGAGCTCGCGTGATTCCCTCCCGACGGGCGATAGCTGCCCGGCTGGCAACCCCGCCCGACTCAAGCTGAGCCTGCTACTCGAGAGCCCTGCGCAGGAGCTCGGCCACCCGCGGAGTCTCTGGCTCCTTGGGAGGGTCTAGCCCTCCCCGTGGCTCCGGAAGGGCAGTGACGACCCGAGCCGCCTCCAACTGACGCGTCGCCTTGCCCACATTGCCGTTCTTGAACGCCCGCTTCGGCCCCAAGGCGATCTCGACTGTCTGTTCGCGGATGGAGTCGCCAAGCGTCCGGTGGTGGCCGTCTTCCGCGACGTGGATGATCCGGAACCAGACCTGTGACTCGGCGACGCTGCGCCGGTTAGTAGACGGACGCATTCGGGGAGCCGGATGGGCCGGCTCTCTGCAGATTCTGGGCATGGCAAGCCTGGATACGTGCGGACCCGGCGTGTATGCGGGCCTGGTGTGTGTGGCGTGGTGTGTGTGGCCTGGTGTGTGCGGCGTGGGGGTATCCGGGACTGGTGTGTCCGGGCATAGAAAACGGGGCCGCGTTGGCCCCTTCATAATGTTAATACCGGGAACGCCCCTGTGATGCGCAGTGTTTTCTTCGGTCGGGGGGCGCTTTTTTCTCTCCACGCCGAATTCCCGCTCAAGAGGGCCTGTAGCGGCCCTATGTGCTCGGGTAGCGAGAATCCTCGATCTCGCGGAATGCGGCCCTGATGCGTGTCAGCTCCGTCGCAACTGTCCTTCTCGACACGCTGAGTGTCTCCGCGACCTCCGTTTGAGTGAAGCCCTGCGTGATAGCGTATAGAATCTCCTGCTGGCGTGCTGTGAGCTGACTGATGGTGTCGTTGACCTCGACCGACAGGGCGAAGCTTTCCTGGACCGTGTCGATGGGGGATGACATCAGGATCTCGTGCCACTCCGTCGGCACAAATCGCAGAACTTCGGGGTCGACGTCGCCGAGAACGCCATAGAGGATGATCTGACGGGCGAGGTCTCCATCCGGGCAATCGATGGCCGTCCGGGTCATGAACTTCAGAGCCTGCCACCTGGCACTGGAGAGATACCACCCCTTCGGCTTTCCTTCAGGAGCACGCCAGATGTCGATCCGCATCTCCTGTGCGAGATCCTGCTGGAGCATCTCGTCGGGGGTGAGGCGCGCGGCAATGCGCGCTATCTCTGGTTCGAGCTGGTGCCAGTTGTACATCACTGATTCCCGCCTGCAGAAGGGTTCTGACGCCCGTCATCGAATGAGCAGTTCATTCCCTCGTCACAATTGTGGCACGACGGGGGGGCGCTGTCAAGAACGCGGCACTGGCGCGGTGTCCAAACGTGCATTCCTCGAGTTGCGATGTGCGCCGTGGCGCCGCAGGGACCGCCAGTCAGAACTGCTCCGCCCGGCGGCAAGAGAGGGTTGACACTGCTTCGAGTCGCCCTCTAGAATACCCATAACAAGTTCCGTGCCCGCTGTCGCTGCTGGGGGCAGCTGATTGTCGGTTCAAACGCGCGCGCAGCGTGCGCGACGCTGGGCCGACCGACAAGGAGGTAACATGACTCGACTGGTCGGGAGTGTGGCCGTTTTCTTGCTCGCAGCCGTGTGTACTGTTGCGTTGGTCGGATGCGCCGGGACCGGTGGTTCTGCGCTCCCCGACAATCCGCTAGTCCTCGAGAGACAGATCTCCGACCTCGACACCGACATACTGAACGCCGAGGAGATGTACAAGGCGAACCTGACGGCGCTTCAGATGGATGAGAACGCCGACACGAGACGCGAGGTCAACCGCCTCTGGATAGAACTGGAGCACCTTCGCTCGCGGAAGGCGGCTCTGCAGGAGCGTCTTCTTCAACTCGAAGCGGAGGCAAAGGAGTGAGGAAGGCGGACATCACGCGATGAGGAGCAAGATCGGCTGCTTTGACGGAGGGCACTTTTGAACACGTGGACACGGAGCGCGCCCGCCGCGCTCGCGGTAGCAGTCGTTTTGGTTGCTTCGGCGGCGCCGGCGGAAGACCTTGGTGACATCTGGTTCGAGGCCAGTCTGGCGGGCGCAGCCATGGGCTACATACACGAGACTGTTGTCAGAGACGCCGACGGGCGGACAACGACCACCGTGGAATCCGACTTCATCATGAGACGTGGTGAGGATCTCGTCTCGATCAAGGGGGTCGACGAGTGGATCGAATCTCCGGACGGCCAGGCTCTGAGCTACCGCCAGACGCGGAAGATGGCGGTCGAGACGCTCGAACTGGAGGTGACGGTCGGATCCGACAGGCTGCGGCTGCGGAAGTCCGACGGCAGGGACGCCGTGTTCAGTACGGTTCCGCACGACGGCGACGTGCTGTTTCCCAGAGCGATCGAGGCGCTGCACGTCTCGCAGGGATTCGCGCCTGGCAGTGAGTACTCGTTCAGGACCTTCGATCCGGACTTCGAGGAGATTACGACCTACGCGGTGCACGTCATCGGTCCGGAAAAGCTCGATATTCTCGGGGAGATCCGGGGTGTGACGAAACTCGTGCTGACGTCTGATCTATACGAGGGCATAGAGTTTATCGAGTGGAGAGGCGACGACGGGCGGCTCTGGCGCGAGGAGGTGCCGGAGATCGCGACGACCCGCGAGAGGACCACGAGCGACATCGCTCTTCGCGAGAGAGACGCGGCGGACATCCTGACGGTCTCGATGATCGCGACGAACGTCGCGATACGTTCGCCGCACGACGTCGACGACGCGCTCTACGAAGTATGGGTAGAGGGCGGCGACATTTCGGAGCTCCTGATCGAGGATGTCAGACAGCGCATCGAGGGAACCACGGACCGTGGGGTCCTCTTGAGGGTCTCGCGCGTAGTGCCCGAGCCGGGGACCACGATCGAGTTTCCGGTGAGAAGCACTCCTCTGAAGGACTACCTCGACGGGAACGCGCTGATGCAGACCTGGCATCCCCGCATTCTGGGTACTGCCGCCAAGGCGGTGTGGGGTTCTGAGCAGGACTCCTGGAAGGGCGCGACACAGATAGAGCGCTGGGTCTTCGAGTTCATCGAGGACAAAGGACTGGGCGTGGCGTTCGCTTCCGCGAGAGAAGTGCTCGAGCGCACGAGCGGCGACTGTAGCGAACACGCGGTGCTGCTGGCGACGATGGCGCGCTGCGTTTCGATCCCGTCGAAGATGGTGTCGGGTGTCGTCCACACTAACGGCGAGTTCGCCTACCACATGTGGGTCGAGGTCTGGACCGGCGAGACCTGGCACGCCCTCGATGCGACCATCGGGGACGGCAGTGTCGACGCGACTCACATAAAGCTCGCGGAGAGCGCTATCCCAGGCGGCCGCGTTGCGGAGCTCTCCCTGGGCATAATGAGGTTCTTCAGTAGACTGGGCATAAGAGTTGTCGAGTACACCGCGGACGGGGAAACCGTCCGCACTCCCGTGCGGTAGCAGGCGGCAGGCGTCCGCGAGCCGGTCGGTGAGGCGGGCGTTCGCATCGCGAAGAACAGATGTGGGAGAGGGAACCGGCGATTCGGACCAACACATTGAGGGCTGAAGTCATGAGCAGACTGACCGTGGTGCTGGTGTTTGTGTTTCTTGGCTGTCTCATTGTCGCTGGGTGTACGAGTTCCGACGAGCCCGCCGTTGAGGTCAAGCCCGAGCCGGAACAGTTGGACGAGGAGACGGCGGCAGCGGCGAGGACTCGTGGGGTCATCAAACGCGATCGTGGCGACGATGTCGCGAGGCCCCAGGTCGTCTTGAGCGAGATGACCTACGAGTGGCGGACGTCCCCCGACCGGGGCGTGCATGTGACGCTGAACTTCACGAACCCGGCTGATGCGTACGAACGCGCGAGGGGGTATGTCTTCCTCATTGCCGAGTCGACGAGGTCCGGCTCGCTCGTCCAGGGCGTCTACCCGTGGAACACAACCATGGACGGCAATTTGCCGGAGGACTACACGGACGGCACGCATCTGCTGTACCGGGATAGTCAGCAGGTGCGCGCGTTCCTTCCCTACCCGCGGTCGGACGGGTACTTCGAGACTCTCAAACTGTACGTGTTCCATGAGAACGGGAAGCTCCTGACCAACAGAACCTATGAACTCGACTTCACCGGAGCGCAGGGCGAGAAGAGGACGGTGAATCCCGGGTTCGACCTATAGCGAAGGGCAGGTGACTGTATGTGTCGCAGAGAAAGAGTCGGTCGGGCAGACAAGAAGAAGGCCGTTCTGTCCAAGAAGGAGAAGAAGCTGAAGAAGAAGGAGAAGAAGGAGAAGAAGCTGAAGGACCAGTCGGGCCTGATCTAGGATCAGCAGGTCCTACTCCTTCCACGTCACAACCAGGTCCGCGTCGGGCATGAAGTCGATCTGCTTCATGTAGTAGACGATCGTGTCGCCGACGACCGTCCGGGTGTCGGGTTCGAACGAAAGGCTGACGCTGTCCAGTTCGGCCGGGATGCGGAACTCGAACTCGGCCAGCTCGATCGGCCGCCTCCACTCCTTGGTGGTCGTCACGATGTAGACGGCGCGGGGTCGTCTGATCTCCTGAACGTAATCGACCCGAACTACCTTCTCCTCGCGCGCCTCGAGTTCCATGCTCCACAGCACGTAGCGGTCCCTGTGCACGAATCCCATCGGTCTCAGGTCGTCTCCGCGCTTCTCCCACACACGGACGATCTTCGGGTAGAGGTGGAACCTGTCCACGGGGAAGGGGTAGCGGATTCCCTGCTTCACACGTCTGTCGGAGTCGTTTCGGAAGTAGTAGAGGGCACTGACTCTCGTCGAGCCCCGGGATGGCTCCACCGTGACGTACTCACGGCTGAACCTGACGGGCGAGAGAGCGGCCGGCGCGTCCTCCTCCACCGCCGGACTCTTCTCGTCCGCGCACCCTGTCAGGCCCGCGACCAGCAGCACGACCGCCAGTGTGTGGATCGCCCGCAATCGTCCCCTCTTAGAGATAGAAGAGCGCGGCAAGTCTGGTGCCGGTCCCGATCTCGATCGAGCCGAAGTAGAGTCTGAAACCCAGTTCGCCCTCGAAGCTGAGCTTTCTGGTGACGAAGTACTCGCCTCCCAGAATCGCCGTCACTCCCAATCTGGTGTCGTTCACCTCGTTGCGTCCATCGTCGCGCGAGTGATGGTGGAATCCAAAACGACCGCCGAAGAACGGCTGGAACTGCTTGCGGTCGGTCAGGTACTGCTTGATAGCGACACCCGCCCCGACGTCGGTTGACGAGAAGTCGCCGTCGTCCATCACGTCGAGCCCTACCGAGAACTCCAGTCCCAGGGAGTCTCCTATCCGGGTGATTCCCAAGAGGGTCGGGGACCCGCTGGGGAGAAGAACGCCGCCGATCCCGAAGCCGTCTCCGTAGGTATGCTGCGCGGCGGCCAGGGACGGGAGAGCGGTGAGAGCCAGAGCGGTGACGAGCACGAGACTGCGCCTTGTCATTGTCTTTCTCCTCACTGAGGGTGACGGGCGTCGGACTCCCTGAGAACGGGCTCCAACACGGGCCAACGGGGCAAATCGTGTGAGCCTCTATCACCGGTCCTGCCGGGTGTCAACTCGACCGCCGGCGCGTGTCTAAGCAATCAGACTATGTCCCCAGTAACTGCAATGAGAAAATGTCCTCTCCAAGGAGGGGGCGCACATGAAGGGGACCGTCGTTTTGAGTCACAGAGAGACCCATAGAGCCAAGGTATTGGAGCGGGTTGCTGCCGGGGTGCTGACACTCAGGCAGGCCGCCGTGTTGCTCGGCATCAGCTATCGTCAGGCCAGGCGCCTCAAGAAGCGCTACGCCGCAGGTGGGGCCGCCGCACTTGCTCATCGGAACAGAGGCCGACCCGTAGAACATGCGCTCGCCAAGGGAGACGCCGAGCGGGTCGTCGCCCTCCATGAGCTGACATACGGCGACTTCAACGACACCCACTTCACAGAGATGCTCGAGGAGCGGGAGAACATCCACCTCAGCCGCGAGACCGTCAGACGGATCCTCAGAGCGGCCGGCAAACCACCCAAGCGCAGGCGCCGGCCTCCTAAGCACCACTCCAGGCGCGAACGCAGACCCAGGGTGGGCATCATGATGCAGTGGGATGGAAGCCCGCATCGCTGGTTCGACCAGGATCGACCGCCGTGCTGCCTCATGAGCGCCATCGACGATGCCGACGGCAGACTGCTCGGAGCGGTCTTCGTTCCTCACGAGTCGTGCGTCGGGTATCTCCGCCTTCTCGACATGGTCATCAGAAGACACGGTAAGCCCCTCTCCGTCTACCAGGACCGCCATACCATCCACAAACGAGCCGACAACTACTGGAGCCTCGAGGAAGAGATCGCAGGCGTTCGCTTCCCTACTCACCTCGGAAGGGTCCTCAAAGACCTCAGCATCAGACCCATCACGGCCTACTCACCACAGGCCAAGGGAAGGGTCGAGCGTGGCTTCGGTGTCCTTCAGGACCGCCTCATCGCTGAGCTCGGACTCCATGGCATCACCGACATCGACCACGCCAACCGCTGGCTCGAAGACGTCTTCATCGACCGCTACAACAGACGCTTCGCCAAGGAACCCGCACAGAAAGACTCTGACTTCCAGATGGTCTCCAGGAAGGAGCGGTACCTCAAGATCGCCTTCGCCTATGAGGCCACCGTCGCCAATGACAACTGCGTCCGACTAGGAGGTCTCATCATCGACATACCGCCCGGAAAGGGCCGACGCAGCTTCGCCAAGGCCAAGGTCCTGGTCAGGCAGCATCTCGACGGCGCCTGGACTGTCTGGTACCACGATGCCAGGATCGCCACACACTCGGCCACGGAACTCCGGGAGCCCCTCCGCTCCTGGAAACCAAGAATGAAGGGCGATCCAAAGGGCGCCAGGCAGATACTACAGATCTACCTCGCCTCCAAACCAGCACCCCTCCCGTAGGGGACATTATCTCGTTGCAGTTAGGAGGACAGAATCTCGTTGCTTAAACAC
>JAUWLR010000276.1 GCA_030613615.1 Candidatus Eiseniibacteriota bacterium
CGTCGTCAAAGTGATAGAGAAGAACATCCTGCCGTTCATCGACACCGGCGTCGCGCACCGCGAGCCCGGTGTCGGTCAGGTGGGAGCGGGCGTGCTGTCCGCGTCGCTTGAGCCCTTCCCGAAGGCGTTCGAGGGGCTGGCGCGGAGGCTCGCGCAATGACCATCTTCTCAGCGGCAATGCTCCTCTTCATAGTGATGGACCCGTTCGGGAACATCCCGCTCTTCATGACCGCGATGAGTCACGTCAAGCCGGAGCGGTACAGGCGGGTCATCGTTCGAGAGCTCCTGATCGCGCTCGGCGTGCTGTTGGCTTTCCTGTTCCTCGGGCGATACCTCCTTCAGCTCCTCCAGATCAGCGAGACCGCACTGACCGCCGCCGGCGGGACGGTGCTGCTTCTCATCGCCATCAAGATGATCTTCCCGCGCTCAGGGGGCTTAAGCGAGGACACGCCCGACGGCGAGCCGTTCATCGTACCGCTCGCGATCCCGTACGTCGCCGGGCCGTCGGCGATGGCGTCCGTCCTTCTCATCATGACCCGCGAGCCCGTGCGCTGGCCCGAGTGGTTGGGTGCTGTGGTTCTCGCGTGGCTCGTGTCTGGCATCATCATCTGCGCGTCGGGGCCGCTCGTTCGGCTGCTCGGGAAGAAGGCCCTGACCGCCATCGAGCGTCTCATGGGCATGGTGCTCGTCGCGGTCGCCATCCAGATGCTGATGAGCGGTGTGGCGCAGTTCATGGGACAGGGGTAACGCCCGATGCCGCGGCGGGCCTGCACGCGGCGCGACAGCCGACTCGACAGGAGGACCACAATGACAACCGCCGACTTCCTCGACTTCATGGACAAGGTGAAGGTCTACGACCTCACGCAGCGGCTTTCCATCCACACGCCGCCGTGGCCGAGCTACATGCCGCTCGGCCTCCAGTACTTCAAGCGAATCGCGGGCGCGCACATGGGGCAGGGCGCGAACGGGCAGATCATGACGACGAGCAACCACGTCGGCACGCACATGGACGGCGAGATCCACTTCCATCCGAGCGGACGCGCCATCGGGAACGTTCCGCTCGAGGAGTGGATAGGCCAGGGCGTCGTCGTCGACATCTCTGACGAGGTCGAGGACTACAGCCTCTACTCGCCGGAGATGATCACGAGCAAGGTGGAGGTGAAGGAAGGCGACATCCTCGTTATTGACACCGGCTACCACAGGTACGCGTGGGACCAGAAGGGCTCGGACGAGATCCGCTACTTCGTCAAGCACCCCGGGCCCGACCCGGAGTTTCACAAGTGGGCGCTCAAGATGAAGCTCAAGTGGATAGGCGTCGATTGCGGCAGCGCCGACCATCCGATGAACACTATCATCAAGGACTGGCACCCCGGCCTCTTCGAGAAGGCCGAGGCCAAGCTCAAAGCGGACTACGGCAAGGGCTGGGACGAGATGTTTCCACCCGAGACCTACTACCAGGTGATGCACCTCAAGCTCTTTCCCCAGGGGCTCGTCCATGCGGAGAACTTGGGCGGCGAGATCGAGGAGGTCAGCAACAAGCGCTGCTGGGTCGGGGGCTTCCCGCTCAGAGGGATAGAGCGCGAGTCCTCGATGGGCCGCATAGTGGCAATGCTGCCTCCGGAGTAAGTGAGGAAGGAAGGTGCCTGTGCCGATTACGACGAGCATCGACAGCAGGAC
>JAUWLR010000183.1 GCA_030613615.1 Candidatus Eiseniibacteriota bacterium
TCATAGAGCGCCCCGATATCGTCCAGGTGGAGCAGGAGTCCGTCGAAGCGCGCGAGGGTCGGCACCTCGTCGTCCGTCCAGCAGAGCGCCGCGCCCAGGGACGCCGGCGTGACCGCCCCCCCGGCCTCCTCGAAGAGGGCAGCGGCGAGCACGGCTCTGTCCATTCTGTGCCCGTAGGCCGTGTTCCACGTCCGGATGGCCTCCCGCGGCGCGAACTGCCAGTGCGAGTCGTCGTACCGGACCGCCCGGGTCGTCTCGTTGATGAAGGCCGCCACGGCCTCTGCCCTAGCGAGCGGGACCGGACGGCCGTCGACGAAGTTCGCGACGCTGTCGGCGAGCGCTTCGTTCACGGAGGCCGCTGCTTTCACCGAAGCCGCGACGGCCTCACCGAGCGCACACCAGCTCTCCCAGGTCGACCACGCGACGTGCGGGGCGTACGCGGTCGCCCCCCCGGTGAGCGGTCGGGCCAGACGGTCGACGAACTCGGCGCGCCACACGTATGTATCGGCATCCGCCCCGCTGCGGTCGAGCGCAGGCTCGGGCGCTCCGTTCCGCTCCGCGTGGCGCAGAGTAACGCCCTTCGGAACCTCGATGGCGAGGCGCGTCATCACGGCCGGATCGGCCTTCTGGAAGATCCACAGCCCGTCGAACCCGTACTGGGGCGGCCGGCGTTCCGTGATCGTGTAGATGGTTTCCACGATGCACGGGAGCTCGATGCCGTCGTGCAAGAGCATCGTCTCGCGCATCGTCGTGTAGTCGTCCGCACTCTGGATCGCGCCGGGTGTGGTCTCGACGACGGCGGTTGGGCTGATCTCCGACTCGTCCGGCCACCACCGCCCGTCCATCCAGGTGCGCAGAGCGACTACCTCGAGCGTGGCGGTGCCGGTGTTGTGCGGGATTCTCAGGTCCCCGTACGCGTCCAGTCCAATCTCCGTACCCAGCCACGCGACGCGGTGGACCGTCGTCCGCCTGCTCCCGGCAGCTACGGCGACCGTCATGTCTTCGAGAAGAAGCACGGCGTCGAGTCTCGTAAGGTCGTAATGTTCCTCAGCCGCGGCCATGAGTTCGCCGATGTCGTGCCCACCTACCGCGGACTCCGGGCTGGCGCCGGCCGGGACCGCGGACAGCAGTACCAGGGCTGAGATGAGGAAAGGCGCGACAAGCATAGCCCGGAGCAGCGCCGATGGAAGAACCTGGGTCGGGTGCGTTTGGCGTTTCATCGCTCGCCTCCCTTCTCCGCGCGATACACGCGATCGGCCCAGTCGTGAGCCTCATCCAGCGCGGTCTTGAAACCCGCGTAGCCGTCGGGAGGTATCTGGCGCCGCCGCACCTCGGCGTGCTGCGTGATCACCAGGTTGCGTCCGTCCATCTCGCTCTCGCCCTTGAAGTAAGCGTACGTCTCATCGACCTCGTCGGATGCCGGCGGGTCGACCACCTCGTAACCACGGGGCAGCCTGAGGGTCTCGCTGCCGTCGATCAGCTGCGTGAACCACAGGAAGAGGTCGCCCTCGCGCTCGTCGGCCCAGTCGTAGGCGCCTGCCCTGAAGAGCCAGCCGTTGCCCATGGTGACGGCCATCATGGGGCTACGGAATTCCAGGCCCTCTCCCACCGGCAGCGCGAACCCGGGGATCCTGTAGTCGACCTCGATCCACGCGTTCTCGCTGAAGTCGTTGACCGTGACGTGGTCGAGCCGTGCGATCTCGACGCGATTCCCGATGTTCGACAAGAGCTCGGCGATGCGGTTCTCGACGTCTAGGATGCGACCTCCGCTGACGAGGTTGCGCAGCCTGGAGTCCATCGCGCGCGCGCCCGACAGCTTCAGAGTGCCCGCGAGTGTGCCGTCCTCGCTGAGTGTGGCGTCGTGCCTGATGAAGAGGGGCGACTCCTCGGGCGGGCTGTAGTCGATGCTCGCGAGCCCATGTCCCTCTGGAGAGCCTATGAGGTACTGCTGTTCCGTCTCATACTTTGACCAGATGTCGTTCATGTACGGGACCCACGTCGGGTCGTACATCTCGAACCCGCCGTCGGCCTTTCTGAGCGCGCACACGCAGTGGTTGAACTGGTCGGCGGGAGTGGTCTCTATGCGGCTCCCTGCCATGGTCATCGCGGCGTAGGAGTCCATCCCGGCCGCGCGCATCATCGTTACCAGCATGCCGGCGATGTCCTTGCAGACGCCGCTTCTCTGCTCGAAGATCATGGCGCCCGAGTGCAGCGTGAACCCCTCGCCCTCGCCCATCGTCTGCCCGCTGTATCGGATGTTCTGGGCCACCCAGTGAACGAGCGCCTCGGCCTTGCGCTCCTCCGACGCACCGGTCACTCCCGCGACCTCGAAGATCTCCTCGCCCTTGGGCTGGATCTCGGGCGTGACCTCGAACTGTCCCTCGTTGACATCGAAGAACCACCTGCTCTTCGCCTCCCAGCTCTCGACGGTCGCCACCACGACCTTGGGGACCGCGTCGCTCCAGCCGGCCGCCCGCGGCTCGCTGGGCCTCGGAGGCACGTCGTGGGTCCACCATGCGTATCGGGTGCGGTCCGCGGAGTAGGTCGTGCTCGAGTAGAGCGGGCCGTTGTAGACCTCCGAGTGCAGCCGATTGTCGGACGGCAGGCTCAGCACGTACTCCTTCTCGACGATGGGCACGTTCGTCTGGAAGAGCACGATGTCGAAGTACTCGCCCGGCATGGGTGGGATGTACTTGTCATCGTCCGGCACGTGGTTGGGTGGCGTCGTCTGTTCGACGTCGCGCGCCCCGCCGGCTCCTGTGCCAGAGAGTGCGGCGGCCGGCTCCCCGCCTTCCTCCGCCAGCAGCGCGTAGCTGTAGCCCTTCCTGAAAACGCGGAGCTCGATGCCGTCGTTCACGCGGAGGCGCGGCAGCTGAAGCGTCTTGATGGCGGCGTTCCAGTAGATGCCGGACTGCGGGGCCGGCAGTTCGTGGATCAGCGCGACGTCCACCGGTATCCTCTCCTCACCGCGGACTATGTTGACCTCCCGCACGTCGACGAAGCTGCTCCACGGTTCGTAGCGCCACCGCTGCACCGACTGGTTCCGACACCCGGCAGGTGTGAGGACCTTGTACAGCAGGTAGTCGTCGGTGTACGTGACGCCCGATGACCTCACGCGGTTGACGGTGCGATTGTAGACGATGACGTGATCGGCACCGTCGTGGTCGTCCGCTGTACCTGCGTTCGCGATGCGGTCGAACACCGTGGGCGGTGGGCTGTCGCCCGGTGGCAGGTTGTATGCCGCGTCCTGGGCGGCTGCGACCGGTGTGAAGGCGACAACCAGCACGAGCGCGTGGGCGAGCAACGCGCCCTTGGGTGTGATACTGCGTCCTCTCACGTGTCTCCTCCCTATCACTTGGATTCCGGTTCTCCAGGGATTTCTCTGAGCAAGGGTGTGAAGCGGACGGCCGCGCCGCCCCCCGGGGCGAGTTCGAGCTTCAGTGTTCGCCCGGGGAACACCTCCATCGTCGAGATGTTCACGGCTGTCGGGTTCGTCTCCCAGTGAGCGTCCGGCGCGTCGCGGAAAACGCGCGCCCTCCTGTAGCTTCTCCCACGCGGCAGGAAGCCGAGGTCCACCTCGAGGACGCGCGCATGCTCGTCCGTGATGGCTCCCAGGAACCACTCGTCGCCGCTCCGCCTGGCGATGACCACGTAGTCGCCGATCACGGCGTCGATCACGCGCGTCTCGTCCCACGTGCACGGGACGCGCTCGATGAATTCGAACGCGGGATTGCCCTCGTAGTTCTCCGGTAGATCGGCCGCCATCTGGAGCGGGCTCAGGAGCACGACGTAGAGCGCGAGCTGCTTCGCCAGCGTCGTGTGGACCCGGTTGTCGGGCTTGTACTCGTCGAACGTGAGGTCGAAGATGCCCGGCGTGTAGTCAAGCGGACCCGCCAGCATGCGGGTGAAGGGCAGTATGGTCGTGTGCTCGGGCGGGTTGCCCTCACTCCACGCGTTGTACTCCATTCCCCGGACGCCTTCTCTCGTCATCATGTTCGGGTAGGTTCGCGAGATGCCGGTCGGCTTGATGGGCTC
>JAUWLR010000157.1 GCA_030613615.1 Candidatus Eiseniibacteriota bacterium
CCATCCGCGTCGGGCGAAGATGGGCTTATCAGGCTGTCGGTCATCTTCACGAATGACATCCACGGGGGTATCGACAGAAGCGGGGCGACGTTCATGAACCGGGAGTTCCCGCCCCCGCTGGGCGGAGCCGCGTCGGCCGCGCCGTACATCGGCTCAGTCAGGGAACGTGCGGAGGCAGAGGGCAGCTACGTCCTTGTCATGGATCAGGGCGACATCTTCCAGGGCACGCCCGTCGGTAACTTCAGGAAGGGCGAGTCGGTCATCGAGTACTTCAACACGATGGGCATCGATCTCTGGACCGTGGGCAACCACGACTTCGACGAGGGGTTCGAGAACCTCTGGGACCTGATCGAGATCTCGGAGATGCCGGTCCTCTCCGCCAATCTCGTCTGGGCCGAATCGCGCGAGCCGGTCGAGTATGTCCTTCCTTACATCATCAAGGACTACGGCGGCATCAAGGTGGCGATCATCGGGCTCACGACGACCGACACGCCGAAGATGGCGTTCCCGGATCACGTCTCGGCCGTTGCGTTTCTCGATGAGATCGAGACCGCGCGCAAGTACGTCCAGGAGGTCCGGGATAAGGGCGCGGACCTCGTGTTCGTGTCCGGACACATAGGACTCCCGTACGACCCCGAGTCCAGCTACATGGAGATGATCGAGGAGGAGGAAGAGCGGGAAGCGGAGAACGTGCGCGAGCCGCTCGAGGAGAGTACATGGGGCCCGAGCACGATCGAGATATCGCACTACGTTCCCGGGATCGACGTGTTCTTCTGCGGGCACATCCACAAGGGCTTCGACAAGCCCTGGGAGGAGCCCACGACCCACACGCTTCTCTTTCAGACGTATGGGCGCGGCTCGGGCGTCGGCCATATCGATTTCCTGATCGACCCCGTGACGAAGACGCTCGCCGGCTACGAGCTGCCCAGCTACCGCGGCGTGTTGATGACGCTCTTCGAGGACGAGTGGTGGCCCGAGGACGAGATGGCTTCCATGGTCGAGGCTAGAGTGGTGGAGGCCGAGCAGGGGATGGACCGCGTGCTCGGTAGCACCAACGTCGACCTGACCAGGGGCGGAGAGGGAGAGACCCGCATGGGCAACCTCGTCTGCGACGCCATGCGTGAGGAGGTGTCGGCCGACTTCGCCTTCACGAACCTGGGTGGCATCAGGGACGAGATCCCCGCCGGGTCCGTGCCCCCCAGGCAGGTCTTCCGGGTTCTTCCGTTCGGCAACAGCCTCATGGTTTTCGAGATGGACGGGAGGTTGCTGAAAGAGGTCATCGAGTACCGCGTCAGCGCCGGGCACCACGGTGTGTACATGGCCGGTGGCAAGATCATCTACAACAAGACGCGTCCGGACTACGACCGCGTCACCTACTTCGAGGTCGGGGGAGAGCCGTGGCAGCCCGACAGGATCTACAGGGTGGTGACGTCTGACTTCCTCGCCACCGGCAACGCGGGGCTCTACATGCTGCCGCTGGTGCCGGAGGAGAAGAAGATGAGGACCTCGACGACGTGCATGGACGCCACCGTGCACTACATCGAGCGTCACTCGCCGATAGAGGAGAACATGGACGGGCGCTGGGTTCGCGACGACACGTCAGGGCTCGATTCGACCTTAGCTGCCGCCATGGAGGGAATGGAGCCGCTGGCTCCCCCGGAGGCTGAGTCGGGCGGAGCGTACCAGTAGCAGACAGCATCTCCCAGCCGCCGGACCGACAGGGTCGCCCCGACGTGGACTCCCGAAGTCCCGGCAGCGACAGATGAGATCACGAGGAGGGCCCCGGACCGGGTGGTTCGCGGGCCCTCTGCTCTTGTCGGTGCGTCAGGAAGCTGGACAAGCACCATTGAATGTGATATGATGGCGTGACGTGGAATAAGCTGCTGCCGCGTGCGGAGGGCGTTGTCCTGCTTTCGCCCGACGCCGAGCGGATAGCTGTCTGTCGGCACAAAGGAGGTGCGACGGCGAGAGAACACGTGTTGATATGCAATTCCGGGAATATTGAGACGGAGAGTCCTTTGGAGAAGGGGGACCTGAAATGACGAGACTACCCATCGCAACCCTGGTGGTCCTCGTGTGCGCTTTCGGGGTGGCCGCGGCCGATCCCGCGGGCGACAACATCGTGATCAACGAGATCTACTGCGACGGCAACGGTTACTTCGACGGCTCCGAGTTCATCGAGCTCTACAACCCGACCGATGGCCTCATCGACATCAGCGGCTGGGTGCTCACGGGCGTTGAGTACGACGAGGCGTGCGGAGGCGAAGACCTGTGGCAGTTCCCGGACGCGTCGCCGATCATGATCCCGCCCGACGGCTACCTGGTCGTCGCAAAGGACGGTGACGAGAGCGCCGTCCCCGAGTACGACGACTCGTTCTATTGGGAGTTCGGCATCTGGCCGGCGTTCGAGCAGTATGACGACTCTGCATCGTTCGAACACGATAGCCCGCTCGTTGCGAACATGGTCCTCCTGACGCCCACCCCGGCGACCAACTACAGCGAAGAGATCCAGCTGGTCGGCGGCATGGGATACGGCGTCATCTGCTCGAGCCCGACCAGCGACTCGGACGTCGTCTATCTCTACGACGGCGACCCGAGCAGCGGTCCGGCGAATCTGGTCGACCTTGTCGAGTACATCGACCCGGTCGAGTGCTCGACCGACCCGTGCGTCTCTCCGTTCTCGGACGACGGCGCTGACGACAACGCGTTCCAGGGGATTCCTTACCTTGGCAACACGCTGGGACGTGACTCGTCCAGCACCGATACGGACATGAGCATCAACGACTGGACCCTGCAGGCGCCGACGCCCGGCGCGCAGAACGTCGAGAACACGCCTCCGTGGATCAGCACACTGCGCTACTCGCCGATCCCGCCGAACGAGAACGACGATACCATGATCAGCGCGTACGTGACCGACGACGGGACAATCGACTCCGTCATGGTCTACTACAAGGTCGGCACCGGAAGCTGGAGCAAGGTCGCGGCGTCGACGAGCGATTCTCTCTACACGGCCGCCATTCCTGCGTCGGCAGTCTTCGACGACGATATAGTGGACTACTTCATGCGCGCCGTGGACAACCAAGGCGCCGTCATGAACTACCCGGCGGCGGCCATGAGCGACCCCTACTCCTACAGGGTAGGTATCACGCCGATCTACAACATTCAGTTCGTCGAGCCGGGCGGTGACGCGTCCGGATACGTCGGGCTGCCCGTGAATGTCCAGGGCATTGTCACGATGGCTACCGACATCATGGAAGACGACCTCTTCTACATCCACGACGGCACGGGCGAGTTTCGTGGCATAGCATGCTACATGCCCGGCACGCCCACGCCTGTGCAGGAGGGCGACCTCGTCACGTTCAGCGGCTACGTCACCGAGTACTACGGCCTGACGGAGGTCACCAGGCACTTCACCGAGTCGATGGCCATCGAGTCCTCCGGCCACGCGAACTACGGCTACACGGACGTGGAGACGGAGGCGATCGCCCCGGACAGCCTGGACGCTGAGTACTACGAGGGCCAGCTGGTGCGAGTCGTTGATGCCACGGTGACGTTCGAGCCTGACAGCTACGGCGTCTGGAAATGCAGGGACAGCTCGGCCGTCGACTGCCTGGTCGACGACGAGGCCTACTACACCTACGACCCGGAGGTGCTCGATTCGCTCGCGGAACTCCGCGGCATTGTGTTCTACTCCTACAGCGAGTTCAAGCTCCAGCCTCGCTACGACGAGGACATCATCGGCCCGCCGCGCATCAGCCACGTGCGATATACGCCGGTCCCGCCGGCCGACGGGGTGGTCACGACCATCTCTGCGACCCTCGACGACGACGTCGGTATCGCATCGGCCACGCTGCACTGGTCCTACAGTTGGGGGAGGCCCTATCCCAACACGGTGCCGATGAGCGAGGCCAGGTACACCGGCACCTGGGAGGGTGACGTTCCCGGGCAGACGGCGGGGACGCGCATCTACTACTACATCGAGTGCGCCGATGCGGCGGGCATGGACGCGGAGAAGCCCTCGGTCGGCGGCTACAGCTACTACGTTGGCACGACGACCATTCAGAGCGTGCAGGAAGTGCCGCCGGGAGGCGACACGTCGCCGATGGACACGCTCGCGGTCAATGTCGAGGGCTACGTGACGGTCGAGCCCGGGATCTTCAACGACAACACGTTCTACATTCAGGAAGAGTCTGGTGCGTGGCACGGCATCAGGGTCTACGACAGGACCGGCACCGTCTCCTTCGAGCGCGGCGACTACCTGGTTGTCTGCGGCGAGGTGGAGGAGTACTACGGCCAGACAGAGATCGCGCTGCACTTTCCCGAAGCAGCGCAGATCGCGTCAGCCCCGGGTGAGCCGGTCAGCCCGGCCAGTATCGCCACGGGCATGTTGCAGAATGTCGTGTCCGGTGAGCAGTTCGAGAGCGTGTACGTCCACGCTGAGGACTGCACTGTCTACGACGACGACATGGGCTTCGGCGAGTGGGCCATATCCAACGGCGCCGCCGGCGATACGTGTCGCGTGGACGACTACGCCGAGTACGACTACGTGCCCTCGAACGGCGACAACGTCTACGTGAGGGGCGTGGTGGCATACACCATCGGTAACTACAAGATCGAACCGCGCGGCAACGAGGACATCGCGGTCAATCCGACGGGCGTGTCCGGCGACTACTTCGGCGGGAAGTTCGGGCTCGCGCAGAACATGCCGAACCCCTTCAACCCGAAGACCGCGATCGCCTTCAACTTGACCGAGCCCGGCGATGTGACGCTTGAGGTCTACGACGTGGCCGGCCGCAGGGTTGCGACCCTGCTCGACGGCCACATGGATGCCGGCGCCCACATGGCTCACTGGGACGGCAGGACCAGCGACGGAGAGCGTGCCGCGAGCGGCGTCTACTTCTACAAGCTGGCAGCCGGCGACGAGAGAACAAGCAGGAAGATGGTGCTGCTGAAATAGCATCGTCTGGCTCCAACCCGTCTTGGGGGGCCGGCGGCGCCCCCGACCCGGGCCGGGGCCGGGGTTCGGGGCCCACGGCCGGGGGGG
>JAUWLR010000111.1 GCA_030613615.1 Candidatus Eiseniibacteriota bacterium
CGGGGTGTCTGCACCGTCGTCGATGACGGTGCGAAGCTCCTCCATCGCGAGACCGGGCTCGCCCATTCCCGCGTGACACGCCGCCAGGCGGAGTCGGATGAGGTCCTCAACCTCACTGAGCTCCGTGAGTGAGAGGGAGTAACCGACGAGCGCGGACTCCCACTCCGCGAGGTGCTCGTGGGACCGCGCCATCAGGAAGAGGCTCCTGGCAGCGAGGTCGACGAAGTACGCAGCCGGTGAAGCGCCGGCGTTCGACTCTATGGCATCTATCGTCAGTGCGTAGAGATCGGCCGCGTCACCGTAATTCCCATGGCTGAAGCGCAAATCAGCCTCAGAGAACAGCGAGTCCGCGCGGGCGCGCCAGGACGCGTGCGCGGGCAGGTTGGATAGCAGAACCGCGACCGCAAGGACGGCGGCCGCGCAAATGGTCGACGACGAGGAGCGGGCTCTCGTCGTGGCGGTGGGTCGAGGGCGTCTTCTCATGTGATTCCCAGGCTCCTCGTGATGTCAGCCGCCGTCGAGACCCAGGAGAGCCCCGACGGCGCTCGCCGTAATGGCGGCGACGGCTTCCTTCGCCAGTGAGATGGCGGTGTCCAGGTCGACGTCCCTGATCGCCTTCTTCGTCCCGGGCAGTCGGCCGTTGGAAACGCTGAACTCCCGCAGTCCGAGACCGATCAGGAGCGGGACGTAGGCGGGCGTGCCGGCCATTTCTCCGCACAGGGAGATGGGCTTCCCCGCCGAGGCGGCTCCCTCGACGGCTCGCGCGATGAGAGCGAGCACGGAAGGGTCGTGCGGCCTGTAAAGACGGCTCACGTACGAGCTGCCGCGGTCGACGGCGAGTGTATACTGCACGAGATCGTTCGTACCTATGCTCAGGAAGTCGCACTCCTTGGCGAGGCGGTCGGCAACCATCGCCGCCGACGGTATCTCTATCATCACGCCGACCAGAATGTTCTCGTCGAAGGCGATGCCCTTGAGCCTGAGCTCACTCTTCGCCTCGTCCAGCCTGCCGAGCGCCTGGCGCAGCTCTTCCACCGAGGAGATCATGGGCAGCAGGATACGCACCGTTCCCGGCGAGCTCGCGCGGAGGATCGCCCTGAACTGAGCCAGCAGGAGGTCGGGGCGATCGAGGAGCACCCGCGTCGAGCGGTAGCCGAGGTTGGGATTGTGCTCGCGGAGCGGGTTCTCTGTTCCGACGAACTTGTCGCCGCCTACGTCCAGCGTCCTGATGGTGACCGGCCTGCCGGCCATGGCCTCGACCGCTTCCCGGTAGGCCTTGAACTGAGCGTCCTCATCCAGGAACAGATTCGCCGACATGAATACCATCTCGCTGCGAAGGAGCCCGATGCCGTCGGAGCCCAGCTCCGCGGCCCGCCGTGCCTCATCGCCCGATGCGACGTTGCTCATGAGCGCTATCTCGGTCCCGTCGCGCGTGACCGCCGGAAGTTCCAGGACCGAGGCCAGCTCGTGGCGCTCCCTGGCTTCCTCCTCGCGCATGCGCTCGTAGCGCGCCCGGGTATCGGCGGACGGGGCAACAACGGCCACGCCCAGGGCGCCGTCCATCGCGACGACCTCGCCCGTGCGAACCTTGTCGAGAATTCCCTCGACCCCCGCCATCGCCGGGACGCCAAGTGAGCGCGCCAGGATCGCCGCGTGCGACTCCGTGCCCCCGAGCTCGGTTACGAACCCCAGTATCCGTCCTCGCTCCATCGAGGCGGTGTCGCTGGCCCGGAGCTCCCTCGAGACCAGGATCATGGGCTGCGACAGGGGACAGTGCGCCCAGACCCCGAGCATCCGTTCGATGACGCGCTTGCCTATGTCGCTGACGTCGTAGGCCCGGTCGCGCAGATAGCGGTCGTCCGCGGACGAGAGAACCGCCGCCACCCGCTTCATCTCCTGGGCGACGGCCGCCTCGGCGTTGACGTGGTCGTTTCTGATGGCGTCGAGGATGGCATCGAGCACCGACTTGTCCTCGAGGATCATCGAGTGCACGAGGAAGATGTCCGCCTTGTCCTGGCCGAGTTCCCGCGTCACCTGCTCGGTGTCGCGAAGGAGTTCCTTCTTGACCAGCGCGATGGCATCATGAAGCCGCGCAAGCTCGCCCTCCACCTCGGAAGCGTCGATCGTGCGCACCTCGATCTCGTCGAGGATGTCGCCGTAGACGAATGCCGGGGCGACCGCGATGCCGGGTGAGACCGGCGTCCCGTGCAGGACGGCCCGGCCCTCGGGAACCCGCGTTTCGCTGTCGTGTGAACTCACTGACATCACCGCGTCCTCGAATCGTGGCTTTCAGGATGGAACTGTGGACTTCCTAAGACCGGACCTTCCTCAAAGCCTGGAGGGCCGCCATCGCTACCGGGTCCCAGACCGGCGAGAAGGGCGGAGCGTAGCTCATATCGACATCCGCAAGATCCCTGACCGTCATCTTCGCGTGGAGCGCCGTGGCGATCGTATCGATCCGCTTCCCTGCTCCCTCTCTTCCGATAATCTGACCGCCGAGCAGTCGCCCGCCCTCGGGCTCGAAGACCAGTTTGACGTGAACCGCCCCGGCGCCCGGGTATGCGTGCGCCTTCGAGAGGGACCTGATCCGGACGGAAGTCGCCGCCAGCCCCTCTTTGGATGCCGCGCGTTCAGTCAGACCCGTCTGCGCGACCTCGAGATCGAACACCTTCGCGATGTTCGTCCCTGCGACGCCCCCAAACCGGGCACCGCCCCCGACCGCGTTCTCGCCGGCGAGCTTACCCTGCTTGTTCGCAGTGGTGCCCAGCGGAATCCACACCGGCCGGCCCGTAACCACATGAGTCGCCTCTGCACAATCCCCGGCGGCAAGAACAGAAGGCTCGCTCGTCACCTGGCGCGCGTCCACCTTGATGGCGCCGGTCGTACCCAGCTCCACGCCGGCAGCTGTGGCCAACCCCACAGCGGGGCGGACGCCGACGGACACGAGCGCGAGGTCGGCCTCGAGCCTCTGCCCTCCTGCCAGCACGTAGCCCAGCTCAGTTGAGCCGTCTCTCGGCTCGAAGCCCTCGACGCTCGTCTCCTTCCGCACGCTCACGCCCTTGTCAAGAAGCTCGCGCTCCACGAGCTCGCTCATGTCGGGGTCGAACGTCGGGAGAACCGTCGGAAGCAGCTCGATGACGGTGACCGTGATGCCCCGTGACGCGAGCGCCTCGGCCATCTCGAGACCGATGTAGCCCGCTCCCACTATCGTCGCGTTCCTGACGCCGTCGGATTCCACCCGCTCCCGCAGACTCTCTCCGTCGGCCAGCGTGTGAAGAGTCGCCACTCCGGGGATGTCGATCCCGGGGAGCGGTGGCTTCACGGCCACGGCGCCGGTCCCGAGCACCAGGGCATCGAACGGGAGACTGGCGTTCCCCCCGTCGGGTCCCTGAAACGTCACTGTCCGGCCGATCGGGTCCAGAGCCGTCACGGGGGTATTGAGCCGGACGTCCATGTGCCGCTCGTTCCGGAAGAAATCGGCTTCGTACTGGACCAGCTTCTCCCTGCTCGGAATCAGACCGGACACGAAGTACGGGAGGAGGCACGCGCCGTACGACACGTCTCCGCCCTTCTCGAATACGACGATCTCGACGTCCGGCCGGAGCCGTCTCGCGCGGCTCGCAGCGCTCATACCTGCCGCGACACCTCCGACCACGACCAGACGTCCTCCCTCTCGCATCGCAGGTGGCATGCGGTTCCTGCCTTTCTCTGGTTCTCCTTACGTTCGGCGCCCCCGCGGCGCGCTTCTACGTTTAGACGAGTAACACATCGGGCCCGCGTCCGCAAGACTGGCGGCCGTCGGGCCATGGGTAATGGTCGGAGTTGTGGTCTCTCGACAAGCTGGGGCTACTCGTGGCTCTCCTGACACGCCTTGAGCGCGGCGCGCAGTCGCTCGTGGATACCGGGAGGGAGAGTCGTTCCGCCGGTCTGCCTGTGCAGGATGATCGTGCGCTCGAACGTGTGCAGGATCGTCCTGGCCTTCTCGCAGTACTGGATGTGGTGCATGAACTCGACTTCGAGTTCGGCGTCAAGCTCCCCGTCGAAGTGCTCCGAGAGGCACTGAATGAACCTCTTGCAGTCGTCTACGTGTGACACCGGCCCTCGGTCCTTTCGCTCGACCGCCCGTCGCCGTCGCCGACCGGCCCTGGTGACCGGCCGGCAACAGCGTGGATATCCCCGTGAAGCTTCCTTCTATTCTCTCTCGTGAGAGGACCCGGCCTACTGAGCGGGTTCGTCCTCCGAACGTCCGCCCATGTGCTTCGCCAGGAACCTCTCCGCATCACCATAGAACCTAAGCCGGTTCTCCGGCTTGGCAAACCCGTGCCCCTCATCCTCGAAGACGATGTACTCGACCTCGAGACCGTTGGCCCTCATCGCCTCTACGAACTGGTCGGACTCCGCCTGCACTACGCGCACGTCATTGGCGCCCTGCGCGATGAGCATGGGGATCTTCACCTTGTCAACGCTGAACAGAGGTGAACGCGACTTCAGGAACTCCTCTTCCGTCCTCGGGTCACCCACCCGTTTGTACATCATCTCGATCATGGTGCTCCAGTAGGGCGGGATCGTTTCGAGGAAGCTGATGAGGTTGCTCGGCCCCATCATCGGAACGGCGCAGCAGAAGAGGTCCGGCGTGAAGGTCGCGCCGGCGAGCGCCGCGTAGCCACCGTACGACGCGCCGTAGATGGCGATGCGCTCGGGATCGGCGATGCCCTTGTCGATGGCCCAGTTGACGGCGTCGACGAGGTCGTTCTGCATCTTGCCGCCCCACTCCTTGTCACCGGCGTTCAGGAACTCCTTGCCGTAGCCCGTCGAGCCGCGGAAGTTCACTTGCAGGCAGATGTAGCCACGGTTCGCCAGCCACTGTGCTTCGGGGTTATAGCCCCACGAGTCGCGGTACCAGGGACCACCGTGAACGTTCAGGACCATCGGCAGGTTCCGACGCGCCACTCGCGGAGGGTAGGTGATGTAGCCGTGGATGGTCAGCCCGTCACGGGACGCGAACGAGATGGGCTCTATGGGCACGAGGTCGTAGTCCTCGAGGTCCGGCTTGTGCACGAAGAGGAACGTGCCCTTCTTCGTGTTTCGGTCGTAGCTGTAGAACGGCACCGGGCCGTCGTCTTTGCTGAAGGCCACGATCCAGGTGTCGTAGTCGTTGTCGTAGCTCGTGATGCTGAAGTCCCCACTGTCCAGCTTCTCGATCGCCGCGAAGTCGTCCGCGACCGCGTCGTCGAGGATCGTCCACTCGTTCCGGGCCTTCGTGAACGCCACGGCCTCTATCTCGTAGGTGGCCGGATTGACTATGGCGGCGCTGACGTCGTAGGTCGGATCCTCGGCCATGATCGTAAGCTCGCGCGTCTCGAGGTCCAGCCTGACGAGACGGCCGGTGTTAGCGTTTCGCGAGTCGATCATGTACAGCGAGCCGCCGTCCTTCGTGAAGGTGAGCGGGCTGCTGACCATGTTGTCCTCGTCGCCCCACGTGATGAGTGTCTCCCACGTGGTGGCGTCGGGGCTGTCACGATAGAGGAGCTCGGTATCGCCCGTCGGGCCCATGGCGAGCGCCGCGCGAACATCGAGGTTGAAGTCCGTGACCCAACCGAGGATGTTCCCGGGGTTCCTGGCCACGAGCGTGAGCTCGCCGGTGTCCAGCTCGAGATGGTATACATCGTGAAGGCGCGGGTCCTGCCGGTTCATCGAGATGACCATCGTGTTCGGGTGATGCTTACTGTAGTCGAGGACACGGACCTGCACGCCCTCGTAGGGCGTGAGCTCACGGGTCTCCCCGCTCTCGATGTTGACGGAGTAGAGAAGCCAGTTCTCGTCGCCGCCGACATCCTGCAGATAGATGATGTGGTGGTGGTCCTGTGCCCAGAAGAAGCGGAACACGCCACGGTTGTCGTCGTGCGTCACCGCGCGGTCGTCGCTCTCCCCTATCGTCTTGACCCATACGTTGAGCACGTCGTCGACGGGAGCGATGTATGACATGAGCTCGCCGTTCGGAGATATCCTCGCACGCGCCTTCTCGGGATTGCCGAAGAGGATGGTGCGGGGAATCAACTCCGCCTCACCGCCGCCGCACGACGTCAACAAGACAGCCGCTCCGACGAGAAGCGCCGCGGCAAGAACCATCACTACGGGTCCTGCGTGCTTCCTGCTCATCTTCCCTCCCTACGGTTGAACATTGGTTCGGAGACCGACCGCTCAGGACCTGCCGTCCATCCGAGCAGTGGTTTCACCCGCTTCAGTTCCGTGGTCGAAGTAGTTCGACAGCCTTTGTCTCAGAAACAGGCGCGCCCTGTGAAGCCTCGACTTCACCGCGGGGATGGAGAGTCCCAACGCGTCCGCGGTATCGTTCGTCGAGAGACCGTGCACGTCTCGCATGAGGAAGACGATGCGGTTGTCCGGGTCGAGCTCGTTCACGTGCCGCACGAGCACGTCGGAGAGCTCGTTGTTCATTACATCGGCGCGGGGATCGTTCGTCCAGTCGGCCAGGTCCCTGCTGACGTCGCCCTCCTCCAGCTCCACGGGCTGATCCAGGGAGACGGTGTCCAGTTTCTTCTTGCGGAGCCTCATCAGGCTTTCGTTGTAGGCGATCCGGTAGAGCCATGTTGAGAACCGCGCCTCCTCGCGGAACCCCGGCAGCGCCTTGAATGCCTTGATAAACACCTCCTGAAGGCAGTCCTCGGCGTCTTCCTGATTCCCGAGCATCTTGAGACACAGCCCGTAGATCTTGGCCTCGTTCCGCTCCACCAGTTCCCCGAACGCATCGGCGTCTCCCGCCTTGGCGCTTCGGACGAGTTCGTTGTCGGAGGGGAGCTTCTGGGCCGTCATGTCGGCTCCTGAAGACGTGACCGAGTGAGAGAATGTCTGGCTACCACCAGCGGTCACGGCCGGTGGTCAATACCAGTCTCCGCCGATCGCGCGCGTTCCGAACTCCTCGCGTGCGATCTGGGCGACGAGTCGGGGCACGGCTTCCGCGGCGACGTCCGACTCGATCGGGGTTCCCGGGCTCTCGCCCAGTTCTATCGCGTAGATGGATATCTCCAGAGGGATGCCGATGTTCTTCGAGCCCTCCAGGTGGACGGTCGCGCGATACTCCGTGTCTCCGGGACCGTGGGCTCGAGGGACGAGATCCAGGTCGGACAACCCCAGCTTCCTGAGTTCCCCGACGTCGCCTTCGCCACTTCTGATGCAGTCCACGACCACGACCTTGTGATAGCCCGCCGCGATCTCGAAGAGGTCCATCGCGGTGTCGTACGCCTCAACGATGTCGACATCCGGGTCCGCGAGCATGGTATACAGACCGCGTGCCACTTCCAGCCCGACGCGCTGGCCCTCGAACCCCTGACTACCAAGCCCCAGGATGAGAGTTCTCATCGTCCTCCGCCCCTACCTTGTGACACGCCGGCTTGATACCGCCGGTTGGCTACGCCAGAAGCTCTATCTTCTTCTCTACCGTCGCGGCGCGTCTGTACTCCGGCAGCAACATCGGCGAGACATTCGACGGCTCGATGCCGGCCGCTTTCAGAGCCGCATGGTAGTCCCTCAGATGATCAAGACCGAGGACGCCCGCGGTCTTGACGCCCGCCGCCTGAGTCGCGGCAGCCGCCCCGGCCCGCCGCCCGAAGACCACCACGTCCAGGAGCGAGTTGCCCATCAACCGGTTGGTGCCGTGTACGCCGCCCGCGACCTCGCCGGCCGCATAGAGGCCGGGAACAGGCGTTTCGCACCGGTCGTTTATCTCGAGGCCACCGTTCTGGTAGTGCTGCGTCGGGTAGATGAGAATCGGGTGCTTCGCCATATCGATCCCGAACCGCTCGTACTGGCGGTACATCGCCGGGACGCGCGCCTTCACGGCGCCCTCGCCGAGCTTCTTCTCAATGACGACGGTGTCCAGCCACACGGCGGGCTGACCGGACGGCGTCACGACGCCCTTCTTCCGCCCGAGGCACTCGCGAATGACGGCCGCCGCCTCGACGTCTCTCGTCTCGAGCTCGTAGACGAACCGGTCACCTTCGATGTTCGTGATCTGCCCGCCGATACTCCGGACCTTCTCGGTCACAAGAAGACCGAGGATCTGCTCGGGGTACGCAGCGCCCGTCGGGTGGTACTGTATCGTGTCGAGGTACTTGAGGGGTGCGCCCACCCGGTAACCAAGCACGAGCCCGGCGGCCGGCGCGCCGTAGGGATTCGAGGGCGGCAAGCCCATGACGGGGAGACGCCCGCCGCCGCCGGGAGCCAAGATCGTCGTCTGCGCCCTGACGATGAGGTACTCCTGCGTCTCCATGTTGTA
>JAUWLR010000158.1 GCA_030613615.1 Candidatus Eiseniibacteriota bacterium
TCTGGAGTAGATGCCGGCGAAGAGCGGCAGGATGGTGCAGCTGCACACGGCCAGAATGCAGCCCGATACCGAGGCCACCGCGTACGACACGAACTTGCTGGCGTGCGCGCCCAGGTACCTCATCACAGAGGCCTTTGACACGAAAGCCGAGACAGCGCCCGCGATGAAGAGCGCCGGCAGGAGACCCATCAGCATGTGTTCGCGGACGTACCACTGCACGAGCGCGAGGGCCTCAGTGACCGCGCTCCCGACCCTACCGGCGTCCATCGGGACCAGGTAGAACATCAGGAAGACGGCGGCAACAATGAGAACGAACTTCCCGTCTCTCTTCCAGTCCAAGCGCTTACTCCTCTTCCTCCTGCGACCACGGACGCGCGCGCAGAAGTTCAGTCACCCACGGTGCGATCACGTGATAGTAAACGTGGTGTCCGCGTCGCTCGCTGTCGACGATGCCGTTGCTGCTGAGGAGGGCCAGGTGCTTCGAGACGGTGGACTGGTCGAGTCCGGTTACGTCGGCCAGGTCACACACGCAGCACTCACCCTCCGCGAGGTGGGCGAGGATGACGAGCCGCGACTCGTGACCGAGCGCTCGGAACAGCCTGGCCTGGTTCCTCAGACCACGGCGTTCCTCCCGCACGGCATCATTCCGCGTGGTGACAGCGGGTTGCAGCTCCGTCTCTTCCGGCACCTCGCTCGCTCCTGACCGCTGTTTGGGTTGAATCGCCGCTCCGGTGCTTCTGACCGGGGCAGCGCCGCAGACATGACCATAATATATTGCTATATGGGCATATTTGCAAGCGTGATTCCAGGGGACCCCACGCGAATGCGGACCGCGATTCCATGGGTCTCAGCTCAGATACTGACCCTGATTCCACGGGACCCGGCTCAAGTGCTGGCCCTGATTCCACGGGACCTGGGGCGAATGCCGGCAGAGTTGGCTTGAATGCTGCTCGCGTGACCGGTATTCTATCCAACAGGCGCTCTAACTTGCCAACTGACGTGCTTCTATGGGGCCGGGCGGCAGCGGGCGCCGGAGCCGTGCGGCTGCCGGCGACACCGCCCCCTCAGCCGTGAGACCGGCGATCGAAAGGTGAACGCCATGACGAGGATCTTCGCCAAGACGAAGCTGCTGGAGTCGCAGATCGATGAGTACCTGAATCACACCAGCCAGGTGGGGCTCCTCTTCCTTGAGGCGATCAAGGACTACCTGGAGGGGCGACTCGAGGAGTTCGAATCCCGCAGACAGCAGGTCGGCGAGCTCGAGAACCACGCGGACGAGCTTCGAAGGGACATCAAACGACAGTTGTACGCGGAGACTCTGATCCCGGAGTCGCGCGGAGACGTGCTGGGCATCCTGGAGAACACCGATGAGGTGATCAGCGCGGCGAAGGTCACGCTCACACAGGTCTCCGCGGAGCATCCGGACATCCCGGACGAGCTGGATGCTGACTTCCTCGAACTCGCCGACTACGGCAATCGGGCCGTGCAGGAGCTCGTCATGGGCATCCGGGCGTTCTTCCGGACCGCAGCCGTGACCGATTTCGTACACAAGGTCTCGTTCTGGGAGAAGGAGGCCGACACGGTTGCGGAGCGGCTGAGGCGCAGGATATTCGCGATGGATGCGGAACTCGCGTGCAAGATACACCGCGGCAGCTTCGTCCGGCACATCGACACCGTGGCCGACGAAGCCGAGGACGTGAGTGAACGGCTGTCCATCTCCGCGATCAAACGGTCGATCTGATGATACTGCTCTTCCTCTCGAGCGCGCTGTTTCTCGGATGGTCGCTGGGCGCCAACGACGCGGCCAATGTGTTCGGCACGGCCGTCGCCACCAGAATGGTGCGCTTCAGGACCGCGGCCATCTTCTGCGGCATCTTCGTGGTTCTCGGAGCCGTCATCTCCGGGGCGGGAACCACTGATACGCTGGGCCAGCTCGGCGCGGTGAACGCTCTCGGTGGGTCTTTCATGGTCGCCCTTGCGGCGGCTCTCGCCGTCCTGTGGATGACCAAGGCCGGACTGCCGGTCTCGGTCTCCCAGGCGATAGTCGGTGCCATCCTCGGCTGGAACATCTTCACGGGTTCACAGACAGATCTTGATTCGCTCATCAAGATCGTGTCGACGTGGGTCGTCTGCCCGCTTCTCGCGGCCATCTTCGCTGCTGTTTTCTACCTGGCGGCGCGGCGCATCATCGCGCGGTGGCCGGTTCATCTCCTGGAGCTGGACGCGGTGACCCGCACCAGTCTCATTGCCGTGGGCGCCTTTGGCGCCTACGCGCTTGGCGCCAACAACATCGCAAACGTGATGGGCGCGTTCGTTCCAGCGTTCCCAGTGCGCACGGTCGACATCGCCGGCCTCTTCACCGTCGACAGCACTCAGCTTCTCTTCCTCGTGGGCGGTCTCGCCATAGCCGCGGGTGTGCTCTCATACTCCCGCCGCGTGATGATGCCCGTGGGGAAGGGACTGTTCCGACTGACTCCGGTGACTGCGCTCGTCGTCGTTCTGGCGGAGGCCATAGTTCTCTTCCTCTTCTCATCACAGTCGCTGGAGAGTTGGCTCCTGACCCGTGGGCTTCCGACCATTCCGCTGGTTCCGGTTTCAAGTTCGCAGGCCGTCATCGGCGCCGTCATCGGTATCGCGGTCGTGAAGGGCGGCAGGGGCGTGCGGTACAGCGTCCTCGGGAAAGTGGCCGGTGGGTGGGCGGCGACGCCGGCGATCGCCGCGGTGCTCGCGTTCCTGGGGTTGTTCTTCCTGCAGAACGTCTTCGGGCTGACCGTGGCGCGCACGACGCCGTTCCGGCTGACTGAAACGGTTCTGGAGAGGGTCTCGGCGGAGGGACTCACGAGCCTCTCTCTCGAGGAACTGAAGGGAAAGAGCTTTGAGAACGCTCGCGCCTTCAGGGTCGCCCTGATTGACGGGACCGATCTCGACGGCGCCGATATCTCCCTGGCGATGGAGTTCGCGCAGAGCGACAGCTTCGTCATAGTCCCTGGCCTCATCGACGAATTCGACCCCTCACTTCTGACCGTGGGGCAAACGGACGCGCTGCGTGCGCTTGAGTGGAAAGGCTTCTCCCACGAGTGGCAGCTCAGGGAACGGCTGGCGGAGGAGACGGCCGAGTGGGCGCTCCTGCCGGACGTCAGGGAGAACCACCAGCAGAACAAGGTGGTCCGCTACCGTCTCCGACACGTGTACGACACGTTCCGCGTGCCGCTGGAGAAATAGGGGAGCTGAACTCACGCGTCACACTCCAATCTGGAGGAAGACCATGCGTCTCTCGATCACGTTGCTGCTGGCGGTTGTCGTTGCGTTCTTGGGTGTTGGTGGCTCCAGTGCGGAGGCCGGCTGGGAAGAAGCGCTGGACACGCTGGTCGCGGCCCCGGACGATGCGGATCGCGCGTCGCTGATCGCCGACGTACTGGATTACGCACCCTCGTGGCAGGAGGTCGCGACACGTATCCAGTCCACCACGTTCCCGGCCATGGATTCGGTGGGGCAGACCGTTCTCAGGACGACGGTGTGCATCGACACTGTCGAGCGGCCGTGGGTGCTTCAGATCCCTCCGGACTACGATCCGTCCGTGCCCACTCCTCTTCTTGTGGTTCTGCACGGCGGCGTGGGCTCGGCGGAGGTGCACGATGACCCCCTGGGGCATGTGGCCGAGAGCGAGCAGGGCGCACTCGCCCTCGAGCACGGGTGGATCTCCGTGTTCCCCTTCGGGCAGGCCGGCGCCACCTGGTTTGACGAGGTTGGGATGACGAACATCCGGAACCTGGTTCGCACGGTCAAGTGCGAACTCAACGTCGACGACGACCGCGTGTGGATGGCCGGGTTCTCGGACGGTGCGTCCGCGGGCTTCGCGCACGCGATGCTCGAGCCTTCTGACTACGCCGCGTTTGTGGCCCTGAACGGGCACATGGGCGTGGCCAGCCTGGACGGCGACTTTCCGACCTATGCGCCCAACATGTCAGCTACGCCGATCTTCGCCACGACGACCTTCGATGACGGGCTGTATCCCTCGCACAAGATGAGGCGGTCGATCGAGATGGCGCGGGAGGCCGGCGCCGACATCTACTATAGGGAGTTCCCCGGCGGGCACGACTTCGATGACGTCAAGGATGAGCTACCCGCCGTCGCGCGCTTCCTCGAGCGGCATCCGCGGGATCCGTTCCCCACTCGTATCGTGTGGGAAGCGGGCTCGACTGATTTCGGGGAGTGTCGGTGGTTCGCCATCGACCGGATCACGACGGTCGAACCGGCGCAGTGGCACGAAGACCACAACGTCGCGCTCACGAACGACAGGGTAACGATAGGATTCCAGCCGGACTACGAGTTCGAGGGGACCGGTATTAGCGTCGGCGTGCTGTCCGACGGCGACTACCCGGCGCGCAACATCGGGCTTCAGGCGGGCGACGTCATAGTGAAGGCCGACGACGCGCGGATGGACAGCCTCCCGAACCTCAATGAGTGGAAGGCCACGGTCGAGAGGGGAGATGCGTTCGAGATGACGGTCCTGCGTGACGGGGAGAGCGTCATTCTCAGGGGAGCTCTGCCCGACGCTGCGGCGTATCTCATCTTCAAGCGTGATGTTCCCTCTGCAATGATCAGGGCCGGGTTCGCCGCGAATCGGATCGACGTACAGACATCTCGTGTCGGTGCCTTCCGCATTCTCGTGCATCCGGACATGATTGTGCTCGACCAGAACCTGGTTATCGTGGCTGATGGGGAGGTCGTCTTCGACGAGCTCGTCGAACCCGATCTTGAGTTCCTCATCGACAACTACTTGAAGAACCGCGATCGCAGTCTGCTCTTTGTGGCCGAAGTCGTCGTAGATCTGCAGTAGAATGCGGAAGCGGGTCGCACCCCTATCCCGCGCGCAGTTCAGGCGCGCCGAACGGCGCGCCGTGTGTCTGAGCACGGTGGGGTGGCCGGACCCGTCAAGCAACGTGG
>JAUWLR010000144.1 GCA_030613615.1 Candidatus Eiseniibacteriota bacterium
GGCTTCGGGCGAAGATCGCCTTCCTGGGGAAGACGGTCATTGTGCCGGGCGAGGACGAACTCAAGGCGCTCGCGCTCGGGTGCCTGAGAGTGCTCAAGGGCGAAGAGACGGCGAAGACGTACCCACAGACGGTCGAGGGCGGGCCGGCGTCGTGTACCTAAGTGGAGGAACCATGACCCTCAAGAACCTCACAGTTGAAAAGGACGGATCCGTAGCAGTCGTCACCATCAACCGTCCGGATGCTCTGAACGCCATCAACATCGAGACCATGACCGAGATCGGCCATGCGATGCTCGAACTTGGCGGAGACGCGGACGTCAGGGTGGTTATCGTCACGGGCGCCGGGAAGGCGTTCGTCGCGGGCGCGGACATCTCGGAGCTCCAGACCAAGGGCGGCATGGAGGCTCGAGACGTCTCGCAGCTCGGCCAGCGGCCGTTCTCGACCGTGGAGAATCTGCCGAAGCCCGTGATCGCCGCCATCAACGGGTACGCCCTCGGCGGCGGACTCGAGCTCGCGATGGCGTGCGACGTCCGGATCGCTTCGACGAGAGCGAAGATGGGGCAGCCCGAGGTCACGCTCGGCTTGGTGCCCGGGTTCGCCGGCACCCAGCGACTTCCGAGGCTGGTGGGGTTCGGTCGGGCCAAGCAGATGCTTCTGACCGGCGGACCCATCGACGCTGAGACCGCGCTCTCGTGGGGTCTCGTCAACGAGGTAGTGGAGCCCGACGCGCTCCTGGACGCCGCGAAGGAGATGGCGGCGCGAATCGCAAGAAACGGTCCGGCGGCTGTCGGGCTGGTGAAAGCGTGCGTCAACAAGGGCACCAGCACCGACGTGGACGCCGGGGGCACGCACGAGTCCGACGCGTTCGGGCTCTGCTTCGCCAGCGGTGAGGCGGAAGAGGGTATCACCGCGTTCTTCGAGAAGCGTCCCCCGAGCTGGATCAAGAAGCAGCCGGAGTAGCGGTAGGTGCCGCGCGGGACGATCTGTACGCCCGCGGGCGGAGGTTCCAGATGGAAGTCTTCAAGGCTCTGGAGCAGGCCGAGCATGAGCAGGTGAGCTTCGCGTTCGACGAGGGTGCGGGTCTTCGCGCGATCGTCGCCATACACAGCACGGTTCTGGGCCCGGCCATCGGCGGGACAACCATGCGTGTCTACGAGGACGAAGAGGACGCTCTCGAGGACGCGCTCCGTCTGTCCTTCTCGATGACCTACAAGGCCGCCGCGGCGGGTCTCAACTTCGGTGGCGGCTCCGCCGTCATCATGGGCGATCCGGAGAAGGACAAAACCGAGCTGCTGTTCCGGGCGCTCGGGAGACACATAGCGAGCCTGAACGGCCGTTACATCACGTCGCAGGGATTGGGTACCAACGTCGAGGATATGCAGCGCATCCGCGTCGAGACGGAACACGTTGTCGGCCTGCACACCGCCTACGGCGGATGCGGGGACCCGTCGCCGGTCACCGCCCACGGCGCCATCGCGGGCCTCATGGCGTGTCTCGAGGAAGTGGGCGCGGAGCCGGGGATATCCGGACTCACGGTGGCGGTGCAGGGTCTTGGCAGGGCGGGCTCGGGGTTCGCGAAGGCGCTCGTTGCCTCCGGGGCGAAGGTCATTGCCTGCGACATCGATTCCAGAGCCGCTCAGCGCTCTCACGACGAGTTGGGCATTACGATTGTGGACCCAGGCGACATCTACGATGTCCCGTGCGACATCTGGAGCCCCTGCGCCGTAGGTGAGGTGCTGAATCCTGAGACGATTCCGAGGCTGTCCTGCCGCGTCGTGGCGGGTCTGGCGAACAACCAGCTCGCCGAACCCGAGCACGTGGCGCTTCTGGCAGACAGGGACATACTCTACGCACCGGACTTCGTGTTCAACTCGGGCGCCCTGATCGCGGTCACCGAGGAGATCGCCGGGTTCTCGATGGAGCGCGCAATGCGGCGAGCCGAGAGCATCTACCTGATGCTCAAGAAGGTGTTCGGGGTCGCGCACGATCGTGGAATCAGCACAGCCGAGGCGGCCAACGTCCTCGCGGAGGAACGGATCCGTAACGTGGGTGGCCTGTCCGGACAGGTCCGAAGCAGGTGACGGCGCCGCCCGGAGAAGGCGGCGAGGGCGTGCCCCGCGGCGGCGATGCGGCGGAGCGAGCCGGTGGAGATCCCGGCGACCTCGGCGTCGAGCCCGGGACCGTGCTCGACGGCCCGCGCGACCTCGGTCTCGCGACGACCTGCGTCGGGCGAGTGGTTCACTACCTGCGGTCGGTGGGCTCGACCAGTACCGAGCTCAAGGCGCTGGCGCGGGAAGGCGCCGCGGTCGGCACGGTGGTGCTGGCCGACGAACAGACCGGGGGCAGGGGTCGGTCCGGGCGCACGTGGTTCTCGCCGGATCGTATGGGCGTGTGGATGTCCGTCCTGCTCGAAAGCGGTGCGCCGGCGGAGAGACTCGCTCCGCTCAGCGTAGCGGCGGCGGTCTCGGTCGCGGACGCTCTGCGGGAACTCACCGGCCTCGACGTGCGGGTCAAGTGGCCGAACGATTTGCTCGTTGGCGACCGGAAGCTGGGAGGACTCCTCGTCGAGTCGATGCAGACCGCGGGGGAGAAGGTCGTGAGCGCGGTGCTGGGTATCGGCCTGAACGTCAGCCTCACCGGGGACGATTTCCCCGCCGAGTTGGCCGGCGCCGCGACGTCGCTGCAACTGGCGTGGGGCCGACCCGTCGCGCGGCTCGATGTACTGAGAGCGACACTGCTCGCGCTGGAGGAGTGCTTCGAGCGGTACGAACGTGAGGGGATCGCGGGATTCCGGGAGCGTTGGCGCGAACTCTCGAGCACGCTCGGACGGAAAGTGACCGTCGCGTCGAGTGTAGCGAGCACGCCGCCGGAGCAAGGCGCCACCGGGGAACGACTCGACCAGAGTACCACCGGGACCGTGACAGACCTCGCTGAGTCCGGCGCGCTCGTCATCCGGGACGAAGCGGGCGCCACACGCGAGATCTGGTTCGGGGACATCTCGCTGAGACAGCTGTAGAAACGAGGAACCGACGATGACTCACGGAAGATACGATGACACGGGCTGGCTCGAGGTCATCTGCGGCAGCATGTTCTCGGGCAAGAGCGAGGAGCTCATTCGGCGTCTGAGACGGGCGAAGATCGCCAAGCAGAAGGTCGTCGCGTTCAAGCCGAGGATCGACGACCGCTACGACGACGATGACATCGTCTCGCACGACGACAGGCGCATCGAGTCGATTCGTATTGAGGACGCATCTGAGATCCCGGGCTACGTCGGGTCGGACGTCCAGGTCGTGGGCATCGACGAATGCCAGTTTCTTGGCCCGAAGCTGCCCGACGTGTGCGAGGAGCTTGCGAACCGCGGCGTTCGGGTGATTTGCGCCGGGCTTGACCAGGACTTTATGGGACGCCCGTTCGAGCCTATGCCCGCGCTTCTGGCGGTCGCCGAGTACATAACCAAGACGCTCGCCGTGTGCATGCAGTGCGGGAAGCCCGCGAACAGGACGCAGCGCATCACGCAGTCCACGGAACGAGTGGTGGTGGGCGCCTCGGAGGTTTACGAGGCGCGGTGCCGCCACTGCTTCGACCCCTCAGAGCCGGCCGAACAGGTGCCTGTTGAGGCGGCGAAGGACGACCAGGAGGGTGGCGCGCGGTGACGGCGCGACAGCGCCGGGCCGCGAGCATCGCAGTCAATGACAGTGGAGAACACGACGGTCACACCAAACGGAAGGGAGAGATGGATGGATCTTGATGCCAGGCTAGAGAACGTGGCCGTGCTTGGTGCGGCGGGCAAGATGGGGAGCGGTATCGCTCTTCTTCTCGCCCAGGAGATGGCCAGACAGAAGATAGCGTCGGGGCCTGACAAGTGTTACGTCCTCACGCTCATAGACGTTGATCAGAGCGCCCTTACGGGTCTCATGTCGTACCTCCGGGCGCAGCTGACGAAGTTGGGGGAGAAGAGCACGGTCGCTCTCAGGGCTGCCTACGCCGACCGCGCGGACCTCGTGGAGAACGGAGAGATCATCAACGCCTTCGTCGAGGAGGCGCTGTCGTTCTGCCGGCCGACGACGTCCCTCGAGGCGATCAAGGGCTCGACGCTCATTTTCGAGGCCATCATCGAAGACAAGAAGATTAAGCTCGACGTGCTCAAGAAGATCGACGCGCTGTGCCCCGATGCTTTCTACCTGACGAACACGTCATCGATTCCCATCGGCGTCATCGACAAGGGCGTCCCCTTGAACGGCCGCATCATCGGTTACCACTTCTACAATCCGCCGGCGGTGCAGAAGCTCCTGGAGCTCATCTCTCCCAAGGGCGTCAAGCCGGAGCTGGTCGAGGTGGGTGTCGAACTGGCTGGTAAGCTCCGCAAGAAGGTCTTCCTGGCGAACGACATCGCCGGGTTCATCGGCAACGGCCACTTCATGAGGGACATCCTCCACGCGACGTCCGAGGTGAAGAAGCTCGCGCAGGAGGTCGGCGAGGCCGAGGCCGCGTACATGATGAACAGAGTCAGCCAGGAGTTCATGGTCCGGCCGATGGGCATCTTCCAGCTCGTCGATTACGTCGGCATCGACGTCTGCCGCTTCATAATGAACGTCATGACCGAGCACATAGAGGGTGAAACGCTCAGCGACGACCTCCTGAACCGGATGGCGGAAGCGGGCGTGATGGGTGGACAGCACGCCGACGGCAGCCAGAAGGACGGCTTTCTCAAGTACGAGGGTGGGCGGCCGGCGGGCATTTACGACCTCAAGAAGGGCGGTTACGTGATGTTCGCGGACGGCGACTGGGCAGCTGGTCTCGATGAGAAGCTCGGGAGTCTGCCCGACGGCCACGCGGCCTGGCGTGCGCTCCTCATGGATCCGAAGAAGGACGAGAAGCTGGAGGTCTACTTCGGGAATCTGGCGAAGTCCGGCGCTCTCGGTTCCAACCTGGCGAAGGCATACCTCGTCCGTTCGAGGGAGATAGGAGAGAAGCTCGTGTCCGACGGAGTCGCCAACTCGGCCGACGACGTCAACGGCGTGATGATGAACGGCTTCTACCACCTCTACGGGCCCATCAACAAGCACGTCGACCTGATGGTCGGCGCGGTGCGGTAGGAGGGGAGCGATGAGATCACTCAGGAAGCCCATCTACGCCACGGCGGCGTACAACACCGTGTCTCTCGGAACAGGCAGGAAGGAGTTCCACCCCAAGAAGCCACGCCCCGGCATCGAACACTACATCACCGAGGCGGGGCAGGGGGCGCTCGCGCAGGTTAACGACGCCGCGAACATCGACGAGGGCGTCATTGCGAACTTCATGGCCCCGCGGTTCAACAGGCAGGGGAATCTCCCGGCGCTCATGCCGCTCATCGACGCCAAGCTCGAGTACAAGCCTCTCGTCAGCGTCGAGGGCGCGTGCGGCTCGGGCGGGCTGGGACTCACGACTGCCACGAAATCCATCCTCTCGGGCATGGCGGACACCGTCCTGACGGTCGGATTTGAGGTGCAGAACACGGTCAAGGCCATCTACGGCGCGGACATTCTGGGAGGCGCGGGCCACTACGCGTCACAGAGGAAGTCAGGCCACGCTTACTTCTTCCCCTCGAAGTTCTCGGACAGGGCCGGGGCGGCGTACGAGAAGTTCGGGTACGACAAGGTGCGTGAGGCGATGGCCAGGTGGTACGAGCGCGCGGTGCTGAACGCCCGCGAGTGCCCGAAGGCGCAGGAGCATCACAACAGCACCGAGGATCTCTTCGCGACCGGCATGACGCCACCGAACCCCAAGACGTTCTGCGATTACATCAACGTCTACGACTGCTCGAAGGTCTCGGACGGGGCGTCCGCCGTTGTGTTCGCGTCCGAGGAGGGGCTTTCGAAGCT
>JAUWLR010000142.1 GCA_030613615.1 Candidatus Eiseniibacteriota bacterium
CCGGCGAATGGAACCGGATCGTCGCGATCTCGGTGATGGTCGACGCCGGCTCGAAGCACGATCCTCCCAAGCTCCCGGGCCTTGCCAATCTCACGAACTTGATGCTCCTCCAGGGAACGACCACGCGGGCCGCCCCCGAGCTCGCGGAGCTTGTGGACGGCGCGGGACTGTACATGGGCGTCGAGACCTCGAGGGACTACGCCACGGTCTACGTCACGGCGATCGACTCGGAGTTCGACCTCGCACTCGAGGTCATCGCGGACGTCCTGCAGAGGCCCGCATTTGACGAGTCTCGCCTGCTCGAGGCTCAGAGGATCGCCCAGGAGAACATCGAGAAACGGTTGGAAGACCCGTTCTCGGCGCCGTTGACCCGCGTGGCCGAACTGATATACGACGACCACCCGTACGCGCACGACCCCGGGGGGACGGTGAAGGGGATCGAGAGGATCACCGCCGCGCACCTCATCAAGTTTCACACCGGCCGCTACGTGGGCGGGAGCACGGTCATCTCGATCGTCGGAGACTTCCCCGAGAAGCACGCGCTCAAGCGCCTGGCGGAGCTGCTGTCGGGCTACCCCGACAGGCAGGCTACCCCGGCCGACTTTCCTCCCGTCTCCAGGGAGGAGGCCGAGACCGCCAGGGTCTTCAAGGACGTGGACGAATCCTACATCGTGATGGGGTTCGTGGCCCCCGCGGCCAGCGATCCCGACTTCCCCGCGTTCGAGGTCCTCGATGCGCTCATCGGACTGGGCAGTGGCTCCAGGCTCGCCGCGGCGCTGGGCGAGAACGGCGCTGGGCTGTCGGACGTCACCGGGGCGTTATGTCGCTGTGGCCAGGAAGTGTCGACGTTCGTCCTCTACGCGTCGACCGAGGACGCGGACGGCGCCATCGACGTCATAGAGAGCGAGATCGAGCGGCTCTCTACCGAGCCTGTCCCGGATGAGGAGCTCAGGACCGCCAGGAACAGGCTGGTTGGACGGCACGTGATATACGGTCAGACGAACCTCGTAAGAGCCGCACGGCTCGCGTCGTATGAGCTTGCGGGGCTCGGATTCAACTTCGCTGATTCCTTCCTCACAGCGGTCAATCGGGTTGACAAGGACGACATCCTCAGGGTAGCTTCCGAGTGGCTCAGGAAGCCCGCTACCGTGGTCGGCCAGCCTGGCGAGACCGCACCTCCTCGACGCCGCAAGAGAGCGGGCATCTGAACGTAACACCACAACCGGCGTTTCAGCAGAGGCGCCCTTCGGAGGACGGCGTGAAACGACGTCCGTTCCATACATTGCTGTTCGTGCTCGTTGCTGTGAGCGCCGTCGTTGTCGCGACACCGCTGCCCGCGGCCGCCGGCGCCGACGTGTCCGCCGTGCGCTACTGGACGGCCCCGGACCACACGCGCATCGTCGTCGATCTGACCGCCGAAGCTTCCTACTCGACGAGCGTCCTGACCGACCCCGACCGTGTGGTCGTTCTCATCGCCGGCGGGGGCATCGTCGGCCCGCACACCGCGACACCCGTGGGCGACGGTCTCGTCGACCGCGTTCGCCTCAACCAGCTCCAGAGCGGGACGCAGGTGGTCGTCGATCTCGTGACCCCGTCCGCCCACACCGTGTTTCCGCTCAGGCCCTACTTGAACAAGCCCAACCGCATTGTCATTGACATCTTCCATGAAGGACAACCGGGCGCCGGCGCGCCCGCGCGCCCCGAAGGCGCCGGAGAGAGCAGACCCCGCGTCATCATCATCGACCCGGGGCACGGCGGCGAGGACCCGGGGACGCTCGGCAACGGCGTGCTCGTGGAGAAGGACGTCGCTCTCGACGTCAGCAAGAGGTTCGCCAAGCTGCTCAGGTCGCGCGGCGGCTACGACGTCCGCCTGACGCGCGACGGCGACTACTTCGTCCGGCTGGCGAAGCGGAAGGAGATCGCCAATGCGAGCGGAGGAGACGTCTTCATCAGCATCCACGCCAACAGCGCTCCCAACAGGCGGGCGGACGGAACTGAGATATTCTACGTATCACCACGCGGAGCGAGTGACCAGGCGGCGAGGGAGCTGGCCAACAGGGAAAATGCGGCCGACCTCGTGGGAGGTGTGTCTCCAAACGCGGACGCGGACGTGCTCTCGATCCTCGTCGACCTCAAGATGAGCGACAGCGTGCAGAAGAGCAGCGACCTCGCGGGGCTGGTGAGGGACGAACTCAGCAGGGACAAGGTCAGCGACTGCGCCATCAAGCAGGCGGGCTTCGTGGTGTTGAAGTCGCTCGCCATGCCATCGATTCTCGTGGAGGTCGGGTTCCTGACGAACTCGTCCGACGTCAAGAAGCTCAAGCGATCCTCGTACCGTCAGAGTTACGCGGAGTGCTTAGCTGCCGCGGTCGATCGATACTTCGACCGATACGCTCCGGTGGTCGCGCAGCACGAGGGCATGCACAAGGTGGCACCGGGCGAGACGCTGTGGAGCATAGCCCGACGGTACGATATCACGATCGACGACCTTCGCTCCATGAACGGTCTCAATCCCAGAGCGACCATTCAGGTAGACCAGGTTCTCACAGTCACAAGATCCTAGACGCACGGCGCCGGACGCGGTCGAAGCGAAGGGCATCGGCCACGGACGGGGTCGGGAGGATGCGCGGTGCCGTTCAGGAGAGCGATCTTCAACAACATGCACATCAAGATGGCGGCCCTGGTGGTCGGCATCGTCCTGTGGATGTTCGCCAAGGGGGAACAGGAGGGCACCCGGCTCTTCTCGATCCCGCTGATCCTCCGGAACGTGCCCGACGGGCTCACGAACGTCGAGAAGATCCCTGACAGCATCGACGTCCTTCTGGAAGGCGACAACAAGGAACTCGTCCGCCTGAACCTGTGGGGCGAGCCCTACGCCGTCGTCGACATGACCGGGGCGCAGGCCGGCGGCACCTTCCGGGTCAGCCTGTCACCGGCCAACGTCATCCTGTCACGCGACACGGAGGTGCAGGTGGTCGAGGTCCGCGACCCGAGAAACCTGGACCTCGAGATCGACGAGCTCATCAACAGAAGGGTCGCCGTGTCGCCCGTGGTAGAGGGCGCGCCGGCTGACGGCTACTACTTGCTCGGCAGAGAGCGCAGCCTGCCCGAGTCCGTGTTCGTCTTCGGTCCCGCCCGAGTGGTGTCGGAGCTCACATCCGTCAGGACGGTGCCTCTGAACATCGACGGTCGCAGGACCCGTGTCGACGCGGTTCGCCGCATCGAGTTCGAGGAGCGGTGGAACCTCCACGCCGTTCCGAAGGAGGTCCGCGTCCTCGTCGGCGTGGAGGGGACGAAAATAGCGACGCTCCCGGACGTGCCGACGCTGTTCGAGCACGAGCTCGGGTTCAGAGAGGCGACGGTGGTCCCTGCGACGGTGGAGTTGACGCTCTCCGGACCGGACCATCTGGCTTCATCGCTCCGGGCCGAGGACGTACTGGTCCTTGTCGACGCCATGGGGCTTCCGAGGGGAACGCACGAGCTCGTTCCCGAGGTTCACGTTCCGGAGGGGATAGACGTCCAGGGCGTGACTCCCGCGCGAGTCACCGTCACACTGAAGTAGGGACGGCTCCCGGAGTCAGCGGCGCGCCGGGTGCGAAGACCGTCACAAGGAATCGCGCCGGGCCGGCCGGATCACGACATGATAGTCCTTGGCATCGACACATCGTGTGACGAGACCGCGGCGGCCGTTCTCTCGGACGGCCGCTCGATTCTCTCGAACATCGTGGCCTCCCAGCTCATCCACGCGGAGTTCGGCGGCGTGGTGCCCGAGTACGCCTCGCGCGCACACATCCGCACCATCCAACCCGTCGTGGAGAAGGCGCTCGCCGGCGCGGGAATCGGCTACGATGGCCTTGAGGGCATCGCTGTCACGAGCCGCCCGGGGCTTGTAGGGTGCCTTCTGGTCGGCGTCTCGTTCGCCAAAGCGCTGGCGTACTCGCTCGACATCCCCGTGGTCGGAGTCGACCACATCGAGGGTCACGTCTTCGCCGTTCGGCTGGCCGAGCCTGACATCCCGCTTCCCACTATCTGTCTGGTCGTGTCGGGCGGCCACACCGAGTTGATACTCGTCGAGGACTGGGGTCGGTACCGCACGCTCGGGCGAACCCGCGACGACGCGTCGGGAGAAGCGTTCGACAAAGTGGGGAAGCTCCTGGGGCTGTCATACCCGGGCGGGCCGATCATCGAGAAGCTCGCCGCGGACGGCAACCCGGCCGCCATCGACTTCCCCAGGGCAATGATGAAGCGCGGGAACCTGGACTTCAGTTTCTCGGGCGTCAAGACCGCGGTCAGGTACCGCGTCGACGACCTGGAGACGAAACTTAAGGGCGACGAACTCGCCGATTTTCTCGCGAGCTTCCAGGAGGCAGTGATCGACGCGCTTGTCACCAAGACGATGTGGGCCGCCGATGCCCACGACGTGCCGTCCGTATGTCTTGGCGGCGGCGTGGCCGCCAACGGCCCCCTGAGGGCGCGATTCGAGGAGGAAGCGGCGCGGCTCGGTCTCGTGGCCGTCGTGCCGCCCAAGGACCTCTGCACCGACAACGGCGCGGTCATCGCCGCGGTGGGCGACTCCCTTTTCTCGAGGGGAGTGCGGGACGACGCGTCGCTCACGGTCAGCGCATCAAGGGAAGCGGCCCGGGCGCGCCGGTAGATCCGTCGCCGCCAGGGCAGACCCGGCCCGCCGGTGGCCCAGGCCGGCTGCGGCCCGCAACGCGTGCAGGGAAGCTCCACCGGAGATCCAACTCATGTCGACCACCTTCATCGAAGTGGCGGTGCCCCTGCCGGTCACCGGCACGTTCACCTACTCGGTTCCGGACGATCTCGTCGACCGGGCCGGCGTAGGCGCGCGCGTGCTCGTGCCGTTCGGGCGCAGGAAAGTGACGGGCTTCGTGGTGGCGGTGGGAGTGACGCCCGATGTCGACGGGGTCAAGGACGTCATCGAGACACTGGACGTCGCGCCTGTTGTCGACCCTCCGATGATCGAGCTGACACGGTGGATCGCGGATTACTACCTTGCCTCGTGGGGCGAGGTGCTCCGCGCGACACTTCCCCCGGGCATCAACATGGAGAGCAGGCGATTCCTCCGCGCGACCGACGCGGGGAGGGAGGCACTCGCGGGCGTGACCGGTGAGTCCGCGGCGGGCGTACGGTCCCCGGCAGGCGCGGCCTCCGCCGGCCCCGTGGCCTCCCAACTCACGGAGCGCAGGCTCAAGGTCCTCGAGCTCGCATGCAGTCGCGAGAAGGTCAGCGTCGGGTACGCGCGACGCGAGGCGCGTATCTCGCGCGGCAATCGCTCGGACATCGACGCGCTCGTGCGTGAGGGACTCGTCGAGGAGTTCGAGGTCGTCCATCCTCCGAAGGTCGAGGGCGGGAAGGAGTCCGTGGTGCGGTTGGCCGTCTCCGCGGAGGACGCGCTCGCGGAGCAGGGGAAGCTGGAGCGCAGAGCGCCGAAGCAGGCGGAGGCGCTCGGGATCCTGGCTGACGCGCCCGACGTGACGCTCGCGGTCGCGACGCTCGGAGAGGCCGGTGTCACCTCGGCCACGGTGACGGCTCTCGTGAAGAAGGGGTTGGTGGAGCGCGCGGAGCGCCCCAGCCCGAGGCTCTCGGTCGGTCATGAAGGGTGGGCCTTAGGCGACGAGGGGGAGCTGACCGCGCAGCAGCGGGGCGCGGTTGACCTGATCGGAGGCAGGATCTCCTCGGGCGAGTTCGGCGTCGTGCTGCTTCACGGCGTCACCGGCAGCGGCAAGACCCGCGTCTACAGTGAGGCCATCCGGATGTCGCTCGACGCGGGACGCGGGGCGATCGTGCTCGTGCCCGAGATCTCGCTGACCCCGCAGATGGTCCAGCGCATGAAGAAGGAGTTTGGCGAGCGTGTCGCGGTCGTGCACAGCGGGCTGTCGCTCACGGAGCGCTACGACACGTGGCGCGCCATTCGCGAGGGGATGTTCCC
>JAUWLR010000055.1 GCA_030613615.1 Candidatus Eiseniibacteriota bacterium
GGGCGCGCTCGCCCTCGAGCACGTGTAGATCTCGGTGTTCCCCTTCGCACAAAAAAGACCCACCTGGTTTGACGAGGTTGGGATGACGAACATCCGGAACCTGGTTCGCACGGTCAAGTGCGAACTCAACGTCGACGACGACCGCGTGTGGATGGCCGGGTTCTCGGACGGTGCGTCCGCGGGCTTCGCGCACGCCATGCTCAAGCCTTCCGACTACGCCGTGTTCGTGGCCCTGAACGGGCACATGGGCGTGGCCAGCCTGGACGGCGACTTTCCGACCTATGCGCCCAACATGTCAGCCACGCCGATCTTCGCCACGACGACCTTCGATGACGGGCTGTATCCGTCGCACAAAATGAGGCGGTCGATCGAGATGGCGCGGGAGGCCGGCGCCGACATCTACTATAGGGAGTTCCCCGGCGGGCACGACTTCGATGACGTCAAGGATGAGCTACCCGCCGTCGCGCGTTTCCTCGAGCGGCACCCGCGGGATCCGTTCCCCTCACGAGTGGTGTGGGAAACGGGTTCGACTGACTTCGGGAAGTGTCGGTGGTTCGCTATCGACCGGATCACGACGGTCGAACCGGCGCAGTGGCACGAAGACCACAACGTCGCGCTCACGAACGACAGGGTAACGATAGGATTCCAGCCGGACTACGAGTTCGAGGGGACCGGTATTCGCGTCGGCGTGCTGTCCGACGGCGACTACCCGGCGCGCAACATCGGGCTTCAGGCGGGCGACGTCATAGTGAAGGCCGACGACGCGCGGATGGACAGCCTCCCGGACCTCAATGAGTGGAAGGCCACGGTCGAGAGGGGAGATGCGTTCGAGATGACGGTCCTTCGGGACGATGAAAGAATCGCTCTTCGGGGCGAGCTGCCTGAAGCCGCCGGCTATCTCATCTTCAAGCGTGATGTTCCCTCTGCAATGATCAGGGCCGGGTTCGCCGCGAATCGGATCGACGTACAGACATCGCGCGTCGGTGCCTTCCGCATTCTCGTGCATCCGGACATGATTGTGCTCGACCAGAACCTGGTTATCGAGGTGGACGGCGACGTGGTCCACGACGACATCGTCAAGCCCGACCTCGAGTTCATGCTCGAGAACTACCTCGACAACCGCGACCGCAAGTTACTGTACGTGGCGGAGGTCGTGATAGAACTGTAGTAGGTGAAGGGGTGGGGTGCGACCCGCCACTACCTCCTGAGCAGCATCTTCAGCGTGTCCGCCAGCGCAGCATACTGCTCGGTCGTGTTGTAGATCTGAGCTGCAATGCGGATGATGCTGGACGGCCCATCGGGATACGCCAGCACCGGGACCTCGAATCGGTACTCTTCCCTCAGAACAGTATCGAGTTCATCGAAAGCAAGAGCAGTCGTCGTGAAGTGGAACGTGCCTGCCGACAGCGGAACGCTCGCGAGCGTCCCGATCATCTCATCCGGACAGGCAGGAGCCACGTCGAGCGCCTCGCACAGAAGCCCGCGCGCGCGAAGCGCGAGGTCTCTGTTCCGCTCCATGAGCTCGGGCCACCCGCCGGGCAGAAGCGAACCCATGAACCGTATGGACTCTGGGATGCACAGATAAGCCGTCGGGTCGATGGTTCCGGTCCATCCGAATTCCAGCTGGAAGCGGGAGACGTCGGTCCGCTTCGAGTTGGCGCCGTGGCTGATCGCCAGCGGTCTGATAGACGGCTGCAGGTCGCACCGCACGTAGAGGATGGCCGCTCCCTTGGGAGCGCACAACCACTTGTGACAGTTGCCCGTGTAGTAGGCCGGGGCAATGTCGGTGATGTCGAGAGGGATCATCCCCGGACCGTGGGCTCCGTCCACGAGCGTGTCGATCCCGCGCTCGGCCAGAGCCCGGACGATTCGCGTTATGGGCATGACCATGCCCGTCAGGCTGGTTATGTGGTCGACGACCGCGATGCGAGTTCTGTCGGACGCGCCGTCCAGCAGGCGCTCCACGACTTCGTCCAAAGATCCGACCGGGAAGGGAAGGTCGACCGCGACGACGCGCGCACCCGACCTGCCCGCAACGAAGTCCATCGCATTCCGGCAGGCGTTGTACTCGTGGCTTGTCGTGAGGAGCTCGTCTCCCGCCTCGAAGCTGAGCGAGCGGAGGATGGTGTTGACGCCGGTCGTCGCATTCGGGACGAAGACGAGGTCGTCGGGGTCCACTCCCACGAAGGTCGCGGTCTCGGCCCGCGCCGAGGTCGCCAGGTCATCGAGTTCTCTCAGAAGAAACTGAACGGGCCCGCGTTCCAGCCTGTCCCGGAGCCTCGTTTGAGCTTCCAGCACCGGGATGGGACACGCGCCGAACGATCCATGATTCAGGAAGGCAACGTCAGGGTCAAGGCTCCAGTGTCGAACGAACTCCGACGCTCCGGATCTCTCCCCGAGCCCGCGCGCTCCGGCCGCGCCGCGCGTATCCCTCGGCTTCCCCGATTCCTCCTCTCCGCGTCGTCTACCCATCAGTGTCATACTTCCAGCCCCGCCACGCGGGCCTGCTTCTGCTTCCACTGATCGGGGTCCCAGTTGGGCATGCCCGACTTCTCTATCTCACTCAGGGCCTGCTTGAGCATTCCGATCCCGGCGGTCTTGTTACCCAGCTCCATCGCCATCTCGCCAAGATCCCATCTGGCGAAACCCATCCACTCGACGGCGTCGGATGCTCCGTCCGCGTCAAGCCTCGTGGCCCACTCGAGCACCTTGAGCATCGCCGCTTCCGCCTCGTGGAGCCGGTTCTGCTTCATCATGACGTGGGCCACCGAGTAGTCGGCGATGAGCTTGGGCAGCTCTCCCTCGCCCTTGTAGTGATACTCTCGTGCTTTGATCAGGGCGTCGTAGGCCTCACCGTAGCGCTCGTCGTCGTAGTAGTTCCAGCCGAGGTTATTCCAGAGCGGGCCAAGCCATCCGTCCATCCCGCCCCTTTCTGCCATCTCGATGCCCTTGAGCGCCCAGTCGAACTTCTGCTTCTGGTCACCGGTGATAGCGATCATGTGCGCTGCATCGACCGCGCGTTCCCAGAGTTCCTTCTCGCCGCAGTAGTCGAACATCTCGCGGAACGTACTCGTCGCGGTCTCGTTGTCCCCGTCCTTCCACTCAAAGCGCCCGCGCACGCCGAGGTAGCGCGACCAGCCGAGAGGATCCGACACCGCGGCCTTTGCCGCCGCGCGGGCCAGCCACTCCCTGCCCTCATCCTTCTTCTCCGTTATGAGGTAGCTTCTCGCCCGCATGGACGCGGCTTCCACGAACGCCGAGTTGTCGCCCGCGGCCTCTCCCGCTATCTCCTCGAAGAGGACGCCCGCTTCCTCGTACTGCCTCCTCTTGAAGACCTCGTCGGCCTTTGCCATCTTGTCCGCCAACATCGAATCCTCCTGTGCCCGGCCAGAGCATCCGGACAGAGCGGTGAGCGCCACCGCCAGAGAGAGAAGAGACACCCTGCGCACCGACATGGACTTCCTCCTTCCGGGTTGTGTGCTTCCCGTGTTCAGAGTGAAGCGCCTCAGTGAGTGCGTGATCCCATCGGGGGTCAGTCGGCGTCACCCGGGTTGAAGGCGTCCGGCACGTAGTCCGCGATGATCGGGAAGCTCCCCAGGTCCCTCTCGATGGATGCCCGGAGAAACGAATCGACCCACCAGAAGACATCGTGCTTCTTCACCACCCGGCGCAAGAGACGCATTCTCCTCTGACGCTCCGCGGGCGGCATCACGATGGCCTCGTGGATGGCCTCAGCCACCCCGACCACGTCGTAGGGATTAACAAGGATCGCGCCGCGCTGCATCTCGGCCACTGCGCCCGCGAACTCGCTGAGAATCAGCACGGAGTTCTCCTCCAGACTGCAGGCGCAGTACTCCTTTGCGACCAGGTTCATTCCGTCCTTGTAGGGCGTGAGGAGCGCTACTTCTGACGCGCGGTAGTAGCCAAGCAGCTGAAGGTGGTCAAGCGAGCGGTATATGTAGTGGATTGGAACCCACGCGGAGCTCTCTGTGAACCGGCCGTTGATCTGACCGACGAGCTGCTCTATCTCGGCCTTCAGCTCCTCATACTCTGGGATGCCTCTGCGGCTCGGGACGACTACCTGGACCAGCGTGACTCTCCTCCGGTGCTCCGGATGCCGCTTCAGCAGACGACCGAAGGCCTTCAGGCGCTCGGGTATCCCCTTGGTGTAGTCCATCCTGTCGACGCCGAGAACGATCTGTCGATCCGGCAGGTTCTCATGTATGTGCCACGCGCTCTCGGCGACTTCGTGACTTCCGGCGTCCCGCTCGAACTGCCGGTAGTCGATACCAATAGGAAAAGCGCCCGCGCGCACGCTCATCCCGTCCACTGAGATCTCGCACACCTGACCATGCCCTCGCGTCTCAGTGCCGTTCACGAGCGTCTTCAGGCACTGAACGAAGTTGCGGCGGTCCCGCATTGTCTGGAAGCCCACTAGGTCGTACGCGAGCAGAGCGCGAAGCAGCTGATTGCGCCAGGGCAGTTTGACGAAGATGTCCAGAGGGGGGAAGGGTATGTGCAGGAAGAATCCGAGCTTGGCGCGGCTTCCGAGTTCTCTCAGGTTCTGAGCCAACAGCATGAGGTGGTAGTCGTGCACCCATATGAAGTCGCCGTCGTCGGTGTGCGCGGCCGTGACATCAGCGAACTTCCTGTTGACGTCCCCGTAGGTGTCCCAGTACTCCGGATCGAAGTTGCAGCGCGTCTGAAGATCATGGAAGAGCGGCCAGATTATCTCGTTGGAAAAGCCGCGGTAGTAACGGTTCACCTCACCGGCTTCGAGAGGGACAGCCACGAGGGAGTAGCCCGCATCGCTCACGGCCTGTTCCAGGGCTTCCTGAACCCCATCCTCGATCGCCGTGCCGGGCCAACCGATCCAGAGCCCGCCGCGATTCCTCAGCACCGGGGCCAGGGCGGTTACGAGTCCGCCCGAACCCGGTTCGCTCCGCCAGTTCCCGTCACTCCAAGAGAGGACCACGGGCAGTCGGTTGGACACGACCACCAGCCGCCGCACCATGTCCTCGCGCATCTCCATTGTCATCTCGTGGTCACCCCAATCCATGCCATGAGGAATGCCCTGACGGCCTCGGGGTTCTCCAATCGGCCGTGGGCCTTCGTGCGTACGCCGCGCGGCCCCACCTTGATCCCGATGCCGCCATCCAGAAGGACCTCGAACGCGTCCTCGTCTGTCTCGTCATCCCCCACGTACACACGGAGCGCGTCCTCGCGGCGTCCATCGAGCAGTGCTCTGAGGGCCGTGCCCTTGTCGGTGCCCTTCACCCTCAGCTCCACGCCCCCGGAGAAGCGCCGGCACTCGAGGTCACGATCGTCTGCGTCCAGCGACCAGGCGGCGCAGACAGCCTCCTGGAGTCTGCCGACGCGCTCCTCCGGCAGGCCCCTCGTGTGGAGAGCCACGCTGGCCAGCTTGCGCTCGACTCTGTTCGCAGGGGCAATCGCCTCGGCTTCGCTCTGTGCCCTGACGAGACGCCTGTCAACTGCTCCCGACGGCTCGTGCCTCTGTGTGGTTCCATCTGGCCGGCGGAACTCCGTGCCCTGACTGCCGCTGACCGGGATGCCGAGATCCCCGAGCAGCTCCAGGAGCTCCGAGATGGGCCGGCCGGTCATTATGGCCAGAAAAGTCGTTCCCGCGTCCCGAATCTCCGTCAACGCGTCGACGATGCCGTCGAGGGGTCGGGCCTCCATGCGTTTCTCCGTGAAAGGCGCCAGAGTCCCGTCGTAGTCCAGAACGAGGCAGCGCTCTCCCGCCGTCCTGACCCTGTCCCAGAAGCCGGGCATCCCATCTACCTCGGTCATGAGCGGTTCTGCATTCACGACAGTTCGATCCTGTCCTTTGCTTCATCGGCCAGCAAGAGCATGACCGTGAGGTACTCGCGCAGATGACGGGTAAGGAGGAAATTATCCCTGACGAAGTCCCTTGCGCGGGTCCCCATCTCCTCGAGCCGCCCGCGGTGGTGGAGCAGGAAGCGGATGCGCAGAGCGGCGCCCTCGGGCGTGGACACGAGGTAGCCCGTGTGTGAGTCGATGATCTGGAGTCGTATCCCGCCGGTGTCCCCTCCGATGACAGGCTTGCCCTTCCACATCGCCTCGGACACGGTCAATCCAAAACCCTCCCGCGTTGATTTCTGGAGCACGATGTCGGCTGCCCTCTGAAGCGCGTTGATGGTCAGATGCGCGTCGGGCGGGAGCAGGAGCACCCTGATGTCGGGATCTCCGTCGGCGGCTTCCTGGGTCTCCGCTATCACCTCCGCGGCCTCAGGATCGTCGTCGGCCCCGCCGCCAGCGAGGACCAGCTGGAGCCTGGGGCTGAACCGTCTGGCGAGCCGGTAGGCTTGGATGACGCCCACGGGATCTTTGAACCTGTCGTAGCGGGAGACCTGAAGGATCATTTCTCTCGACGGGTCGATTCCGAACTTCTCCTGGACGCACTGCACGTCGCGCGCCTCGAGAGGCATGTTCTTCTCGCTGATGGGGTCGATGCTCGGGGGTATGAGGTACTGTGTGTGTGGGAGGTTCTGCGCGAACGCGGCCAGCGAGAAGATGCTCGCGTCATACTCCTTGAGGAACGGGCTCAGGTAATCCCACACCGGTTGGTGGCGACGGCTGACGTCTATGTGGCATCGCCAGATCCACTTCCCACGGCGCTTCGGGACTTGGTCGAGCAGAAGCGCCGGCTGCGGGTCGTGGACAAAGACGATGTCCGCTGATTCGAGCAGCTCGCGCATTCGGCCTGCGTTCTCCGAGTTGACCTCCTCGTAGTGCCGCAGCTCCTGGGAGGTCGGCGAGACGGTGCTCCCCTGGAGGGCGTTGTGGAACGTCTTGGTGGTTCGGAAGAAGCCGTCGTCGCCAGAGATGACCTCCCAGGTGGCGTCGATGCCCAGCTCCTGCTTCAGCGGAACCAGTTTCGCCAGTATCTCAGCGACGCCTCCGCCCACGCGGGTCGAGTTGACGTGGACCACGCGGAGTCCCTTGAGAGGAACTGCGAGCTGTTTGAGCTGGTCCACTACCGAGGGCCCGGCCGCGTTGGCGTACTGGGCAAGCAGATCGAGCATTCGCGTCTACCCCCCGAAGAAGTCGCGGAACGCCCGCGCGAGTTCGTTTCTGGTCTCGACCAGTGTTGCGAAGAACGGGTCGATGCTCGCGAGGCGCGTCGTAAGGTGGCCGTACTTCTCTCTGTCTATATCGCTGAGCCACGTCGTGAAGTCGTCCACCGAGCCCGGCGTTCTTCTTCTGGCGTCGATGAAGTGGTAGAAGACGCTTGCGCGCGTCATCGTCTCGACCGCGTTCGGGAGCTCGGACGGCTCGTCCAGCGTCCGCTTGGTTCCGAACACGACAATCTGCGAGCGGATGAAATCAAAGAGGTTGTCGTCAGGGGCGGTGGCAATCTGCTCGCCCTGGTCCAGCGCGGAGTCAACTATGTCCAGCACGTGTTTCCTCAGCTCGTCGGTGTCTGGGTAGTCGGTTGGATCGATGACACTGAGGCGCTCGGCCAATGCTGTGTTGTGGAGCGCGTGGTCGGCCCAGATCGCGAATCCGTTGTGAAATCTGGGGTCGTCGAAGGTCGGCCTCAGCAAGCTTCCCCAGAAGTGGTAGTAGACGGATGCCGCTGCGGCTTCGGCGATCCCGTCCCGAAGTTCTCTGAGGTTCCGGGCCCTGCGCCCGGTGGCAATAGCCACCAGGGCGCAGTCCCTTATGGAAAGGCCGCCCGGTGGATAGTAGGTCTGCTGTTGCTCGGTCATCTGAATTCCCTGAGCACGACGTCTCCTGGCTCTAGTCGTCCTCTGTTGGATTGCCGCTCTCGGTCTCGGTTCCTCTCCGTTGTCAGGACACCCGCGCCCTGGCGGCGCGCACACTCCGCGGCGACCGGCCCGATGATGGGGCCGGCGCCCGCGATGGACGAGAAATGATGGCCGAAGAGGACGACGGGTTTGCCCGGACAGTAGTCTACGCCGTCGAAGTCCGTGCACGACGGCGGTTCTCTGTTGTCGTCGGGACGCACCACGCTGCGGTCTATCACACTTCCGTACCAGCGATACGCGACGATAAGCCAGATTATGACGATTGCGCACATGAGCAGGCTGTTCACTCGGGGGTAACCTCTGTTGGGTGTTGTTGCCGCTTGGTGACCGCACCATGGTAGCGCGGTGGGGGATGATGCGCAACCGTGGGAGGGAACAGAAGGCCGTCAGGACGCTCTTCCGTCACCTCGAGGCCAGCACGCACTACTTCCAGCTCCCGAAGGACCAGTGGCACATCATCAGAACGACAAACAGGGTCGAGAGACTCAATCGGGAGATCAGACGCAGGATCCGGCCAATGGGAGCGTTCACGAACGTCAGGAGTTGCGAACGCATCATCTTCTCACTGATCATCGTCCTCGCACCCACGGAGGAGGATATGCGCGGCACCGGCGAAAACGAGAGTCACCAGACTTAGTGACATGATCAGCTATGGGCGGCTCGCTCCGCGACCTCACTCAGGAGGACGGAACCCCCGGCCCGCCCGGCCACCGGAAGGCGGGGGTCCGGCGCGCCCGGCTGGCCGGGGTAAATATCGCACCCCCCGGCACTGGGGGGGGCGCTCTCCTGGTACAATGTGCTGATTGAGAACTACCTGTAGAGCGACTTGATCGTGGTCCAGGTCTTGTCCTCGACCGCAGTCGGATCGCAGTGCTCGGTGTAGCCCTCGACCGTGAGCGAGTACTCAAGGCCGCATGTGTACGCCGGATCCCATGACGAAGTCGACACGAAGATCGCGAACGCGCCATAGGGCAGGTACTCGGTCAGAGTGGTCGGCACGCATTCGCCAGCTGTCGTGTAGCTGTAGAACGCCGGAGCCAAGCAGTCCTCGATGCCCGTGACGAAGCCGAAGAGTACGCCGAACTCGGCCTCGACCGTGATGCTGATGGGCACGCCACCGCACGGGTAGATCTTATACCAGTCGGTGTCCCTGTACGTCGAGGTGCCGTACGCGTAGACGCCGCTCTCGCCGCAGACCGTGACGTCGCCGACGGGCATGATCGAGAAGACGGGCGGTACGGAGTTGCAGCCACCGTTGAAGACGTCCTCGTAGTCGTCATAGCAGGTCGGCTCGCCCTCGGGCAGGCCGACGCAGATGATGTCGCACGGGGGCGGGCAATCGCCTATCTCGAGAACGTAGTCGCCGCAGGCGCCGTAGTAGCCGTCAACGACGATGTAGTAGACGTGACCGGCGAAGAGATTCACTTCCTCGATCCACGACGTGAAGCTGACGGGAGGATCCACGCAGTTGGAGTTGTCGTCGTTGCACGCGTAGTAATACCCGGGAGTCCACACGTCCTCGTACACGTAGACCTTAGTGTCGTAGAACGAGTTGCAGAGGCTGATGCTCACGCACATGTCCTCCGGGGGCTCGTAGGCGTAGACAACGTCAGGCGACGTGGAGCCCGTGTAGGGGCAGACCTCGTCGTAGTTGTCGATGTTGTCACAGGTGTTGCCGGTGTCGGAAAACGGAAGTGAATAGATCATCCACGCAGTTTCGATGGTCTCGCCGCCCTCGCGGCCGTCGGGCTCGCCCGGATCGGTGATCTGGGATTCCTTGACGGGCATGACATTGCTCGGGCTGACCGCAAGAGCCAGGGAGCTGAGTGCGAAGAGGGCGATGATTACGAAGGTAGCGACCTTCATGTCAATCCTCCTAAGATAGGTGACAGGCCAACTAACACCAACAGAACAAAAGGATCGATGGCACCCTCCTTTCCGAGTGAATCAGTTGACATCTCCATTATCAATTGTGCCACGCGGCTCGCCCGGAACGACTAACGCTTCGAAGAGGACTCGAGGTTGGTCGGGACAATCCACGTTTCGCCCACACACCCAAAAGTCTACCGGCTGCACAGCATATTGTCAAGAGAGAACCGGCGGGGACGGACGTCTCCCCGAGGGTCCGACAGGACGTTGGTGAGGCGGCGCTCAATAATCTTGCTGTCCTCAGACGTCGTGGGAGTGCCACGCTCGCGACCCCAAACACCTGCTGGAGCGCAGTATTTTCACGCTCGCGGCCCTGAACTCGACCGTGCTCAGCCGCGACGGGTCAGCACGACGCGGGGATTGACCGTGGTCACCCCCGGAGTTACGCTCTCGCTGCCACATCGCCGACGCCGTCGGAGGGGCGGCACACACGCCGCCACGCCCTGAGCGACCGCCTTCGCCGGGCAGCGTCCTGCTCGGTCCTACTCGGGGGGGGGGCGTTCACGCATCGAGACGTGGGAGAGTTCGTGTGAGCCTCAGAGAATCCTCGAGACGTCTGCTGGTCCCGCTGGCACTGCTCATCGCCTCGGTGCTGCTGACTCTTGCCATGGTGGAGATCGGCCTGCGGCTTGTCGCACCGTCGGAGAACATCGCGCAGGTCGAGTACGAGCCCCTCCGAGGCTGGCGCGGCGCCGTGAGCGCCAGCTTCACGTTCGAGGATGATCCCGTACGCATGGAGGTAGTGCACAATTCCCGTGGCTACCGCGACCTGGAACGCACCGAGGAGAACCCGGACGGCGCCGAGCGCATCCTGTGCTGCGGGGACTCGTTCACGTGGGGCTGGGGCGTCGAACAGGATTCCATCTACACTCGGCTCCTCGAGGACGCATTCCGCGAGGAGAGCCGTCTCGTCGAGGTCGTGAATATGGGCATTTGCGGCCAGGGCACCGTCCAGGCGCTTGTCGGACTTCGTGATCACGGATTCGGCTACCGACCCGCTGTCGTAGTGTATCAGGCCGCGGACAATGACATCCCGGGCAACCTCCCGCTCGAGGAGCGGAGCATGTGGTGGAAGCCCTACTTCGTGCTCGAGGACGACGGCGCGCTCGTGCTTCACGATTGCCCTGTTCCGCCGCTGAGCTTCAAGGAGCAGGTCAAGTACCAGGCGGTGCGTCGAAGCCGGCTGGCGCATCTGCTCAGAAGCCGGCTTCGCGCCTATCTCTCCCAGAGGGCGAGGCGTGAGCGGGCGGAGCGCCCTCCCGCCCCCGCTCCCGGCGTCGACTACAGCTTCAGGCTCTTCTGCGCGCTGGTCAATCTGATGAACGAGGAGTGCGCGGAGCACTCAGCGCACCTTGTAGTCCTGATGGACTTCTCGCTCTCCGATGAGAGGATGGAGTACTGGGAAGAGCGATGCGGTGGAGTGGACGCGCACTTCGTCTTCGATTATCTCATCGGACAGCAGGAGGCCCGAGGTACCCCGGCGTTCATACCCGGTGATGGCCACTGGACGACGGGCGCGCATCGCTGGATCGCGGACTACCTCCACGACGTGGCACTGCGTGATGCGCGGGCGGCGGGAGAGACGGCCCCGGAAACGGGGCGCGGCGCCGGACCCGGCAGCTGATTCCAGCAAAACCGACCAACTACGGTATTGACAATCAGCGCCAGTTGTAGTACCCTTCGCCTTGGATTCTGCAGTAAGAACCCCACGAAGTAGTTGTGCTGGCTCGTCGCCAGGCGCTTCGGCGTGTTCCCGGACCGGGAGGCGACGAGGCCGAGTTGAACGTACCGGTACCAGACTACGATGCCCCCCCCTAAGGAGGAAGATCATGAGCGCGAGGAAGCTGCTCGCCCTGCTTGTGGTCGTTATGTTGGGCCTGCTTCTAATCTGCCCCACGGCGCTTGCGCGCCCCGAGATGCCGCTCCAGGACGTGAGCGGTGGCTCGTGTACCTCCGATCCGGACGAAGAGGATCCGGACAACCCGAATGGGAGCAAGGACGGAGACGACGACAACTGGGACAAGCCCGCCATCAAGGGACATACGGTGGCGGAGTCGTACGGTGGTAACAGTGGTGTGGTGAGGGGAGTGGACTCAAGCAGTTCCGAGGATGTGCTTTCGCGGATGGAGGTCAGCCTGAGTATCCGGCTCGCGCTGCTTCTGCAGTCGTGGTTCGTTTTCTCCGGCTTGCGATGATCCCTGTTCGGGAGGATGCAGTTGGCTCGGAAGCAATCACACATCAAACCTGACCGGGACGTCCCGAGAGGACGCAGTGACCACGGGGATTTGAGTTCCCGTGAGTCTGCTATTTCCGTTCTCCGCATGGGACAGTTCTATCTGGAGTCGGACAGCTACTCCGATGCGATGGTGTACTTCCTGCGTGCCGACGAGGAAGCGCTGAGATCACAACTGTCGGACGACGATGTCGCTGTGCTCTACGCGAGTCTCGCCAGGTGTTACCTCGGACTCGGCAAACATGACGAGGCCAGGAGCTGCGCTGAGAAAATCTCAGCGCTCGCCGCCCGCACGGGGAACAGCGTGGCGGCGGCGGAGGCCAACGTCATCCTCTCCAGAACGGAAGCGAAGAGCGGCCGCTTCAGGAGATCTCTGCGCGAGGCCGAGCAGGCGTACGCGGTGCTCAGGAACGAACCGGACAGCGCCCTATTGGCGGAGGCCAGCAAGGCATTGGGCACCGCGCATGCGGAACTTGGCAACATGACGGCCGCCAGGGACTGCCTCATAGACTGCCTCGTCTGCAACAGGCGCCTCGGGAACGACGAGGGAGTTGCAGGGGCATACAATAACCTCGGCATTCTGGCCAAGCGTTCTGGCGACCTCGGGACCGCCATCGAGTACTTCGAGCGCGCCCTCGATATCGACAAGAGGCTGGGCAGGCCCGCCGCCATCGCGCGCCGCCTGAACAACCTCGGCGTGGCGCTCTACAGATCGGCGAGGTGGGACGAGGCCGAGAGAAGACTGAAGCGGGCGTGGGAGATCTACACGAGCCTCGGGGCCACCCGAGACGTCGTCGCGGTCGAGTCGGCTCTCGGCAATCTGTGTCGGGTGAGACGCGACTGGAAGGGCGCACGCGACTACTTCACGCGCGCGCTCCGGACGAGCCAGGAGGAAGGATACCGCCGCGCAGAGGCCCTCGCGTTCGAGTTCCTCGGAGATCTCGAGAAGGACCTGGGGCGTTTCGATGAGGCGCTGAAAGCGCTCGACCAGGCCCTCGCGTGTGCACACAGGCTGTCGTCCATGAGCGATGTCATCGGCGAAGTGCTCAGGAGGAGGGCCGAGGTGTACGTCGCACTCGGGCGGGTCGATGACGCAGAACGTGACTGCACGGCGGCGCTCGATCTGTGCCGTCGTATCGGCGACAAACTGGAAGAGGGCGCGACTCTGAGAGTCCTGTCCGCCGTCTCATACTCGAGAGGCAGGCGCTCGGACGCCCAGGTGCTCTCCGCGCGAGCGGAGCGCGTCCAGACTCGGACCGGAGAGCTTTTCGAACTCGCAATGACCGCGCTGACGGACGGCGCGGGGATGCGTCGCTCCGGCCCGGTCGACGAGGCCGGGCTGGACATCATCGAGTCAAGACGCTGCACGGCCGAACAGCGCTTCGAAAGGACCGGTGCTCCCTACTGGGTGGCACGGTGCTCTCTCGAGAGGGCCAAGGCACTGCACGCGGCCGGTCGCCGCGGGCGGTGCCGCATCTGGCTGGAGACGGCGCGCCCTGAGCTCGAGTTGGTCCGTGACGAGGCCGGTCTGGCCGAGCTGACGTCGCTACAGCGCGAGATCGATGCTGAACTCGCGGAGAGCGCCACGTCGCGGCCGGGCAGATACTCCATTCTTGCGGAAGCCTCACTCCATCTCCGGACCAGCGACGGTGACCCCGCGGTCTTGCACGGGTCCGCAACGGCCGTGGCGGATGAGGTGCGCGCCGACCGGGTTGTGGTCTTCCGACAGGAGCCGCATGCGCAGCCGCAGGTCGTAACGTCGGTTGGACGAACCGGGAGGCGACTGGCCGAGGTGAGGCGGCTCGTCCGCTCGGTGACAGGCGACGGGGGGCTCAGCAGGCCGTACGTCGCGGCCGCGGGAGCCGGACCGGGTGGGCCGATCTCGCCGCGACTCGCTGCGGTCGCGCTGATTCCGGTTGAAGTAGATCCGGCTACAGGCACGACGCTTCTTCTGTACGCGGACCGCCTCAACAACGATGGCGCCACCGCCTTCACCGAGGTGGATATCGAGTTCCTCGGCGCATCGGCGAGGTTGCTCGCGGAAGTGCTCTGCCGCGGCGCGACGCGTGGCTTCGGGCACGCGTTCGCTACCGAGGACAGCGGGTCGGATTTCCCGCGGGGGTTCATCACACGGGATCCTGTCACGGCGAACATGCTTGCGAGCGTCGGCCGTCTGTGCGACAGCACCATTCCGATCCTGATGCTGGGTGAGTCCGGTGTGGGCAAGGACATCCTCGCCCGGGCCATCCACGAGAGC
>JAUWLR010000237.1 GCA_030613615.1 Candidatus Eiseniibacteriota bacterium
AGGCGCGCCCGGTCAAGCCCGGGGAGCGCGGAGCCGGGGCACTTCGGGGGACACGCCTGGACCCTTGAGTCATCCATGAAGGTCGAAGTCACCAACAACACTCCCCCCAAGCTGCGAAGGACTGTGCTTCGCAGGGATGCGCGCGTCAACGAGCTTCCGACATCCAGTGCTGCGCCCTCCGCCGCTTCAGCGATAAGGATGGGCGCTTCACGCGACCTGCCCATGGCGGCGCCGACAGCGGTGGGCGAAGCCCATGGCGTGTATGAAGGCTTGCCGTGTGGACGGCCTCCGGCAAGCGGGCGCATATGGGTATCGCCCGCTGAGCCGGGCCGTCCCGCTCCCATTCGCCTTCCTGCGAACCGGCCCCCCCGACGGCCCGCAAGATGGCGGGGGTCGCGGGGCTCTCGACCGAGGAGGGCGCGGAGGCCGGTGCAGGTGCGCCCGGCCCCAGAAGCAGATTCTTCCCTGCCTGCGCCGCGGGCGTCGCGGCAGGCAGGGAATCGCTACGGGACTCGCCCCGAAGCGAAGGCCGACCTTCCGTCGGCGTGTCGGTCGGCCTTCTGCTGCGGGGCGGCCGCGGGCCTGGATGAACCTGCGCCGACGGCGCGGCAGTTATCCATGAAAGGCTGCCTGCGCGTCAACCCCCCTTTGATTGCAGGAGGGAGCGGCAGGGGCGTGCAGGTGGGGCCGGTGGTCCGCGCGCCGCTCCTGTCACCGTCATGCCGTCCGTCCCTTCGAGATCGTCCCGGCGTACTTATCCATCCTCTATCGACATCAGTATGATCACATCCTCCTCGGGCGGCCGCAATTACTGTGCTGCCTGGCACGTCGGGGGACGGCGTCGCCCGGGCTCGCCTCTCATACGGCAGAGGGAACGCGGGCGACTCCCCGGCGGGCGGGCGGATAACTGCATCTGGCTGGCCCGATCCGGACGATACCTGCCTGTCATCGTATCACCCCTGGCTCTTGTTCTTCGACGAGGCGAGCTCCGCATCCCGCTTCGCGGTCGGATCCACGACGTGGTCCGCACGACGCGGCATCTTCCTGCCGGTAAGGCGGAAGGATTTGCGGCCCGGATGGTCGGGTCGATCAGAGGTCCGGACGGGAACGTCCCGGCGCCGTTTCCTCCCTGACTTTTTCTTCGCCTCTCTCGCCTTCTTCACCTTCCTCTTCGCCGCGCCCTCCTTGGAGCCGGGCCGCGGCGGCGGCGTCTCCATATAGGTAACCCGCCTGGTCAGCACGAGGTACGCGAGCTCCATCAGCTCACGCGCGACCGCGACCCGGGCCTTCCCCGGCGCGCTCTTGTTTCGCCCCTTCACACGGTTGTACAGCGACCGCATCCGCGGGCTCTTGCGAATGGCGCCGTTCACCGCCTCCAGAACGATCCACCGGAGAAAACGGTTGCAGTGCGTGCCCGTCCGCTTGCCGAGGTCCTTGTCGGCCGACTCGTTGTCGATGGGGAGTCCGCCCCCGTAGGAAGCGAACGCGCGGCCGTTCGGGAACCGCTTCACCTCCCCCATCTCGCCGAGGACGCCGTGCGAGGTGATCTCTCCGAAGCCGGGGAGGCTGTCGAGAAGCCTCGCGTCCTCGCTCTCCTTCACCTCGTCCTTGATGACCCGCCCGAGTCGCGAGATGTGAAGCTCCAGGTCGTCCAGGAGCGCGAGCTTCCTCGCGAGTTCGGTCCTCGAATCCTCGTCCATGTCGCGGTTGCGCAGGATCCTCCGGCCCGTCGCCGAGAAGAGGTCCGACGTCTCGTCGATCGTGATGCCGAGCTTGAAGAGCTGGCCATGAATGTTGTTCTTCAAGGCCGTCCGCATCCTGACGAACAGCGCCCTCATCCGGAAGAGTCCTCTCCTGCGGCGCACTTCCCCCGGTGCGAGGTAGACCTCGGGGAACATCTTTCTGAGCCAGAGCGTGCCCTGGCCGATGGCGTCCTTGCGGTCCGACTTCGGGAGGCCCTTCCGGAAGTGCTTGATCCGCATGGGGTCGCCCAGGTGCGGTGCGAGGCCGCACTTCTCGGCGAGGTCCGCGACCCAGGGCCAGTTGAAGGTCGCCACGTCGGGTATCCTCGGTTGGTGGACCTGACGCTACGCGGCTTCCATGACGACGTCGGTCTCCTTCTCGAACTCCCGGAAGAAGCGTTCCATCTCCGCGCGGTCGGCGTGCGAGATCTTCCTGTCGTCCAGGATCTTGCCTCCCGGGTCCATCACGATGGCCCTCGAGAACTTCTTGTGGAGATCCAGCGCCACGACTGCTACACTGCTCACGGCTGCCTCCTTTCCTGATACCGCCGGCGATCATATCACGATCACCGGCCGGAGGCAGCCTTTCATGTGATTACGGTCATGCACCCGCACGGAGGTCACGGAGAACGGCTGGAGTATTCCGAAAGGCAACCGACACGGCCGCTGGCGCTTCCGTGACTGCGGGACATTCTGCGAACGGCAATGACACCGCCTCTGTT
>JAUWLR010000164.1 GCA_030613615.1 Candidatus Eiseniibacteriota bacterium
TCAGCTCCACGCTTCAGGCACTTCACCTCGAGCGCCGGCGAGAACCCGTCCGCCAAAATGAGCAACGGGGCGCCATCGACAGTGTCGAGCCTCGAGGCCCAGGGTCCGGAGCAGAAAGCGCTCTCCAAGAGAGCATCCCTGACCAAATGGACTGTGTCTTGAGGAGACGCCTCCTTCCTTCGGACTTCCTTGCTCACGATCATGTGCGCGGCGAGAGCGGCTCTCGAGCGCTGACCCGCACCTGCTGCCGTGGCCCAGTTCTCAAGCAGCGGAAACACAGTCGTTTCATCCCCGAGCATGCCGATTACACGACCCACGGCGAGGGCTGTGTGCAGGTTGGGAGAATTGAGGCGCGCGAAGACATCTGGGAGGGCGTCCTCCCCAATACCCACCAGAAGGCGCACAACCCGAGCGTCGGACAGGCGCAGCGAATCCAAGCGCGCCAGAGCAGCATCAAGTTCAGGATCTCCCGCCTTTGCAGACACACAGATGCCGATGACCAGCAGAGTTCCTAGAACCGCACTTCTGGCGCTGCGTCCAATCACTGATGACCTCTCTCTCAGCGAGCCATCTAACGGACCGCGTATCAGCCGCGAGCGTTAAGGCAGGCGCGGCGGGTGCAGCGGCGAAGCCGCGCCTGCAGCCGCCGTGACAGCCAAGCTCGACGGCTGCATACGCTAGTTAGGCAGGCGGCCCCGAACCTCAACCGAGAGCCCGCCGACACGCCCCGGCTCTACTTGTAGCGAGCCTTGATGGAGCCCCAGCTCCGCGCCTCCACCGGCGTTGGGTCACATCCCTCTCCCCACGCGCCAATGAGCCCGCATGCTCCGCTCTGTTCCGGAGCACACGGCGAATCCGCGTGGAGTGTAAGGTCTCCGGCCGACATGTCACAGAACAGCGGATCCCCTGTGAAGTTGCCCAGGATGCCGTACTGATCTGCGATGCAGTCGACCCAATCCCCTCCTGCGTTCCCGAACACGTCACAGCAGGAAAGTGTCGCGGAGCACCCGCCGTCCGGGAAGCAGTAGACCGCCTCCGCCGTTTCGCCGAAAGCGATGATGCAGTTGGACAGGCGCTGCGAGATCTCATCCTCGATGTACGAGAAGGACCTACCGCCGAACGACCGGTCAAGCCAATGGGCAAGCCTCGCATATTTGCGTCGTGCTTCGCCGTCACTTCGGAACTCGATGACCTGCTCCCAGCTAGTGTCTGCCTCGCTGACGATCTTCAGGTTCGACAGAGTGGCGACAATCACAGAGTAGTCGCCCGGCTTGAAGTCTAGTTCGCGGGCCTCCGTTGAGCCATACACGGGGACCGTCTTGAGCCCATCGTTGGCGTTGAGGTCCAGGCTCAGCGCTCGGGAGTGTGCATCTAGAAAGGACACCTCAGCTTCTGTCGAACGCACGCCACCGATGGCCTCGATGAGCTCGGTCACCAGCCGCTCCTTCTCCTGCTCGAAGAACTCGAGATGCTCCGCAGTGAATCCAAGTTCCTCTATGGTCTCCTGGTCCTCGCTGCAGAAAAGCACGCTGATGAGAGTGAACCATCGGCCCATCGTGTCGAGTTCCACATCGGTCGTGCCCCCGAACCGAATGCCATCGGGTACCCACAGTGGTCCGAATGCCCAAACGCGGTCATAGCAGAGCGCGGCAGTCTTGTGGTTAAGGAACGTGATGGCCGCTGATTCACCTGGAAGAGGCAGAGATGGGCTGCCTGCGAGTTTCGCGGTCCGCTCGACCAGGTCATCTAGAAGCGGTCCGTCAGAGCCGTACGGGATGGCCCTCTTGAGCGAATCGGTGAATCGACGTCTCAGTTCTGGGTCCATTGCATCCCCTCAATGCGGCGAGCCTAACGGACCGCGTATCACCCGCGAGCGTTAAGGCTGGCGCGGCGGGTGCGAATGCAGCCGGCGTGACAGCCAAGCTCGTCGGGTGCATACGCTAGTTAGGCGACGCCACTATCTAGTCGCCCCTTCCCTCCTCGAAGTACCGGATGAGCTCATCGATGGAGTGGCATTCGTACTCCCAAGTCGTCGCCACGCCGCGAAGCTCATCCGGAAGATACTCTGCAAGATCATCGCGCGGGCTCATGCAACCCATCGCTCCTGTCTCATCCAGCAGGAAGACACCATTGCGACCCCCAAGCAGCGCAGGAGGGACTCCACACTCTGCGCGGAAGAGATACGCAACGATCTTGTCTCCCTCCGTGAGGCGAGGGACGTCACGAGGTCCCGGATAGAGAAGTGGACGCTCCGGCAGGAAGCCGTGGCTCCGATCCGGCAGCATGAATCCGTGCATGGACCACGAGTCCGGAGCACCGATTACTCGGTCCACGTCGAGTTCCACCAGACGCCGGGAGCCCGGGACATCCTCTGTCGATCGGATGCTGCCCACTACTGCGACGTTGGCTGCCTTCGCCGACCCGCGAACGCCCTGACCCTCTGCCAGGATAGTCGCCAGAGTCAGCCAGTTCTCTGCCGAATGCCGAACGATACCCGTGTCCAAGGCGATCGGGCAGGATGCCTTCCCGTTCTTGAACTCGGTCGATGCCATCAGGCGATCAGCTAGCTCTCCGCAAGCATCCCTCTCGAGGAACACCATGAATGTGTCACCTTGTGCGAAGGACGGCAGAGGCGGAATCGTGCGCTCCACGAACTCCCCCTCCTTCACGCATTCGGTCAGGTAGAAAGTTACGGGCCCCGATTCCATGCCTCCCTTGACGACAACGATGGGGTCAATCGTAACGAAGGTCACGCCGCTGCCCGAGTCGACGGGAGTGCGTTCAAGCACGACATCCGCGACCCGCCCAAGCGCCACCACGTCCGAGTCAATGATGACCTGGAGCAGCAGCCATTCCTCGGGCAACTCAATCTCCCCGTGGACTGCACAGGGCGCAGAAGCGACGACTAGGAGAGCTAGCACCAGCGCGACCATCATGTTCCCCATTCCGCTACCTCCAATGAGCTGCTCGTGGCGTCGCCTAACGGACCGCGTATCAGCCGCGAGCGTTAAGGCTGGCGCGGCGGGTGCGTCGGGCGCGTCAGCGCCCGGTGCAGTCGGCGTGACAGCCAAGCTCGTCGGCTGCATACGCTAGTTAGGTTGCCCGCCATCAAGCGTCCATCTACTCCGCATCATCGAGCGGCAACTCCGGTAGTTTGTCGAGGGCGTCTACGAACCTGGCGTTGTCGAATTCCTCACCGTGCTTCAGCATGCCGTAGACCTTGATCGCCACAACGGCAGCGATGAGCCTCTTTGCCTCTTGCTCAGGAAACCCTTCGTCAACGAGACGCCGCAGAGTCTGCGCCGTCTCAGGCGGATCGCTCTCCCGTATCTGGTTGTCGACGATCTCCATCATCGCTTGATGCAGGTACACATTGTGACCAGGCGCCACCAGGTACTCCTTTCAGCCATGATCTATGCTACTGCCTCTCCAGAGAGAAGCAGCAAGGCCGCATCAACCGGGAACGGAAGATCTCTGTTCGCATGCGGCATCAGGTTCAGATGGTGCTGAATGCCAACTAGGCCGCTGAGATCAACGCTGCCTGCGTCCTCGAGCGCGCAGTCGAGGTGGAAGCAAACATCATTGAGCGACCCCAGTAGACTCCGATTCGAGTTCTTCGCGAACGTCACCTCTCCGAAGAACGGTGCCACTTCAGCTCTGATGATAGCCTCCGGAATGCCTATATGCTCGAGCTCGATGCGAAGCGCGGCAGGAAACACGCCGAGAAACGCTGGAAGAGGAACGAACGGAAACACCAGTGTCAGGTACGTGGGTTCGTTCAAGGCAACACAGAAGCTGCCTTCGGGCAGAACCACAGCCTTTGCGGACCACGCACCCAACTTCGCAGGCTCCGCCTCCGGTGCCGGCCGATCACACAGGCTTCCACGACCATCAAGCCAGCGCCACAGATCTCGCGTGCACATAATCGTCGACATCGCATCTGTCCTCGACGGGCAACCTAACGGACCGCGTATCAGCCGCGAGCGTTAAGGCTGGCGCGGCGGGTGCGTCGCGGGCGGCAGCCCGCGGTGCAGTCGGCGTGACAGCCAAGCTCGTCGGCCGTATACGCTAGTTAGACGGCGCGACAGCAGCGGTTCCGCGGCCATTCGAGGTGACCCGTGGCCGCTAAATGGACTACTGCACTAGCTTCCGCCCGAGTCTCCGCGCCGCAGCTGCGTAGCAGTCGATGCCACGCTTCGCCACGGCCCCGGCATACAGATCCCCTACAAGCCGTGCATTCAGGCTGTCCTTGCACGTTGTCTTGATCAGCGATGTGGCGTCGTCGCAGAGCCGGCGAAGCAATGGAGGGATCAGGCCTGAGCTCACCAGTATTATCAGCCTCTTTCGGTCGGTGACGCGAGGCTCCGGGCATCCTCTGATCGGCCATCTGCCGGGCCGTGCCAGCGTGTAGCAGATGCGCTCAAGAAAGGTCTTCATGATCGCGGTCACCGCGCCCATGTTCACCGGTGTTGCGAAGATGTACGCATCCGCATTGCGGATCAGGGGATACAGAGCTTGCATGTCGTCATTGATCGGGCACCGGGCGATCGGCTTCTCCGGGTCGTCCTTCATGCATGCCATGCAGTTGGTGCAGTACCTGATGTCACGGTCCACTAGAATGACCTTCTCGACTTCTGCCGACGGGTCCGCGTCACGCACTCCCTGGATCGCCTCGTCAATGAGAGTATCTATGGTCTGGCCCTTTCGATAGCTCCCCATAACAGCGACAACTCGCATCACACCTCCCGGTAGTCCTCTGTCCAGATCACATGCCTACCTCCGCGCCGTCTAACGGAC
>JAUWLR010000272.1 GCA_030613615.1 Candidatus Eiseniibacteriota bacterium
CTCCGTGCTCGGACCGGAGTCGTTCGCCAAGCTCACGGAGCACGGCTGCCTGCTGGACGGCCATCTCAACATGACCTACCTCGGGCTCCACTGTTCCCGCTACATCAACGGCGTCTCGATGCGGCACGAGCAGGTGACCGAGAGCATGTACCCGGACTACGCGGTGAACTCGGTGACCAACGGCGTCCACGCGGTCACGTGGACGTCGCCGCCGTTTCTCGAGCTGTTCGACAGGCACATTCCCGAGTGGAGGCGCGACAACCGCTACCTCCGATACGCGGTGGGTATAGAACACACGGAGATAATGGCTGCCCACGGAGAGGCCAAGCGCGCGCTCATGAAGGAGGTGCGCGTCCGGACAGGCGTTACGCTCGACCCGGGCGTTATGACCATCGCGTTCGCGCGCCGCGCCACACCCTACAAGCGCGCGGACATGCTTCTGAGCGACCTGGACCGGCTCAGGAAGATCACGGACTCGGTCGGCCCGCTCCAGATCATCTACGCGGGCAAGGCGCACCCGCAGGACGAAGCGGGCAAGGAGCTCATCGGCCGCATCTTCCAACTCGCCGACCAGGTCAGGGACAGCGTCCGTGTCGTCTACATCCCGGACTACGGCATGCGGGTCGCGGGCCACCTGGTCGCCGGCGTGGATCTCTGGGTCAACACGCCGTACAAACCGCGCGAGGCCTCCGGCACGAGCGGCATGAAAGCAGCCCTGAACGGGGTCCCGAGCCTGAGCGTGCTGGACGGCTGGTGGATCGAGGGGCACGTCGAGGGCGTCACTGGATGGGCCATCGGCGAGGGCTGGAGGAAGGAGAGCGACGACGAGGCGGAGGCCGAGTCGCTGTTCGACAAGCTCGAGTTCGTCGTCGGCCCGCTCTTCTACAGCCGCCCGGAGGAGTTCGCGCGTGTCATGAGGTACGCGATAGCCCTGAACGGGTCCTTCTTCAACTCACAGCGCATGCTCTCCCAATACGTTCACAACGTCTACAGACTGGAGGCCGGACCGTCAGGAACTTGATTGTCGCGGCGGGTGGACTCGGGTCGGCGCGGCGCGGAGACGCACGAACACGCGAGGAGGCGGGCTTTCGGGTCGGCCTCTTTGCACTTTGATTTCGGCGCTCCTGTCCGTATCATGCGGGCAGGAGGGCGGGCACATGAGCGAGGCACGAGAGCAGCTGTTCGATGAGTGGGCAGCGTCGTACGATGAATCGGTCGACGGATACTCGGGCTTTCCGTTCGAGGGATACGAGCAGGTGCTCGACCTCATCGCGAAGCGCGCGCGTGTCGAGGCCGGCATGGAAGTGCTCGACCTCGGCATCGGCACGGGCAATCTGTCCGGGCGGCTCCTCAAGTTCGAGTGCGCCGTCTGGGGTCTGGATTTCTCGCCTAAGATGCTCGCAAAGGTGCACGGCAAGTACCCGCAAATAGAACTCCTCAAGGCAGACATCAAGGGCGACTGGCCGATCGACGTGGACAGGCACTTCGACCGCGTGGTCTCGGCGTACGTCCTCCACGAGTTCGACCTCGAGTCGAAGATCCGACTGCTGCGCAAGCTTGTCTGTGACCATCTGGTCGAAGGGGGGCGTGTCGTGGTGGGGGACATCTCCTTCCCGACCAGGACCGTCCGGGACGAGGCGGAGAAGCGCTTCAGTGGGACGTGGGACGAGAAGAGACAGAGGTGGGAGGGCTGCCTCTGGGACGAGGACGAGCACTACTGGGC
>JAUWLR010000045.1 GCA_030613615.1 Candidatus Eiseniibacteriota bacterium
CCAACGATGTCGATGGACAGGGGCTCACGGAGCGGGATCGAGACCAGCAGGAGGAACCAGAGCCCCTGCCTCGCTCCGAACTTCCATACGAGCACCGCCCCGACAGCGACGCCCACGATCCCCAGTGCCACGCCCAGTGGAGCGAACGCCACGCCGAGCGTCAGCGCGACGAGAACGAGGACCACGGGAGGCCACGGGCTTCTCAACCAGGCGCGCGCGTTCATGGCCGCCCTCCGCCCGCTCCGTGCGCCGCATCGCGTCGGCTGCGTCTCCAGTCCGACAGGTCACGACGGAGCCCGGGATCGGCGACGAACCAGATGGACAGGTACACGACCGAGACCGCGACGACCGCCAGGGCGACCGCGGGGAGACTTCCCTCACCGGGAAGAAGCCGGAGAAGCCCGATCGCGGGCAGGAGAAGCACTGCGAACGCGACCGTGGGTCCGCGGAGTGCCCGGCCGAAGTCCACGGCCCTCCCACCCACGGCTCTGCCGGCGTAGCGCCAGGCGACCACGAGCGCGGAACTCGCCGCGACGGTCATCGCGAGAGCCACGCCGGGAACGCCTCCGAGAACCGCGCCCGCGTAGACCCCGGCAACGGCGACCGCCAGCTGCACGGCATTGACCTTCCTGAACTGCCCGGGGCTCCCCGTCCCGATCAGAAGGTCCCCGCAGAGATCGGTCTGCGCACGGGAGAAACCGAAGACGGACAGCACCGAGAGCGGCAGGACGGCACCCATCCACTTGTCGCCGTAGAGTGATGATAGGAAGTAGCCCCCGTATACGAGCAGGCACAGCACGAACAGTGCGCCGCCTCCGGCCAGATACGAGGTCGCGCGGAAGAAGAGCTCCCCCTGCTTCTCTCTGTCTTCATTGAGCGCGCTGTAGGAAGGAAGCAGCACCGTGTTGAGGACGCGGGTGAAGAGCATCGCCGGGATGTTGGCGATGGTATAGGCGAACGCGTAGAGCCCCAGCTCGTAGGTTCCCAGCACCCGGCTGAGCACGACCCGGTCGACGCTGCGGAACGCGAAGATGAGGATGCTGCCTCCCAGCACGACCCAGCCGAACTTCAGGTCCTGCCGCGCGAGGGCGGGCGAGAAGCTCAGCTTGGGCCGCCAGGGGGAAATGAGCCAGTAGGCGACCGCCTCGGCCGAGATGGAAGCAATCTCGGCCCCCACGAGCGCCCACGCACCGTGCCCCCTGAACGCCAGCACCAGGGCGACCACCAGGTACGCCGTCGACGCGCACAGCCCCGGGATGAACTTCTTCCGGAAATTCAGGGCCTTCTCGAACAGGTAGAACGGAACGAGTCTGAGCGACCTGATGACGAGGATGACGGACGCGGCGCGGAAGAGCCCGCACATGGACTCCTCGCGATAGAACGAGGCAACCGCGGGAGCCAGGAACCACGCGCCGGCGGCCAGCAGAACGCCCAGCCCGATGGACAGGTAGAACGACGTGTTCGCCGCCTCGTCCGTTCTGTCCTTGCGGTAGATGAGGGCCTGCCCGATGCCGAAGCCCTGAAGCAGCGCCAGTCCCCCGATGATGACGTAGAGGGCCGCGAACAGACCGAAGTCCTGCGGGGAAAGAAGCCCTCCCAGAATAAGGAGGGCCAGGTATCGAATCACGCGGTCGAGGAACATGACGCCCCCGACCCACGCGACGCCTCGGACGACAGCACGTTTCATCTAGGAGCTCGCGGAGGCTGGTCCCTCCCCCGGTCCTTTCGATCCACCCCACTCCCTGAGCCACCTGAGAAAACGAAGGGCGACGCGGGACGGGCCGTGTTCACCAAGTCCGTACTCGGGATGGAGTCGCTCCGAATAGTCCAGAGCGCCGTCCGCGAGGAAGGCGAGGCCCACGGACGCGAGCAACGCCAGCCCGGTTGTCAGTATCACTATCAGACTCCGGCGCGGCCGGCTCTTCCTGATGGGAGGAACGGCGCGGTCGAGAACATGTATGATCTCCAGGTCCCTTGCCCCCTGAATGCGCGCCTCCTCGAGCTGGCTGCTCAGGTAGGCCCGCACTTTCTCGAGGACCATCACCTCGCGCGTCAGATCGGCGAGTTCGTAGGCAAGCTCCGGGATGTCTGACAGCGGGATGACAACACCGCTGACGGGTGAGGCCCCGCCCGACCCCGCGAACTCGTTTATCTTCCCGTCAAGCTGTCTTATCTCCGCTTCGATCTGCCGCATGCGCATCTGGTCGGGCCCGGAGAACCCCTCGAGCACACCCTTCTCGAGCTCGAGCCGCGTGCGCTCGGTCTGGAGCTGCGCGATGGCCTCGACGGTGACACGCGTCTGCTCGATCAGATCGATGGCCATGTGCGCCTTCTGGAACTCCTTCAGAGCCATCGTCGCCTCGGTGAGCCTGGCTCCGTTCTCATTCAGAGCAGTGAGCACGAACTGGGCGGTGCGGCCCGCGTCCTCCGCGCTCGTCCTGCGGTGGTAATCGTCCAGAAACCCCATGAAGGCGTTGGCCATGTCGGCGGCACGTTGCTTGTCCCGGTCTTCGACCCGGACCTCCACGAATCCCTCCGGCGTGGTCTCCACCAGCAGGTGGTCGCCCAGGTCCCTGACGGCGTGCCCGCGTGTCTTCGCGCGATAGATTATCTCAAGGTCGAACTCGTCGACGACCTGACCACGGACGAGCCTGCTCTTCAGGACACCTATCATCATGTCGGTCATCGGCGTCGAGGACAGGAGCCCCCCCGCCCCGAAGTCCATGCCTATCTGCGTGAACATGCTCAGGAGGCCGCCTCGTGACTCGCCCTCCTGCGGGGGCATGCACGTAGCGGTGGCCTCGTACCATCTGGGCATGACGAGGCTCACTACCACAGAGACGACGGCCGCCGTCAGCGTAACGCGGTAGATGAGCTTCCTCCACGAGAGAACGAGATCCGCTGCCGACCTCTCTGTCTCCATTGCCTCAACGCTCCCCGGCAACTGCACCGCCTGCTAGTTGCCCATAGCCTGATCGACAACGATGTACACGGTAGCTATCGATGTGAGGAAAGCCGCGATCTCTCTCGTGACCTTCCACCAGTCGGTCTCAGGGCGCTCGGGCACCCAAACGACGTCGCCGGGCGACAGCGCGCCCGCGCTCTTCGCGTACATCCACTCCCCCGTCGAGCCGCTTACGACCCTGACCCTGCCCTTCCGAGCGCTGGAGCCGTAGCCACCCGCCTCCTTGACGTAGTAGTCGTAACGCTTCCCCGGCATGTGCCTCACCTCGCCCGGGTCGACGACCTGCCCGATGACTTCCACGGTGGTCGTTCTCTTGGGCACGACGATGCGGTCTCCGTGCAGAAGAAGCACATCTTCGCTCTCGTCACCGCCGAGCGCACGAACGAAGTCGACGACCACGGTGCCACGGTCCCTCGACCGGATCCGGAAGTAGTCGTATTCCATCTCCGTCATCTCGCTCACCGGCATCTCCTGCAGGCGCCTGAACTCCACGTCCGGACCTCCCCACGGGACGGTGCGGATGAGCCTCGCGTCCTCGAGCGACGCCTCGGTGGTCGGGCCGCCCGCCCGCCGGACAACGTCCGACAGCCGGTCGGTCCCCTCGGTGATACCGTAGGGCCCGGGACGCTCCATCTCGCCCTCGACCCTGACCCTTGTGACGCGACGCCACTCGTTCAGCTCGCGCACGTAGACCTGGTCACCATCGCGGAGTTCCGTTCCGGCGCCCGCGGGACTCCTCGCATCCACAAGAAACGAGCGGGTCTCCCGGTCGTCCACGAACTGCCTGATCTCGACGCTGTCTGTCACCGCCCCGCGGGCGAAGCCCCCGGCCAGCTCGATCAGCGAACCGACGGTCTCGCCGGCGACTCGCTCGTATCGGGCGGGCGCGGCAACGGCTCCCTCGATGTACACGAACTCTACGGCGTGCGGCACGAATATGACGTCGCCGTCCAGGATGGGCGGGTTCGCCGCGACGTCGCCGGTGTTCCGATATTGCACGAGGTCGACCCGGTGCTCCTGGCCGTTCCTCCGGGTGATCTTGATGTTCCTGCTGCTCGCGCCGCGAACGAGCCCGCCGGCTTTTCTCACCAGCTCACCGGCGAGATCGAGAGCCGTCCCGACGTAGCTGCCCGGGACGTCAACACCCCCGAGCACATTGACAAGCATGCTCCTGAGGCCCACGAGCGAGACACTGACCTCGACGTTGTGATAGAAGAACTCGAGGTTCCTCGTCACGTCGACCTTGGCTTCCCTCAGCAGCTTTCCGGCAACAGGGATGGTCGCCACGCTGGGAATAACGAGCTCTCCCTCGGGCGTCACCGTCACCAGATGGCTGGCGACGCCCTGTCCCCAGACGGTGATGGAGAAGCGGTCGCCCGGCCCCACGATGTAGGTCTCATCATCGACCGGGCCCTGCAGAACAGGAACGACCGGAGCCACAAGCGCCGGTCCGGCCCCGGACCTCTGTGCCGACGCTACGCCGGCGTCCGCGACACCAGTGTCGGCGCCCGTCGCCACCAGGAGAACGGCGAACAGCGCCAGCAGAACTGGAAGGAGGATGCTGCCGAACCTCGAGGAACTCCGATCCATCGTGACCCCGCTTGGAAAAGCGTCTCTCGGTAAGAACATTGATTATCCGTCCGCGCGCCGGGCGTGTCAAGAGGCCCGCCCCCCCGACCGCACATCGCCAGCGTGGCCGCCCGACTTCCCGCCGCCTAGCCGTCTTTGGCTCCCCAATCGTAGGGGACGTCGCTGTCGTGCGGGTCCACGCGGAACTCATCCGGCTCGTCGTAGCGGTACGGCTCGGTCGGGCAGTTCACAAGGTAGCCCGGCTCGTTCCCGATGGCCTTCATCCCGTGGAGAATACCCGGGGGGATGGTGATCAGAAGAGGATTGAGCTCACCCATGGTGAACTCGTTGACCTCACCATGCGTGGGCGAATCGGGTCGCCCGTCGTACAGCACCACCTTCATCATGCCCTTGACGATGGTGAAGTAGTCGGTCTGCACCTTGTGATAGTGCCACCCCTTGACGACGCCGGGGTAGCCGACGGACAGATAGACCTGCCCGAACTTGTCGAAGATATCGTCGTCGACGCGGAGCATCTCCATCAGGTAGCCGCGCTCGTCCGGTATCAGTCTGAGTTCCTTGACGCGGACGCCGTCTATCAGCTTCTTCGCCTTGACGCCTCTGGGAAGACCGCCAGATGCCATTCTCCCCTCCTGGGATTGAGCCCTAGGACTATCGCACGCCTCGCCCGACGCCAATGTAGCTGAATCCGTGTCTCTTGAGGTCCTCGGGATCGTAGACATTCCTGCAGTCGATAACGACGGGAGTGCGCATGAGTTTCTTCAATCGGTCGAAATCAAGCTGTCTGAACTCGTTCCATTCGGTGACGATGACGAGCGCGTCCGCGCCCTCCGCGACGGCGTACGCGTCCGCGACGTAATCGATGAACGGCATGAGCTCTCTGGCGTTGTCCATCGCCACCGGATCGAACGCCCGAATGGACGCGCCGCGCGCGGAGAGTCCCTCGGCCAGTACTATCGAGGCCGCGTAGCGCATGTCGTCGGTGTTCGGCTTGAAGGCAAGCCCCAGAAGGCCCACGGTCTTGCCGGAAGCATCCCCCCCAACCGCCTTCGTGACCTTGGCCACCATTCGCTCTTTTTGCTCCTGGTTCACTCCGACCGCCGCGCTGACGATGCGTGCCGCGGCGCCCGCCTCCTCGGCGATGTGCACCAACGCCTTGGTGTCCTTCGGGAAGCACGAGCCGCCGTACCCGGCGCCCGCGTGCAGGAACTTCGGCCCTATTCTCCTGTCCAGGCCCATGGCGTACGAGACGACCTGAACGTCGGCCCCGACGTTCTCGCAGACGTTAGCGATCTCGTTGATGAACGAGATCTTCGTCGCGAGAAACGCGTTGGAGGCGTATTTGATGAGTTCGGCGCTCTCGGGAGCGGTTTCGACGATGGGTGTCCGGTTCAGGTAGAGGGGTGCATATATGCCCCGCATCACCTCCATCGCCCGCTCGCTGTCGGCCCCGACCACGACCCTGTCGGGACGCATGAAGTCCTCGACGGCCGACCCCTCGCGGAGGAACTCGGGATTGCTCACGACGTCGAACTCGATGGGCTCGGCCTGGTTCTCCTCGACGATCCTTCTGAGCCTCCTGGCCGTTCCCACGGGCACCGTGCTCTTCTGGACAATGACGCGGTAGCCGGTCATGTGCACACCTACATCCCGCGCGACCGAATCCACCTGAGACAGATCCACCTGTCCTCTCTCGCCTTCCGGCGTGCCGCCCGCGCATAGGATGACGTTGTTCTCGGCGACGGCCCGGGCGAAATCGGTCGTGAAGCTGAGCCTCCCCTCCCTCACGTTCCTCTCAACGATTTCCGAGAGCCCCGGCTCGTAGAACGGGATCTCGCCGCGCTCGAGCTGGCTTATCTTCTCTTCGATGCGGTCGACGCAGACGACCCGGTTACCGAAGTCGGCGAGTCCCGCTCCCCCCACCAGCCCCACATACCCCGTTCCTATCACCGCTATCTTGTGCATGAAGCCTGAACCCCCGTCGAGGTGATCACGTTGGTCGATTGAGCGTCAAGACCCAGACAGATGGGACCCGTCGGGCGGTCCTGCTCCGCCAGAAGGACGTCGACGTCGGCCCTGCCGGCCCGCTCCAGAGCGTCGCGCGCGGTCGCAAGCGCCAGGTCAGGAGTGTTGTTCTCTCTGGATATGTGCGCGAGAACGAGGGCAGACATCGGACCGTCCCTCAGCGAGACGAGTTCCCTCGCCGCCGCCTCGTTGGAGAGGTGTCCCTCATTGCTCATTATCCTCTGCTTCAGGAACCACGGGTAGCCGCCGTCCAGCAGCATTTTCTCATCGTGGTTGAACTCGAGCACGACGCAGTCCGCCCGGCCGATGCGGTGGCGCACCGGGTGGCTGACCACGCCGAGATCCGTAGCCACCGCGACGACGGTGCGGCCATCGCTCACGGAGTAGCCGACCGGTTCAGCGCAGTCGTGGCTGATCGCGAACGGCGAGACAAGGAGGTCGCCGATCTCGAAGTCGGTTCCCGCCTCCACGACTGTCCGCCCCGGACACTTCCCCAGACGCCGGTCGATCGCGGCGTGCGTTCCGGCCGTGGCGCAGGCGGGAACGTCGAACTTGCGCGTGACAGGGCCGAGACTGCTCACGTGATCCGAGTGCTCGTGCGTGACCAGCACGGCCGAGAGCTGCGCGGTGTCGAGACCCAGTCCTTCCGCCGCCTGCGATATGCGTCTGCTGGAGACGCCGGCATCGATGAGCACCGCGGTCGACCCGCTCGATACCCAGATCGCGTTTCCGGAACTCCCGCTGGCGAGTACCGCGACCTTCATGGACCTCCCCCGGTCACATTCGACGAGGACCCGGACGGCGATGGCGTGTCACGGCGGACGAACGAGGGATCAGGACGGGTGATCCTCTCCTTCCGGTCGGCCAGCCTGAGCGTTGCCATCGCGGTCAGCGCGACCAGAACGACCAGCCAGGCTGCCCACCGCCGGATCATCGCGCCCTCCTGAAGAAGCGGCCACCCGAGGGTTCAGCGACCGTCGAGTGACCCATTGAGAAGCAAGGAGCACAGCGCCGCTGCGCGCGCTCCTCAGGTTCCCGTCGGTCTACCAATGTACTGAGAGATAAGCCGCTCGAATCTGCTCTTGTAGATGAGGTCGAACGTTTCCATCATATCCGGGATGATCTCAGACGCCTGCCGGCGGACGCGCTGAGCGAGGACCGTGGCCTCCTGACGGTCGAGATGGCCGCCCATGATCTCCTCGCACGCGCTGTCGACCAGCTCCCTCAGCGCGAGGAGCTTCTCCTCTTCCTCAGCGAGAAGCGTCTCCATCTCTGTGTCGTCGAATTTGTCGTCCATGTGTAGAACCACCCCGTAGAGTTGCCATCTATCCACGAATCCCATACTTCAGCAGGATTCTACGGCCCGTGCCCGCTCAGGTCAAGCGCCTTCGGCAAGCGGCTTGACACTCGATACCCACGGGGCGTAGGCTTGTTTCCAGACGCTGACCGCTGCCTGGAAAGCTTGGAGGCCTCGATGCTCAGACTGATGTCTTTCGTGCTCGCCGTCGTCGCCGCGGTCGTCCTGCTTCTCGGCATCGCCGTGAGGATATCGAGCAGGGAGTTCGTCATGGGCATGGCTGCTGTCACGCTGTGGCGGTTCTCGGTTGCCTGCATAGGCTTCGCCATCTACCTGCACCTTTATGCCAAGGACGAACGCAACAGCTAGAACGACGGCCGACGGACAGTACTCCGCGGGGTGCGGGCCCACAGTCGCCCGGCGAATGCCGGGCGTCGCGATTCTGGAAGTGAGGTGGAACCCGAGATGAGTCAGGGAGTCAGACAGAGAGTGCTGCGCGCCTCCGAGGCGGTCGAGGGAAGTCACATTGCGCTGGGCCGGTGGTTGCTGATGCTGGGTGCCATCATCGTCCTCAGGCACTTCCTGGAGCAGCTCTCCGGGCAGCAGAAGACCCTGTACTTCCTCTCGTACTTCCTCCACTACCCGCTGGCTTACGTCACTCCTCTGATCGCTCTGTCGGTGGTCCTTGCCGCGTTCGCGCGGGAGAGAGTCGAGCGAGTGACCAAGCTGATGCTGTTCGCCTGGCTTCTGACGCTCCTGCCGCCGCTCATCGACATCCTCCTGTCGAGCGCGGGCGAAGGCCCTGAACTCATCGGCTACCTCATCCCGCAGAGCGGCACTCTCGCCGGAGCGTTTGTCAACCTCTTCAACCCGACGTACCAGCAGTTCCAGGGCGCCACCGCCGGTATCAGGATCGAGGCGGCGCTCGGATGCCTGCTGGGCGCCTTCTATGTGCACCTGAAGACCCGAAACCTCGGCAGGGCGATCCTCTCGTTCTTCGGCATCTACGTGACGATGTTCTTCTTCTTCACGCTGCCGGTTATCGCCGTGGAGTTGAGTCGCCTCTTCGGCGCCGATGTCGAGAACGTGTACCAGCTGCTCTTCGCCCGAGCGAGCGTGCACAGGGCGTTCGCGAACGCCACGCCGTTCGCGCTCTCGGACCTTTCCAACTCGCTGATCGACCTGTTCGTGCTGGCGCCGCTTCTGGCCGTCTGGTACCGCATGTACGCCCCCGGCAAGTCCGCTTCTGTTCGGAAGGTGACCGATCCCGTCACGGCGGCCTTCCACGTGCTCACGGCGTCCGCGGGCGTGCTCCTGGGCGCCAGACTCATCATGGGATCCGGGGGCTTCGCGGCGATCGCCCACCCGTTCGACGTCATTTCGATAGCGGGGCTGCTTGCCGCGTCCTTCTTCACTGCGCTCACGGCCTCCGCCTTGAGAGAGCTGCACGCCGAGGGCCCGCGGGCCGCCGGCAGTGACAGGAACACTCTTCTGACGCTCTGCATCTTCTCCTGCACGTTCGCCCTCTTGTTCGCGCTGTCCGTGAGCTACGTGGCGATGACCTACGTGCTGTCGATGATGGCCGTCTACTACTTCTACTACGCCCGCCCGCTGAGGCTAGTGCGGTTCACGCCTCTCGCCGGGCTGGCGATCGGTGCGGTGACACTGTTCTCCGTTACGCTCGGTTTCGCGGCGTACGCGGGAGGCTCTGCGTCGCTGTGGCTCCCGAAGGGCGCCGTCCTCGCGTGCCTCTTCATCCCCGCGCTCGCGTTCCTCGCGCGGGACGTCTGGGAGACTGCCGACCAGAGAGACAGCGGGCGGCGGAACCTGAAAGACATGCTCGGAGCGAAGAGGGCGCGCACCGTCGCGGCACTCGGTATCATCCTGGCCTCCCTTCTCCCGGCGGCGATCCTCCGCCAGCCGGCGCTGCTCTGGGTCGGTGCCGCCGCGGCCCTCACAGGAGCCGCTGCCGTGCTGAGGCTCGCGGAGCGGAAGATACCCGCCGCTCTCGCCACGCTCGCCACGTTCTCTCTGATCGTCGGGTTCGCAATGGGCGGCGCAGAGGCCCCCGTTCTCACCGCGGGGCTCGCCGACACCGACTTCTCGCGCATGACCAGAAGGAGCGGCGAGTTCGAGATGTTCGACCGCGAGAGCGTGACGGAGGAGCAGCAGCTTTTCTCCAACGGGATAGAGCGATTCAGACGCGGGGACTTCGAGGGCGCGGTAGAGGCCTTCAAACAGGCAAGCGAGCTTGACCCCGAGAACATCCAGGCCTACGTCAGTATGGGCAGCGCCTACATGCGAATGGACCGGCTGACCGAGGCCGCGAACTCGTTCAGGAGAGCTCTGGTCCTCGGTCCGGATGACGCGACGGCCAGAGTCGGGCTGGCGCAGGTCCACAAGCTCCTGGGCGAGCCGGATCAGGCCCTGGAGGAACTGACAAGAGCCCTCGAGCTCGACCCCGCGAATGCGGACGCGCACCACACGAAGGCGATCATCTACCAGGAGCTGGGCGAACTGGAACTCGAGTTCGAGGCCCTCGTCGCGGCGACCACCGTTGACCCTCGAAACAGCATGGCCCTCTCGAGGCTGGCGGACGTCTACCTGGCCAACGAGATGTACACGGAGGCCGTAGCGGCTCTCAAGGCCGCCCTGACTGGACGCACGTCTGTCGATCACGCGCACACGAGGCTTGCGGAAGCATACTACGCGCTGGGGAACATGGGCGCCGCCGAGAACGAGCTGAGGAAGGAGATCGCGGTTCGGCCCAAGCTGGCGTCACCGCACGCGAATCTCGCCCGTCTCCTCGCCGAGCAGGGCAGGGTGGCCGAGGCCACTCACGAGTACGAGACGGCTCGGTCGCTGACGAACGACGAGCACATGATCGAGTTTCTTGAGCGCGAGCTCGGCGGGCTCTAGACAGTGGCGGCGCGCCAGTCCAGGACGCGTGGAAGCAGCACGGGCACCCAGGGACAACGCGAGGCGGCGACGGCGGACGGTTAGCTGTCGCCGCCTTTGTGTATCATGACTTTGCACGGCGCGGCGTCCTTGAGCTCCTCGGCGCGCGAGCCGGATACCAGACGGGACAGGGCGGCACGCTCCCGCTTCGCGACGAAGATCACAGTTGGCGCCTCCGTCTGGGCAGCCTCGAGCGCACGCGTGAGGAACTCGCCCTCGACCAGCTCCGTGCGGTGCGTGATCCCCCGCTTCTCAGCAGCGCGGGCGACTTCGGCGAGCTCGTTGATCCCCTGGCGCTTAAGTTCCTTTCGCATCGAGAGCAGCAGGCGCCCGCTTGGGGCCTCCCCGAGAAATCCCTCGTGCGACATGTGCTCCTGGACATCGTGCGGCATCACCGTGTCCAGGATGAAGAGGACCACCAACTCTGAATCCTCACTCCCCGCAGCGTCCAGCGCTCCGTCAACGCACGAGTTCGATACGCGGGAGGCAGAGAGGACGAGAAGAACGCGATTCACTGATATCCCTCCGTCTTACGTGCCTATGCCGAGAAGCGGCCAGTAGAATTTCACAACGAGCGCGAACAGAAGGAGCGCAACGATCTTGAGTACCGCTCCCGCCGCGAGAGAATCACGTAGCCTGTAGTACCCCGCGGAGTACGCTATGGCGTTGGCGGGTGTGCCCATCGGCAGCGAAAAGGCCAGCCCCGCGGGCACCGCGACCACGAAGACGACGGAGATGGGAGACACCCCACTCCCCTCCATGAGTCCGAAGCAGATGGGCAGCATCAGCGCAACCGCGGCCACGTTGCTTATGGCCTCTGTCAGGAAGGTCGCGGCAACGGCGAACGCCATGAGCATCCAGAACGGCGGGAGCCCGGCTATCCGGTCCTCGGCCACGACCGCGATCCAGCGGGCGCCGCCGGACTCGTGGAGGGCCGTCGCGATCGCTATGGCGCCACCGTACATGAAGATGACGCCCCAGTTGACGTACTCCTCAACGCTCTTCCACTCGATGAGATTGAACACGAAGAGCGCGACCGCAGCCAGGATGGAAATCGAGGCCAGCCCCACAACCTGGCCGCTCACGATCCAGGCGACGATCGTCAGGAGCATCACGATCCCGACGCCTTTCTCCCTTTTGCTGACGGGACCCAGGGCCTTCGCCTTCTGATTCAGAGCTTCCCTGGCACGGGAAACGTCCTCGACATCGACGCCGAAACCTTTCAAGAGCAAGAAATATGCGCACCCCATGAGGATGATGGAGAACGGCGCCACGGCGCCCACCCACTCGACGAAAGTGATCGACATGTCGTAGTGCTCACTCAGGATGCCCAGTGCAAGCGGGTTACGCGCTCCGCCAAGGAAAGTGGCGACGCCGCCGATGACAACTCCCCACGCCAGCGCCAGGAACAGCGCGCGGCCGTAGCGGCTCTTCACCGGCCGAAGGTCAAGGGCGTGGGCTATCTCGAGGACGATGGGAAACAGGAGGGCGGCCACGGCATGCTGGGGCATCCAGAAGGCCAGGAAACCCCCTGAGAAGATGACACCCGCAAGAAGCGATCTCGGACTGCCGCCGAATCGTCGCAGGAAGGCCAGAGCCAGTCTCGTGGAGAGGCCGGACCGCATCAGCGCGGCGGCCAGTATGAAAGCCCCCAGAATGAAGAACACCACGGGACTGCCGAAGAGTTCGAAGGAGCGCGAGGCCGGGAGCACTCTGAGGGTGGGCAAGAGGACGATGGCAAGGAGGCTCGTCACCGCGAGGGGCAGCGCGTTGCCGACCCAGAGCACGAAGCAGAGCGCGAAGATCGCCAGCGCGTTCTGTCCCTCCCGGGTCAACCCGGCGGGCGTTGGCGCGAGCACAATCCCCACGCACACGGCGAAGGCGATTATGATGCTGAGGGTTTTGCGGCGAGTCAATACGTCTCCCCGGGTCATCCGACGCCTCAGGTTCCGCGCCGGCGCTCACGGGAGAGGGCCAGGAACAAGAGTGGCCCTTTCACGGCTCGGTGGCGTGGATTCTTGCAACACAAATCGCGGGGTGTCAAGCGGTTTCGAGATTCCAGGCGCTCGATGCGAAGAAACGCGGGGCGGACCCGAAAGTCCCGCCCCGCGTCACGATCCTCGTATGGGAGCAGCGCGTCAGCGTCACTCCGCAGGCTACTTGAGAAGCACCATCTTGCCCGTGGCCGACTCCGAATCCACGGTCAGCCGCGCGAAGTACACACCCGCCGCGACTTCCACGCCGTTCTCGTCTCGGCCGTTCCAGGAGACCGAGTGACGTCCGGCGTCGTGAGACGGAACATCGACGAGCGTGCGCACGAGTCGTCCCGATGCGTCGTAGATGCTGAGATCGACGACACCGGTCCGCGGCACCGCGTACCCGACGCTCGTGGTCGGATTGAACGGGTTCGGGTGGTTCCCGACCAGGAGCTTCAGCGGCGATGCGCCGTTATCCACGCCGGTCGGCTGGTCGGCGAAGACGTGGACGTCATCCACGTACCAGCCGTCACTCTGGACCCAGCCGTCAGAATCGAGGATGAAGCGAACCTTGAAGTCGCTGGTGCCCACGTACGAATCAAGATCGATGGTAACCTCGGTCCAGCCGCCCAGAAGCCCGCTGTAGGAAGCCACCTGCGTCCAGCTCCCTCCGCCGTTCGTGCTGACCTCGACCAGGCAGAAGTCGTACCCGCTCTCGGTGGCGTACCGGTGCCAGAACACAAGCGCCGCGGTCGTGGACTCGGACAGATCGAGCCCGTTGTTCAGCGTCATCGTCGTCGTCGCGTTGTTCGGGTAGTTTCCCCCGGGGCTGTCCGTCATCGATGTCGACGGGCTGTGAGCCTGGCTGTTCGTCGGGCCCCAGGCGCCCGTCCACTCCGACGTGCCGGACTCGAGGTCGTCGAAGAAATACGCCTGCTCCAGCACGAAGTCCTCTGACGTGATCATCCCGTCCGCGACCGCGACCCCGGTGCGCGTCTCGCTCGAGTACCCGAGCTGGCTGGCCAGCAGGTCGTGGGTCCCGACCGGGACGTTCACGATCTGGTAGTAGCCCGTGACGGGATCGCTCGCGCCCGAGTAGCCGTAGAGGTCGGTCACCTTGACCGTCGCCGCTATGGGATTCGATTCGGTGTCACGCACGTAGCCGTCGATCGTTCCGCGCTCGATCTCGAACTGGAAATTGACGATGACGAAGGTGTCCAGGCTCGCCGACACGTTGTACTCCGTCTGCGTGGGAAAGCCCGCGACGTTGCACACGACCGTGTAGGTGCCCGACTCGACCATGCGGTGGTAGTCACCGACGTCCGAGTCCGTGTAGACGTCCTTCCCTATCTCCGGAATGCTGATGGTCGCGTTGAGCGGCTCCCCGGTGTCCGCGTCCGTCACGAGGCCGCGTATGCCGCGTCCCGACATCCGCGCCTGGTAGAGCATGGCAGGGATGTTGTCGGCGACGATGGGGTCGATCTGAGACGCGGGCGGATTGTGCGAAACGCAGAGCTCGATGGTGGTGTCTATCTCGCCGCGCGTCTCGTAGCACCAGTCCTGGCAGCTGCCGTGGATGATGTACCAGTCGGCGCCGTTGGTCACCGGCAGTCCGCTGAGCGCGCCGTAGACGTCCGAGATGGTAATGATCATCGGCTCGTCGGGCGTCGGGCTGTACGTGTAGTCCCAGAGATAGTTGACGTAGACGGCACCCGTGTGGAACGTGAGCGATGTCACCGGGTTCATGCGAGCGTTCCAGTCGCGGAGCGCACGCGACTCGGGAGCGGAGAAGGCGGTTCCCGAGTTGCAGCCGCAGGGACACAGGTAGTTGCGGTTGAGGTCAGTGCCCTGGGCGTTGTACCGCGAGCCGGCCGTGTGGCCGTCGGGGTTCAGCATCGGTATGATCCAGATCTCGCGCTCGTCGACGAGCCACGTGACCTGCGGGTCGGTCCCGTAGTTCTCGAGGAGGTACTCGGCCATGTAGTAGCAGACCTCGACGCTCATGATCTCGTTGCCGTGGTGCGCGCCGATCCACTGGATCTCGGGCTCGAACTCCTGGATCCCGGGGTTGTCACTGATCTTCAGCGCCCAGAGCTCGCGGCCCTGGAAGCTGGTTCCTATGGAGATGAGCTGGGTAATGGAAGGGTAGGCGGCTGCCCACGCGGCCATGTCAGAGGTGAGCTCCGTGTAGCTGTGGTACTCGCCCCTGTCCTCCCGCGCGAGCGACGTGACGGCGTCTATCATCCTGGGAAGAACGACCGTCGGCCGGAACCCGTTCGCCCCCAACACGTCCACTTCAGAGGGTATGGCCGCTATCTCCGCGACTCCCCCCCGGACCGTCATGATGTCCATCCCGAGTTCGTTCAGACGATGGATGTCATCACGAGAGAGGATGTCGACCGTTACCACCGCCGCATCGTCCCTGGGGTACGCGTGTGCGACGGGCGCGAGCAGAGCTGCCGCGAACACCACCGCCACAACCAGGCGCCAGACCCTCATGTTGATGCTCCTCCTTCTGAGATGATGGGTACACGGCGCGCCCGAAGCGCTGGAAGCGCTAATCCAAGCGCGCTCCTAAGAACCCGCTACTTAAGAAGCGTCATCTTCCGGAACGCACTGTCCTCGCCCGAAGCGAGCCTGGCGAAGTAGATACCAGACGCGAGGGGAAGACCGGAGTCGTCGGTCCCGTCCCACACGACCAGCGCGGGACCTGCCGGAAGCTCAGAATCGATCAGCGAACGCACCACCTGGCCGTTGACATTGTGGACCGTGAGACTCACCGAGCCTCCACCCTCGGGCACCGTGAATGCCACACTGGTCACGGGGTTGAACGGGTTCGGGTAGTTCTGACGGAGCGCGAGGCGGTGGACCTCACCGTCCTCGATACCGGTCGGCAGGTTGAACCAGTTCAGTATGCGCCCTATCAGCGTCTTCTGATTGTCGGGATCGGCCTCCGTCGTCTTCACGTCCTCGAACGGGAAGCTCAGGAAAACGACCTTGTGGCCGTTCTCATCGACCCGGATTCCCTCGGTTCCGGCCGCGCTCGTGAAGACGACGTCTGCCGGGGGGTTCGTGACGAACACGTCGCTCGCATTGGGCGCAAACGGCCCGCCGAGGAGGTTCAGCGACATCCCGTTCGAGATGGCATTCCCCGTCACTCCCGTAACGATGAAGCCGCCGTTGTCGTCCGTCCACGAGTCGATGTGGAGATAGTCCGTTCGGAAGGCGAGCGTGTTGACGCGGCTCGACAGGAACTCCATGCTCGCGAGCAGGAGATTCCCGCCGCCGTCCAGGTACGTCGCCATGTTGTTCTCGCAGGAGCCGCCGAGGTCGGCGGCGGTGCCGCCGCCCGTTGTCCACAGAACCGCCCAGTACGAGTTCAGCCGTGTCAAGCACGGCCTGCCCCTCACCTCGGCGTCCCAGACCATCGCCGTGTAGCCGGTGTCGCTCAGCGCCGTCTCGAGATACGTCTCGTGGTCCGCTCCTCCGTCGTCGTCGACCAGCAGGATCGACGGAAGGTCGACGAACGTCGCGAACGACTCGCTGGACACTATCGAGGTGTCGCCGCTGCTCGTCGCGGTCAACGTCGTCAGGGCCATGCCCTGAGTGTGGCCGACGTTGTCCGTCATGTGGACGTCGAAGGTTTCTTTCTCAGCCGGCTCGAGGACGTAGTCCCACGGACCGAAATGGCAGCCGCCGTCCGTGTCGCAGTAGAACGCGACCCAGTCCCACGGTCCCAGGCCGTCCGGAATGATATCGTGCCCGATGTCGACCGTGATGGTATCTCTCATGACACCGGTGTTCTCGAGAACGATGTGGTACATGGCCTCACCAAAGTAGTCGATCTCGGTCGCGTACCGGTCCGCGTCGTCGAAGCTGTTGGCAAACGGATCGGGCATCACCTGGGCGTTGAGGACCAGCTTGGGGTTAGTGTCCTCGATGAAGACGGCGACATGCAGCTCGTCGAGATTCCAGGCGGCGTTGACCTTGAACTTCTTGGTGATGACGATGGAATCACCGGCCGCCGCCAGCGTGGTGACCGTGGAGGGTGGCAGCATGTCCCGGACGGTCCAGGGGTAGACCTCGCTCGTGTTCTCGTAGACGATGAAGTACACCCTGAGGTCGCCGTAGGGCACGGTATCGACGGCCTTGAATACTGTCGTCACCCAGCTGGAGTCGGGGTCGCCCGCGGCGTAGATGATGCCCTCGGTGCTCAACGTCACCGGAGTCGGCTCGGCGAAGCGCGACGCGACGATCGGCTCATAGACCTCGATGATATTCGTTCCCGCGCCCACGACCTCCGTCGTTGCATCGAAGTCGACCTCGGGAATGCCGCCGACCGCGTAGTAGCTGGCCCGGTTGTGCGTCTCCGAGGTCGCGTATGCGTCGCCGACATGGTAGTAGAGGCAGACGAGACCCTCCGTACCGTACTCTCCCTGAAGCTCCTGCAACGCGATGCGGCCGTTCGGGCAGTAGCCGCACCAGGTGGCGCCGAACATCTCGGCCAGCACCGTGCGCTGGGCCGACACCGCGGGGGCCGTGCCCGCAGCGAGCACCGCAACAGCAAGTCCGATTACTACCGCCGAACGCCTCAACATGTTGCTCCTCCTCTGCTGTCGCCCAGCGCCGGTTCTCCAGCGGGAACACCGGCTTCGTGGGGCGTGCGCCCGGTGGAAGCCCGCCGGGCGCCCCCCGCAAAGCGGCGACGTGAGCAATGTGATCGT
>JAUWLR010000086.1 GCA_030613615.1 Candidatus Eiseniibacteriota bacterium
AACGAGTGCGATATCCCTTGTCCTTCTGAACAGCGCGACGGACCCGGGCACCGCCAGCAGAAGCACGGTCCACGTGACCTGACGGGGTACGCCCGACGCGAACACCCTCATCTTGTGGACGACCTCCACGAGTGGCGCCGCAAACAGCCTCGGCGCGTACTGCGCTCCCGTGATGTGATCGAGGAGCTCCGGCCACGTGCCGACCGGCGCCCAGAGGATCGCGGGATCGTGCGCGGCTCTCAGAGGCAGGTAGGCGTAGAAGGACAGCCCGACAAGGATGAGCCCCGCGCCCGCCAGGAACGACCGGACCGACGGACGCCGCCGGAGGAGCCCCAGCGCGAGCGGCGGCAGGAGAAACGCGGCGGTCAGGTGGTGCGCGAGCGCCAGACCGAGCGTCAGACCCAGCAGGATGATGGGACCCTCTCCAACCAGACAACGGGGAAGCCCCAGGCTGCCGGCAAACGCCTCTGCTCCGCGGCTCGCGTGATTCCGGGACCAGACGGTGAACAGAAGGACGGCGGACAGCACCAAGAAAGCCGAGAGGGAGTAGACCTCCGGCACGACCGCCTGCGACCAGAAGGTCGGACCGAAAGCCAGAGCGAAGCCCGCCAGCAGCGCGCCGGCTATGCGTGGAAGCAAGGACCGGTCAGGCCTCGACTCCGAGGGGCCCGTCCCCACCCACACGATGAGGGCCGCGGCGGCGACTGCCCCCGAAGCGAACAGGGCCGACAGAAGCGACATGCGCAGGAACGGGGTCCCGAACGGCACACGAACGGCCAGGGCGCCAAGCAGCGTGTAGAGCGGATATCCAGGGGGATGTGCGACGCCGAGCGTCGCGGCTACCGCAACGAACTCAGCGGAGTCGCCCCAGTAGAGCGACCGCGCCGCCGTGGTCGCGAAGGCTGCGAACGACGCCCCGAACGTCGTGAGAGCAAGAACACAGGGGACTTGCAGCCGTCTGGAGCAGAAGGAGGTCAAGTGCGCTCTCCTAAGGGGACAGCGGGCGTCGGTCCGTACATCACGTGCGCGGCAAGCGCGGAGATGCTACCACGCGTCCGCCCGTCTGTCGAGCCGACCGAACGACCGTCAAGCCGAGGGTGCTTGACTGCCTAGTGGAGTTATGCTATGTTCGCGGCTGGGTGTGTGCGCTGGTCGCGGAAGAAGTCGGCGAGATACTCGGTCGATACGTTCCGAAGCCGGAGGTAGAGCATGACGAGAGTGCTGGCGTTTGTGGTCGCCGCGGCACTGGCTGTTCCGGCGTTCGCGACAGACTCCAGGCTGGGCGGACCTGACGCCGACTGGCCGGAGTTCCAGTTCTCCGAGACCCTGCTGGTCCAGGCTGAGGTCCTCATCTGCCTGGACACGGACGCCAATCCCGGTTTCTCCGACCCCACTCCTCTTTACAGCGCGGCCTTCAGCGCGGCGGGAGCGTCGCCCATCGCGACGTGTGCGGTCGAGGTGTCGGGCGGAACGATCAACTTCCCTCCAGACCTCACGGGTGACAACTACCCCATCGTCGTCGTCCTCACCAGCGAAAACTGGTGGTCGGCTCCCCAGAACATCGACCCGGCGGACGAAACGGTTCTCGCGAACTACCTCGATTCGGGAGGGAATCTGCTCATCGTGGGGCAGGACTATATGTACGGCGCGCACCCGGCGATGGGAACGTGCACGGGGTTCCCGTTCGACTATCTCGGCCTCGACCACTGCTATCAGGACGTGCTCTGGGGACCGAACACAGCACGCATCACAGGCTCCACTGGAAGCATCTTCGAGGGCGAGAGCGTGACCCTCGATTCGGCCAACGTGTTCATCAGCAACCCCTTCTTCCCTGATTGTGCGGACCCCACGCCGTCGGCTCAGTACGGCTTCTACTACGTCGATGCGGCCCAGAACGGCGTGGTCATCATGAACGAGACAGAGACATTCAGAACCGTGTGGTCCGGGATCGAGCTCGCGGGCGCCTCGCCGGAGGTGTTCGAGGGCATCATTGAGAAGATCTACGACTGGTTCGTCGGTACCACAACGGTCGAGAACACGTCCTGGGGCCACATCAAGACGCTGTACAGCCGGTAACCTCTGGAACCAGGAGGCGATACGTGCGACGGGCGGGAGCTTCTCCCGCCCGTCTGCTTTGTGCCACCTCCCCGCGGGCGGGCATCTCATCCGCTGCTCCCCCGAACCGCGCACGCGGCTCCGCCTCCTGACCGCGCATGCGGCCCCGCTTCCTGACCGCACACGCGGCTCCGCCTCCCCGGACCGCACACATGGCCCCGCCTCCTGACCGCGCACGGTTTCCCTCGCGGACCGGTCGGCACTCCCCTATACTCGCAGCATCACTCGCAGCACAGGAGCCAGAGGCATTCACACGGGCAGCGTCGGAAGGTGGACGTTCCCTGTGGGTCAGGAGTTCTCATGGAACATGAATCCACCGCGCCGAAGTACGACGCGCCGCTCGAAGTCGCCTACACGGCCAGCGGCGAGATGGAGGCGCAGGCCGTCAGATCGGCACTCGAGGCGGCGGGCATCCCCGCGGAACTCAAGATGGAGGCCGCACAGAGGCTCTTCGCGGTCACCGTCGACGGTCTGGGCGCCGTCAGGGTGATGGTGCCGGCGGACCGGCTGGAAGAGGCCAGGTCCATCGTCAAGAACCCTGCGATACCGGTTGAGGATCCGGGGACGTCGGCCGGTCAGTGAACATCCGGAGCAACCATGGCACCAACAGGGTTCGAAGACGACCGCATGTGCTTCGCCTGCGGCAAGGACAACCCCGATGGACTGCAACTGGAGTTCGAGTCCGTCGGCGATGACGTGCGCACGTCGGTGACCTTCCCGAGCAAGTTCCAGGGCTACTCAGACGTGGTGCACGGCGGGCTCGTGAGCACAGTGCTGGACGAGACGATGGTCACGCTCCTGAACAGGATGGGCTACCTGGCCCTGACGGCGGAGCTGTCCATCCGGTTCAGAGAACCGGTGCGCGTCGGCGAGAGGATCGACGTGACAGCCAGCCTGATCGAGAAGCGGGGCAAGGTCTTCAGGCTCTCCGCGAGGGCCTCGCGACCGGACGGCACCGAGGTGGCCACGGCCGAGTCGCGGTGCTTCCAGGTGGGACTCGTGCGGGAAGACGCGTAGCAGGGATCTGCGGCCCTGCGGAAGAAGCCCGGAGCGAAACGGGAGGGACAAGCGTTCCTTCCGTTTCGCGTGTCCTATGGGAGTGAGCGGCAAGCGTGAGCGGCGTCCGACCCGCCGCCTGGACTAGCAATTGACGAATGCCAGAAATTGTGATATACTGGATTGTATGTATGCGTGCGAGCCCACTGGGCACACCGGCCGCGAAAGGATCTTACAGTGAGAGTTGTAACTCCACCGAGACATCTGCGAGCTGTCGTTCTTCTGACCTGCGTTGTCGCCGCCATCAGCGCGTCGGTCCTCCTGTCGGCGCGCGCGAGGGCCACGGACGCCCCCGCTGCTCCGAAGCCAACTGCCGCGCATCGCGAGGTCCTGCCGAGCGTAGAGGTCATCTCGGAACGGGATGACGGCGTCACGCTCCGCTTCGAGGCGACCGAGCGGTCGAGCCACGGGGCCAGATCGGTCTTCGTGCGGGTGCCCGATTCGGGCCGGATCGAGGCCGAACTCAGCGATGTTCCGGGGCTCGATGCTGCGAAACTCGTCGAGATCTCTGAGCCGGCAATCATGAGAGACCTGCGGGTCGTGCACGTGCTCTTCTCCCCCACGCCTGCGGGGGCCGAGACGGAAGACTACGCCCGCTCGCTCACGGTAACGTTGCGCGCCACGGACGTGCCCGGCATCAACGAGAAGAAGGAGACAGGTCGCGCTCTCTCGCGCGCTTTCCACGGTCTATACAAGAGCACCGTCATCAACTACGACGCCGGGGCCGCCGAGGAAGCCCTGGCGGCGCAGGCCCGCGATGGACGTGACCCGCTGCCCTTCGGGGCCAGCTATCTGGCCATATCGGCCGTGAGCTATGCCGACGAGGTCGCGCCGCTGGTCGAGTGGAAGAACGCCAAGGGCATTCAGTCGAAGCTCGTGACGCTGTCGGAGACGGGCTCGACGGAGGCCGAGATCAGAAGCTACATCCAGACCGCCTACGACACGTGGGAGGTTCCACCCGAGTATGTGCTCCTCGTCGGTGACGTGGAGCAGCTGCCCGGGTACGACAGCCTGACCTACACGGACAACTACTACGCCACGGTCGAGGGAGCAGACTACCTCGCCGACATCATCATCGGGCGCATATCGGCGGACTCCGGCTTCCAGTGCGCGACTCAGGTCGCCAAGATCTTCGGGTACGAGAGAACTCCTCTCGTAGACGACCCGAACTGGCCGATGACCGCGTCGATGTGGGTGCACGACGACTTCGACGGGGGCGATTGGATCTACTACATGAACACGTGGCGGATCTACGACCAGATGGAACTGGCCGGGTTCTCGCCCATCGACACGCTCTTCCACAGGAACGGCGTCAGCCGGAACCAGATCTACGCATCCGTGAACGAGGGCAAGGGCTTCATCAACTACCGTGGGCAGGCGTGGATCAACTGGCTCGAGCCCTTCAACCTCAGCGCCGCCAACACCACCAACGGATGGAGGCTTCCGATCGTCGTCTCCGGCACGTGCGCGACCGGCAACTACGAGGACGACGGCTTCATCTGCGAGGACTGGGTGCGCGCCGGCACGGCGACCAGTCCGAAGGGCGCGGTCGCCTTCTACGCCACGAACACCGCCTTCCCGGGCAGCGAGGAGCTGTCGCTCCGCCGCGGCTACGTGGATGAGGGCTTCTTCGACAGCGTCTTCGAAACGGGCAGCGGCACGCTGGGCGAGGCCTGCCTGGCCGGCAAGATGCGGCTCTATCTCAAGAGCGCGGACCAGATCGACTACGAGGGCTGGAACCTCCTGGGCGACCCGGAGATGAGAGTCTGGACGGCGGCGCCGTTCGAACTCTCGGCCCTGCACGACGGCGGGACCCAGGTGGGAACGTCAGACTTCAGCGTGACCGTGCTGTCTGGCGGCTCGCTCCACGAGGGTGCCCTCGTGGCGTGCACCAAGGGCGTCGAGGTGCTGTCGGTGGGTTACTCGGACGTCAACGGGCAGGTCTCTCTGCCGATATCGCCGACGACGACCGGCATCATGACCGTCACGATCACCGACAGGAACGCCGTCCCTTACCAGAGCGACGTGCTGGTTCTCGACAGCGGCCCGTTCGTTGTCTACTCGGACGTGGCGGTGGACGATGCGGACGCCGGCAATGCGGACGGCCACCTGAACACCGGGGAGACATCCGGTATCAATGTCGCCCTCTCGAACATAGGTGACGTTGAGGCGTCAACGGTCACGGCGAGATTCCGCACTGGTGACTCCTACGTCACCATCATCGACAGCCTGGCGTCCTACGGCAATCTGGCGCCCGGCGCGACGGAATGGGGGCTGGACACCTTCGAGATCACTATCTCGCCCAGCTGTGAGAACGGGACGCTCATCCCCTACTCCGTGGTCGTCTTCATAGACGGGACCGAGAACAGTGTGCTGAATCCGCCGCCGCTCGCGGTGGTCACCGCCGAGCTCGCTCACTCGACGACGACGACAGAGGATGGCGGCTCCGGCGGCAACGGCGACGGCAACCCGGGCGCCGGGGAAACTGTCGGGCTTGTACTCACGCTTGCCAACGACGGGCTGTCGGCTCTCGAGGACGTCCACGGGACGCTCTCGACCACCGACCCCCGCGTCATCATCACGAATGCGAGCGCGCCGTTCGGCGACGCTCCCGCCGTCGGAACCTGTTCCAACGACGAGATCTCGTTCATCCTGTCGATCTCGCCGACCGCCACGAGCGGACATATCGTGCCGCTCTCTCTCGCGGTTACTGGAGACGGCTACTCGTATCAGTACTCGGAAACGATCGACTTCGAGATCGTGCTTCTGGGCGCGTCCGAGGCGGCGCCGCTGGGACCGGACGCCTACGGCTACTACGCGTACGACCGGGCGGACTCGGCCTACGGCCCGGCGCCCGGCTTCGACTGCCCCGACAGCGCGCCCCCGGGCCCGGGGAACAGCATCAGCGCGATAACCGACGAGGACGCCGGCGTCACAACGATGGGAGTGTTCTTTCCCATCAGATACTACGGCTCGTCCTATTCTCTGATCAGCGTCAACTCGAACGGGTTCCTGGCGGCGGGCGCGACGGACTACCGATTCGGAGACAACTCGCCAATCCCCGACACGCACGGACCGCCGAACATGATCGCGCCGTTCTGGGACGATCTGGACCCGTCCGCGGGCGGAGACATCTACTCGTGGATGGATTTCGCCAATCACCGCCTCATCTTCCAGTTCGACGAGGTGCCCATCTGGAACACCTCCAACACGCAGACGTTCCAGGTGATCTTCTACGATGAGAACTACCACCCGACGCCGACCGACGACACGCAGATCAAGTTCCAGTATCAGACCGTGTCGGTGCCCTACGGCTGCACCGTCGGGATAGAGAATCTCCTGCAGAACGACGGCATTCAGTGGCTGAACGACTCCGTCTACTCGCCGCACGCAGCTCCCATCGAGAGCGGCGCTGCGATCCTCTTCACGACCGTGCAACCTTCCGACCCCAGCGTCACGTGGCTGGTCCTGACCGACAGCTCCATCGACGACAGCTCGGGAGGCAACGGTGACGGAATCGCGCAGAGCGGTGAGACGATCGAACTCATGGTCGAGTTCTCGAGCGAGGGCGGGACGAGCGCGGAGAACGTATCCGTGGTCCTGTCATCCGCGGAGATCACGCTGTCGATGGTGGACAGCACGGCCGCGATACCCGACATCCCGGCAGGCGGCTCAGGGAGCAACTCTGACCCGCTGACGTTCGTCGTCTCGGAGACCGTCAGCGACTCGGTCGCCACACTGTGGGCTCAGGTCACGGCCAACGGCGGCGCCTATACCGGCGCGGGCAGGATCGACGTCCACATCGACCTGACCTCGACCGGGATCGAGGACGACCCGGTGACCGCCGTCTTCAACCTGCGCCCCGGATACCCGAACCCCTTCGCTGCCGACACGCGTCTGCAGTTGACGCTCCCTGCGGCCGAGAGGGTCGTGGCGCGCGTCTACAGCCCGGCGGGACGCCTGGTGAAGACGCTGGTAGACACACAGCTCCCGGCGGGCGAGCACTTCGTGCCGTGGGACGGCAGGGACGAGCGGGGCAACCGCGTTGCCAGCGGTGTCTACTTCGTCTCTGCCGAGGCGGGCGCGGACCGCGCGTTGCGGAAGGTCGTGCTGCTGAGATAGCCCCACGGTGACGCCAGGAGCCTCCGGCACCAACGTCGGCCCGCGGCCATCGCGGGGAAGGGACATCAGGCAGATGGCGACTGCGAAACGCGTAGCGCGTACAGGTATCATTCTGGCCGCCTCAGTTGCGGTGGCCCTCTGCACCTGGGGCGCGACTCGACTGACGGCCGCGCCCGCGGACCGGAGCGAAACCGCGGCCCCGCGTGGCGTGGTCCGCCCGACCAAACCCACAGCCGAGATTATCGAGAACAGCAGTGAGAGCATCTCGCTGCTGTTCCGTTGTGAACCGGACGCCAGAACTGGCGAGCTGTCCGTCCTCCTGAGGGTACCTGACACGGGCGCAATCGAGATGGAGATCGGGTCCGTCGAGCCCGCGACGCTCCGCGCCGACGATCGCATCACCATGTCCGAACCGGCGATAATGCGGGACCTCAGAGTCGTCCGGGTCACGTTCATGCCCGGTGGTCTGCGCGCGGACCCCGACGCCTACGCGAGTTCGCTCGAGTTCACGATTCGCGCATCAGAGCAGCCTGGCACGAACGAGAAGCACCGCCACCTCCCCTACATCTCCCCGGCCTTCCGCCGCCTCTACCGCAGCACGGTGCTCAACTACGACGACGAAGCGGACGCCGCTCTCCTTCGGCGTGCGGCCTCTCAGCGGGGAGACAGGGAGCTTCCGTTCGGAGGGCGCTATCTCGTCATCACGTGGGGCTCGTTCGAAGAGACGGTGCGGCCGCTCGTCGAGTGGAAGCACGCCAAGGGCGTGCAGGCGAAACTGGCCACTCTCGCGGAGACGGGGTCCACGGCGGAGGACATCAGGACCTACATAGAGACGGCCTACGACACGTGGACCGTACCGCCCGAGTTCGTTCTGCTGGTCGGCGACACGGAGCAGGTGCCCGTCTACTATGGGCTCACGCACACGGACAACTACTACGCCGCCATCGACGGCTCCGATTACCTTGCCGACATCATGGTCGGCCGGCTGTCTGCCGACACCCCGGGCGAATGCGCCACCGAGGTAGCCAAGATACTCGGGTACGAGAGAACGCCGCTCGAAGGAGACCCGAACTGGCCCACCTCGGCCACTCTGATGATCGCCGACGACTTCGACGACGGAGACTGGGTCTACTACGACAACACCTGGTTCATCCACGACCTCGTGGACTCCGCGGGATTCGCCCCGATAGACACGCTGTTCAGAAGGAACCCGGTCACAATAACCGACGTCTACGCATCCGTGAACGCAGGCAGGGGGTTCCTCAACTTCCGTGGACAGGCGTTCTTCAACTGGAACCCTCCGTTCGATATCGATCCCGAACTCACGCTGAGCGGATGGCGGCTTCCGGTCGTCGTCTCCGCGACGTGCGGCACGGGTGTCTATGACAGCGACGGCTATGTCTGCGAGGACTGGGTCCGCGCAGGGACGGCCGGGAACCCCGCCGGGGGCGTCGCGTTCTTCGGCTCGAACACGATCATCGCCGCAAGCGTCCCTCTCTCACTCAGGAGAGGCTACGTGAACGTGGGCTTCATGACGAACGCGTTCGGGGAGAACGGACTCACGCTCGGCGAGGCCTGTCTGGCCGGGAAGCTCAACCTCTACCAGAATGACGAGAACGAGCAGGAGTACCAGGCCTGGAATCTGCTCGGCGACCCGGAACTCAACCTGTGGACGGCGGCGCCCGCCGGACTCTCGGTGCTTCACGATGAGGCCGTTCCGGTCGGCTCCTCCAACTTCGCGGTGACGGTTCTCAAGGACGGGGCGGTTCTCGAGGGCGCGCTCACGGCGTGCGTCAAGGGCGAAGAGGTCTACGCCTGGGGGTACACCGACGAGTCCGGCGCCGTGATGCTGCCCATCTCGCCGACGACGGCCGGCACCCTCGCGGTGACCGTGACTGCCAGAAACGCCGTCCCTCACGAGGGTTCGGTACTGGTCGTCGACGGAGGGCCGTTCGTCTCCCAGTCCGACATCCTGATCGACGACAGCACCGGAGGCAACGGGGACGGTCTTCTGAGCCCCGGCGAGTCGGTCGAGGTTTGGATCGAGCTCTCCAATGTCGGCGACGAAACGGCCCCCGGTCTTGCGGCTGTGTTCCGCACCGGCGCCACCGAGGTGAGCGTCACGGACAGCGCCTCATTCTACGGAGACCTGCCACCCGACTCGACGGCGTGGGGACAGGACCCGTTCTCGCTGACCGTATCACCGGATGTGCCGGAATGGTACGTCCTACCCTATTCGTTGGTGCTGGCGTACGGAGGCACGATCCGGGTGATCAGCCCGCCGGCCATTGAGCTCGCCGAGGGGCGTCTCTTCTTCTCCTCGGCAGCTGCCGAGGACTCACCACCGGGAGGCAACGGGGACGGAGTCCCGGGATCCGGCGAGACCATCGGGCTCACGGTCACGCTGGTAAACGACGGCGAGTGCGACCTGACATTGGTTGAGGGTATCCTGACGACGTCTGACCCCTACGTCGCGGTGACTTCTGAGAACGCCGCGTTCACGGACGCTGACGCCGGCGCGCTGTGCGACAACCAGAGCCTCCCCTTCATACTCTCGATCTCACCGGCGGCTCCGAACGGCCACGTCGCACCGCTCTCGCTCGCCATGACCGCGGCGGGCCACTCCTACTCGTACTCGAAGGTGGTCGATTTCGACATCGTCATCTCAGGCACGTCACCGGCCATGCCTACCGGACCGGACGCCTACGGGTACTACGCGTACGACCAGAGCGACTCCGCCTACGGCCAGGCTCCTGTGTTCGACTGGTACGACATCGCTCCCCCGGGCCCGGGGGTCATCATCGAGGAGATAACCGACTCCGACGCCGCCATCTCGACGATCGGCACGTTCTTCGATTTCGGGTACTACGGCATCGACTACGATCAGATCTCCATCTGCTCGAACGGCTTCGTCGCCGTGGGCATCAGCGACTATCGGTTCGGTGACAACTCGCCGATCCCGGACGCGCATGGTCCACCGAACATGATCGCGCCCTTCTGGGACGACCTCGACCCCTCGGCCGGAGGAGACATCTACAAGTGGTTCGACGTGTCCAACCACCGCTGGATCATACAGTTCGACGAGGTCCTTCACTGGGGTTCCACCGACAGCGAGACGTTCCAGATCATCATCATGGATCCCACCTACCATCCGACGCCGACCGGCGACGGCGCGATTCTCGTCCAGTACAAGAACGTGAGCGCGCCGGGTCAGTGCACGGTCGGTATCGAGGATCTCCACCAGACCGACGGGCTCGAGTACCTCTGCAACGGTTGGTACGGAACAGGCGCGGCGCCCATAGCCGCAGGCTCGGCGATTCTCTTCACGACGGAGCCGCCCTCCGATCCCGCGGTGCCGTGGCTCGTCCTGGGCGACGTCGTCTTCGATGACGCCGCCGGAGGGAACGGCGACGGCAAGCCGCAGCCCGGCGAGACGGTCACGCTGGCTCTCGAGTTCAGCAACAACGGCGGCGCCGGCGCGGAGGACGTAACCGTGGTCCTGTCATCCGCGGAGACCACGCTGTCGATGGTGGACAGCACGGCCGCGATACCCGACATCCCGGCAGGCGGCTCCGGGAGCAACTCTGACCCGCTGACGTTCGTCGTCTCGGAGACCGTCAGCGACTCGGTCGCCACACTCTGGGCTCAGGTCACGGCCAACGGCGGGACCTACACCGGCGCGGGCAGGATCGACGTCCACATCGACCTGACCTCGACCGGGATCGAGGACGACCCGGTGACCGCCGTCTTCAACCTGCGCCCCGGATACCCGAACCCCTTCGCTGGCGACACGCGTCTGCAGTTGACGCTCCCTGCGGCCGAGAGGGTCGTGGCGCGCGTCTACAGCCCGGCGGGACGCCTGGTGAAGACGCTGGTAGACACACGGCTCCCGGCGGGCGAGCACTTCGTGCCGTGGGACGGCAGGGACGAGCGGGGCAACCGCGTTGCCAGCGGTGTCTACTTCGTCTCTGCCGAGGCAGGCGCGGACCGCGCGCTGCGGAAGGTCGTGCTGCTGAGATGATATGGAACGGTCGGGCTCGATCGTTCCATATGGTCCAGCCCCGGTGAAACACGGTTGCGGCTGACCGTAGTGTCGCGGGCTGTGCAGGATCCCACCTGCCGGCCCGCGACGCACGTACGGCAACGTGAGCGCCAGATCGCGCCATTCGATTGACAGCCAGCCCGATTCGTGTCAAACTTCAGTATCCCCTGCCGCATCTGGTGAGGTATGTGCCCGACATCCGGTGAGGTGCATGCCCGATCAGTCAAGGGGGACCACCATGCGCCATCCTGCTGTCACGCTCTTGCTCTTCCTGCTACTCGTGCTCGCTGTCGGCCTGGCAGGCCGGCTCGAGTCCGTGTCCGCGTCAGTGGTCCCGCCTGCGACCGCCGCGCCAGCTTCCACTGTGCCAGATGGAACTCCACCAGCGCTTGAGCCCCCCTCCCGGTACCG
>JAUWLR010000006.1 GCA_030613615.1 Candidatus Eiseniibacteriota bacterium
CGTGCGCCGCATTCCGGGGCTGAACGCCATCGAGGAGGCCGTCGGCCGTGCGACCGAGATGGGCCGCCCGGTCCTCTACGTGCCCGGTATCGGCGAGATCGACAACATCATGACCATCGCCAGCCTCACCATTCTCTCGCACGTGGCCAAGATAACGGCCAGGTACGAGACGCCTCTCATCGTGCCGACGGCGCGCGCGGTAGTGATGTCGGCCGCCGAGGAGGTTGTCAAGGAGGCGTACGCGGCGGTAGGGAAGCCCGACGGCTACAACCCCGACAACATCCGCTACCTCTCCGACGCGCAGTTCGCATTCGCGGGCGCGGTCAACGGCATCATGTTGCGGGAGAAGCCCGCGGCGAACCTGTACATGGGGGCGTTCTGGGCGGAGTCGCTGCTTCTGGCCGAGACCGGTTTCGAGGCAGGAGCCATTCAGGTTGCCGGGACCGCGATGGTCTCACAGCTGCCGTTCTTCGTGACGGCGTGTGACTTCACCCTGATGGGGGAGGAGCTCTATGCGGCCAGCGCGTATCTCTCGCGTGAGCCGAAGCTCCTGGGCGGCCTCAAGGGCTCCGACTGGATGAAGGTCCTGAGTATCACCCTCATGACGGCGGGCGTCGTTCTATACCTGTTGAACCCGGACAGCGCCTTCGTGGCCTGGTTCGCTTCGCAGTAGGACGGGGCGCGCCCGGACAACGGGAGCGTAGCACAGCAGAGGTCATCGGATGAGAAGAGAGATCCCACTGGCAATCACCTTCCTGATCGGCATCTTCATGCTGGTCGATTTCTTCGTGCCCCACCACGTGGTCTCTTCGTCCGCGGAGGAGATGAAGCAGTGGGGGACGATCATCATCGCCGCGTCGATTCTGCTGGGCGTCGGGAATCTCATCCGCGTTCACTTCCACAAGATACGCAGGAGGCGCGAGGGCTGGGGCTACAGCATCACGACCCTGGCCATCATGGGTATCATGTTCGCCTTCGGCGGACCCTGGGGGACCATCGAGGAGGGCTCCGCCTTCAACTGGATGTTCCTGAACGTGCAGGTGCCCCTCCAGAGTACCATGTTCTCGCTCCTGGCCTTCTTCATCGCGTCGGCCGCCTACAGGGCGTTCCGCCTGAGGTCGGCCGAGGCGAGCCTGCTCCTCATAGCGGCCATCATCGTCATGCTCGGGCGCGTGCCGCTCGGGCAGCTGATGACCAGATCCTGGCCCGAGGCCATACAGCTGCCGAACATGACCGAGGTGATCATGGCCTATCCGAACATGGCCGCGTTCCGGGGCATCCTGATGGGCGCGGCGCTGGGGGTCATGGCGATGGGGCTCAGGATCATTCTGGGCATCGAGCGTTCGTACCTTGGCGGGGAGAAGTAGTCGATGGCCGGTAAGCCCTTCGACATACGCAATATCGACCGGCGGATCATCTTCACGCTGATCTTCGTCGCGGTCGTATGGCCGCTGATACAGCCGATGCGCCTCCCGATCGACGTGTCCCCGCCGGTGCAGACGCTCTATGACGCCATCGAGGCCATACCGCCCGGGTCCATCGTGATGCTTGGCGCTGACTACAGCCCCGACACGATGCCCGAACTCCAGCCGATGGTCGATACGTTCATCCGTCATGCCTTCGAGCGTGATCTCAGGATCGTCGTCGCGTGTCTGTGGCCGGCGTCACCGCCGCTGGTCGAAACGGCGATGGGGCCTCTCGCCGAGGAGTACGGCAAAGAGTACGGAGTCGACTACGTCAACCTGGGCTACATGGCAGGCGGTATCGTCACGCTCCTGGGCATGGGGGCCAGCATTCCGAACACGTACCCCAGCGACTACGGGGGAACGCCGGTGGGAGAGATCCCGCTGATGCAGGAAGTCCAGAACTTCGACGACATCGCTTTCGTAATGGAAATCTCGGCCGGCACACCCGGTACGCGCGAGTGGGTGCAGCAGGTTCAGGGTCGCTACAGGGTTGCGTTGGGCTCGGGCACGACCGCGGTCGGCGCGCCGAACTTCTATCCATACATCCAAAGTGGCCAGCTGACCGGGCTCCTGGGCGGTCTCAAGGGCGCCGCGGAGTACGAGACGCTCATCGGGCACCCCGGCGATGCGACCAAAGGTATGGACGCGCAGTCGATCGTCCACGCGCTCGTCGTGGCATTCATCCTGCTCGGCAATGTGGTCTACCTGCTGTCGCTGCGGTCGAAGAGGCGGGCAGACGTAGAAGCGTAGCCGTCCCGGCGGCGAGGTGAGGAACAGGCAATGAACTGGCTCCACATGCTCTTCAACGGACCTCCCGGAACACCGGCATCGGTGGTCTGGGGCTATTGGGTCGCCGCCCTCCTTACCATCAGTATCTACAGCTTCCTCTACAAGGACAACCCGCTCTACAAGTTTGTGGAGAGCCTCTTCGTCGGCATCGGCGCCGCGTACTGGATGTGCCTGCTCTACCACGAGACGCTGGTGCCCAAGCTGATACAGCCGCTGTTCTTCCCGTTGGAGGGCGATCCGGTCAAGTGGATCCGGATCTTCCCGGGTATCCTGGCCATCTTCATGCTGCTCAGGTTCTACCCCAAGCTGTCGTGGTTGTCGAGGTGGTCCCTCGGCTTCATAGTGGGCATGTACTCCGCCGTCAATATCACCGGGTTCGGCCAGGGCGACTTCGTCACGCAGATATACGCGACGATGACCACGCCGCTCAGCGGCACGGGCACGGGCGAGATCATTCTCAATATCATCGCAATCCTCGGCGTGTTCGCCGTGCTCATCTACTTCTTCTTCTCGAAGGAACACAAGGGTGCCCTGGGCGGAGTGGCGAAGCTGGGCATCTGGTTCCTGATGGTGGCGTTCGGGGCGTCCTTCGGTTACACGGTGATGGGCCGGGTATCTCTCCTGATCGGCAGGATGACCTTCATGTTGAGAGACTGGCTCCATCTGATAGACTGACCCCGACGAGTATCCAACCGGACCGACCGCGGCCTTCCGACCTCCCTGCGACGCACGAACCATCTGTTCGCGAACGGACTTAAGCCTCGCGCGGTTGCGCGCGAGTCGGTCGTTCGCTTGAACCGGAGTTGCGATGAGCTCCTGGCGCTTCCTGAATTCAGGGCGCTCTGACGGCGCGACCAACATGGCCGTGGACGAGGCCATCCTCGAGGGAGTGGACCGCGGTTCCTCGCCCCCGACCCTCAGGGTCTATGCGTGGGAACCCCCGACGGTATCCACCGGCTACTCGCAGAAGGTCTCGGTCGAGCTGGATTGGGAAGCGTGCAGGAGTCGGGGTTTCGGCGTTGTCAGGAGACCCACGGGAGGCAGGGCCGTTCTTCACGCCGGCGAGCTCACGTATTCGGTGGTGGGGCGCTCCGGCGAGCCGCCGCGCGGCGGGACCATCGCCGAATCCTACCAGGCGATCGCCAACGGTCTTCTGCTGGGATTGGAGCAACTGGGAGTGTGCGCGGAGCTCGCGGCTGTCCCCGCCGCTCCCAGGGGCAGGGGAGAGGTGGCGCCGCCGTGCTTCGTCAGCGCGGGGCGATTCGAGGTAGTGGTCGCGGGCAGGAAGCTCATAGGGAGCGCGCAGAGACGCCTGGGCGCTGCCGTGCTCCAGCACGGTTCGCTCCTCACGGACGGGACGCACGTGCAGCTGGCGGACGTTCTGCGCGTTCGCAAGGAAGTGGACCGCGCGGCGATCAGGCGGACATTGGTCTCGAAGACGACGAATCTGGCCGCGATTCTGTCGAGGTCGCTGGAATTCGAGGAACTCGCGTGCGCAATGAGGGCGGGGTTCGAGAGGGCGTGGGGGATCACGTTCGGGGACGGCGCTCTCAGTGAGCGCGAGTCGGAGGCCGCCGGGAGGCTCACAACTGAATACGACGCGGGCCCTTAGGCGCCGCAGAAAGCATTTGACAATGCGTCTGTACTTGTGGTTAATTCATAGGTGTGGATGACGAGCGACCGGCCCTCGTCCGACCCGGACGAAGAGGCGGATATTTATATGTCGGAGGACCCCCGAGGAGATGGAGATACCATGAGACTACCGAGACGGCTGTCCCGGGAGAGCGGATTCGCGTGCCTCTTCCTGCTGGTCGCGCTCGTCGTGGTCCTGGTCGCCACGCCCGCGTTCGGGCAGACGACAGGGCGCATCACGGGTACGGTGACCGATGCCAAGAACGGCGCTCCGCTGCCCTTTGCGAACGTGTCCATCATCGGCACGGCCTACGGGAACATCACGAATCAGCTTGGCGAGTACGTCATCGACTATCTGCCCGTGGGTACCTACGTCGTCCAGGTCTCGTACATGGGGTATGACACCAGCCGCGTGTCGGACGTGGTGGTGGAGCCCGATCGTTCCACCATGGTGAACGTCTCACTCGATCAGGCTGCTCTGCTGGCGGACGAGATCGTCGTCGAGGCCGAGCGGCCCCTCGTTGACGTCGAGAAGACGACCACGACTCGTCGAATGGACGATGAGGAAGTGAAGGTCCGTCCCATCAGCACGGTGGCGGAGGCCGTGGCCACACAGCCCGGTGTCGTCCTCGTCGATGGCGAGCTGCACGTCCGCGGCGGTCGCGCGAGCGAGGTCAAGTACTACGTGGACGGCATTGCCATCACGGACGCCGCCAGCGGCACCGGAGGGCTCGAGGTCAGTCTGTCCTCGCTGTCCGGTTTCGACCTCCTGTCGGGCGGATTCGACGCCGAGTACGGGAACGTTCAGTCCGGTGTCGTCAACCTCCAGACGCGAGAGGGTGGGCGGCAGTTCTCGGGTGAGATCAAGTACATGACGGACGACTACGGGGCCCCCGAGCGGACGTACGACAATTACGACAACATCCTGTTTGGGTTGGGCGGACCGCTATTCACCGAGAAGATTCGATACTACGTGTCCGGCGAGGGACGCTTCAGCGACACCTATCTCCGGACGAGCAAGGAGAGAGAGAGGGAAGATGTCTGGGGCAATCTCTTCAACCTCAAGGTGCCCAACAGGCAGTCTGTGCTGGGCTCGGCTCAGGCCAAGCTCTCTTTCATTGTGACCCCGACCCGGAAGCTGACGGCCGAGTACCTGACCTCGAGGACGGTACGCGACTACTACTTCCACAACTACTCCAGAACGGGCTACTGGTCGCCGAGGCTGCGTAAGAACGATGCGGGGGAGTACATCCCAGGGCACGAGGACTGGTCCCACGTGCCTCTCGACTCGACGTACATGTACTACAACGCTGCGGAGCACACTCCCGGATCCGATGACCGGTTTTCGACGCAGAAACTGGTCTGGCGCGACAACGTCAGCCCGACGATGTTCTACACCGTGAAGGTGGCGCACTTCAAGTCGGACGAGAAGTACTGGCTCCACGAGGATCCGAATGACTACTGGTGGCAGGCGTACGTAGCAGGAGCCAAGACACTGGACGAGGACTCGGACAACGACCTGAATCCCGAGCCCGGGTACTACAGGACCTGGGGCGACCAACTCGGCTGGACGCACAACGAGACGAGCGCCACGACGTTCAAAGCCGACCTGACGAACCAGCCTAACGAGACTCACCAGATGAAGAGCGGCTTCGAGGTCATCTATAACACGCTAAGTGTCACGAGGCTCAGCCTTGGCACGCTGATCCCGAGCGCCGGTGACACACTGGATCCGCACTTCGAGTACTTCAACTGGGAACGAGCGCTGAACACGGGGGAGCGCAACCAGCACAACATCTTCGAGGGGTTCCCGACGCACGGTGCGATGTATCTTCAGGATAAGATGACGCACGAGGGCATGATCGTCCGCGCCGGTCTCAGGCTGGACTGGTCGGACCCCGGTGCCTCGTCTGACGTAGGCCAGACCCAGATATGGCGCGAGAGGGTCAACGCGGTGCTCTCGCCCCGCCTCGGGATCGCCCATCCCATATCCGACAGGGACGCTCTGCACTTCCATTACGGCCGATTCTACCAGATGCCCCACCTGACAGCCCTCTACGAGTCGGATGAGAACATAGACTCGGCGCCCGCCGGCAGGGTCATCGGTTACTCGGGTCTCGAGCCTGAGGTGACCACGTCGTATCAGTTCGGTGCCGAGCACCAGTTCTCCCAGAACCTCGCGATGGACGTCACGGGGTTCTACAAGGACATCTTCGGCCTCCTGGCCACCGAGGAGTACTCCCGAGGTCCGACGGAGGGGTCGGTCTACCCCTACGTCAACAAGGACTACGCTTCCGTCAAGGGCGTCGAGCTCAAGGTGACGAAGCGCTTCGCCAACTTCTTCATGGGCAACTTCAGCTACACGTGGCTGCAGGCCACCGGCGTGTCGTCCGACGAGAACCAGGGCGCTCAGGCCGAGGACATCGGGCTGCCCAGACAGCCCCTCAAGGAGATTCCCCTCGACTGGGACGAGCGGCACTCGCTCTCGGGGTTCATCTTCATCAGTGACCCGGGCAACTGGGAGGTGACGTTCGACTACAACTACGGCAGCGGGACGCCGTACACCCCCAGCGTTCTCGGGCAGAAGGAGATCGACCCCGAGTCGGTGAACTCTGGAAGCCGTCCGTCGCACCAGAATCTCGACATCAGAGGTACGAAGAAGTACAAGCTCTATGGGCAGGAGTTCAGCCTCTTCTTCGAGGCGCACAACGTGTTCGACAAGAAGAACCTGCGTGGACTCGGAGCCTACGGGGCCGAGTACTACACGATGACGGGCAATCTCGGCGGCGCGTTTGTGGAGACCGGCCCGGACGGTCGCGAGCGCCTCAAGCCCCTGAACGATCCTTCGGTCTTTACCGAAGGCCGGTGGATCAGTGTCGGGATCGCCGTCGACTGGTAGGTCGGCGGCGCGCCTGGAAGCGGACCAAGCCGGTCATGCGGGAGATATCAGGTCTCTCAATGGCGGTGGGCGGAAGCACCCGTACGGAGGTGGTGGATGATTCGTTTCAGAAGGATGACGCACAGAACACCTGGCGCACCCCCCGGACGGGCGGAGAGCCTTGTAGCTACGGTCGCTGTATGCACGCTCGTGGCCGCGCTCGTGGTCTCGGTCGCGGGGGTGGCGACCGCCCGTATGGAGACCTCGAACAGGAAGGACAAGGGCGAGGTAACGCTGCCTCCGACCCGCGCGATCAGCTACTACGGCTGGTACCACAACGTCGGGCAGCTTCTGCTTCACGTGTCGAACCTTGGCTACTTCGGTGACTGGCCCGGTTCCAGAATCGACGACATCACGGCCCCCTCCGCCGAGTGGCCGGCCGGCAGCGCGCACAATTACCTTTACGCAGCCGGCCTCTGGGTGGGGGGCTCTGTCATCAACAGAGCGACGGGCGAGATGGACACGCTGGTCACCGCGGGTGTGTATCAGCGGGAGTACCGCCCCATTCTGGAAGATCCGCTCAAGGTCATATACGAGTCGTGGGAGGGCGCGGCGAACAGCGGGCGCTGGCTTGACGACGATGATGACTGCCGTCCGGACCTCGACGTCGGTTTCGAGTTCTTCGACGAGGACTGGCTCGACGGTATCGACAACGACGGCGACGGCCTTGTGGACGAGGATTACGCCGCGATCTCCCAGCAGATGTTCCGGTGTGAGTACGAGGACACGAACGAAGAAGACGTCAACGAGGGGCTCTCGTCCGACTTCCACCACAGCCTGGGGCTCAACATCATCCAGGAGAGTTATCAGTGGACCAGCGAGCAGACCGATGACTTCGTCGGCATCGACTTCACCGTTGTGAACATCGGTCAGGACACCATCCGGATGGCCTACGTCGGGTTCATGGTGGACGCCGATGCGGGGCCCGAGCGGGTGGACCAGTACTACAGCGACGACCGCGGCGGGTTCATCGACACGCTCATCATCAATGCCAATCCCAACGATCCGACCGAGCTGGACACGCTCGACATCGCCGTGGCGTACATGTACGATGACCCGTACGGGGCGGATGGCAACGAGGCGAAGGGCTACTTCGGCTGCATGTTCCTCGGGCACCCCACCAGCGACCCGGACACGCTAACGCCGGGGCTTATGCCGAGCGAACCCGTGAGGCTCAGAGTCCACGCCTTCCGTATCTGGTCGAGCGCGGGAGAGGATCCCAGAAACGATCTGGAGCGCTACCAGTTCCTCAGGGGTGTTGCCGACTACCCGCTGCTGGACGGAATAGACAACAACAACAACGGCCTGATAGACGAACCGGAGGAGTGGCGGGTCAACATCGACAGGGATGCGGACGCCCCGCTCGACTGGCGCTTCATGTTGTCGGCCGGCCCGTTCGCGCAGATCGTCCCGGGCGACAGTCTATCGTTCCAGTACGCCTTCGTGATGGGCCTCGGGCTGGACGGCATGCTTCAGAACGCCGCGACGGCACAGCAGATCTACAACGGTGTCACTCAGGAGGTCCCCAATTGCATTGGTGAGCCCGAGAGCGTGCGGATTCACTGGGTGGCCGATACGCCTCCGCCTCCTCCGAATCAGGAGATCACCGCGGGCGACGGCTTCGTCAGGATCGAGTGGGACGATTTCTCCGAGAACGTGGAGGACCCGCTCACTCGCATCAAGGATTTCTACGGTTATCAGGTCTGGAAGGCGGTAGGTTGGACGAGAGAGTCGAGCCAGCCCAGGGATCAGGACTGGCAGCTCATTCTCGACGCCGACCGTGGTGACGGTGGAGCGGAGCTCGACACGCTCGACACCGGCCTCCAGGGTATCGGGAAGTACAACTTCGTGGACAGCCACGTGAAGAACGGCTTCACGTACTGGTACTCCGTCACGGCCTACGACAGCACGCCAGAGGGTTTCCACTTCGGGAAGTACAGCCAGAACAAAACGCTGGTCGTTCCCAACTCCGGCGTGCGTGGCTCGCTCGACGATATCCGGGTGGTGCCCAACCCGTACGTCGACCACGAGTACATGGCGCGGTGGAACCTCGAACCGGACGAGGCGGACCCCACCGGTGAGAAACTCTGTTTCCAGAACCTTCCGAGGGACGCTGAGGTCAGGATCTTCTCGCTGGGCGGCGAGCTTGTTCAGACGCTCTATCCTGATGCGGACACGGACGGCGGCGACGCCTGCTGGAACATGATCTCCAGAAACAACCAGATCGTAGTGAGCGGCGTGTATCTCTACCACGTAGACTCGCCGATTGGAGAGCAGGTCGGCAAGTTCGTCATCATCAAGTAGTGTGGAGCTCCCGCCGTCGGCGGTGCGAGGGTTCGCTCCGCGACCGGTGGAAGGAGGACGGTCATTGACTAGGAAGCTGCTACTGGGCCTGCTTGTTGTTCTCGTTCTGACGTCTCAGGCTCTGGCTACGGACGTGTTCGAGAAAGTCGGTACCGTGGGGTGCCAGTTCCTGGAGATAGGCGCCGGTCCGCGCGGTGTGGGGATGGGTGAGGCGATGGTGGCCGCGACGGAGGGCGTGGAGTCGATCTACTGGAATCCGGCGGGTCTCCGGTCCATCGTGAGACCGACGGTGGTCTTCACGTACGGCACGTGGCCCGCGGACATCTCCCACCAGTTCGCGGCCTTCGCGATGAGGGATCCTGTCATCGGTGGCGTCGCGGCACTGAGCATCACGTCGCTTGGGATGGCCCCCATGCTGGTCAGAACGGCGGATTCTCCGGCGGGCGTGGGGGTGGAGTTCGACCCCGGCGACATCGCCATCGGCGTGTCGTACGCCCGTGAGTTCACGGACAAGTTCGCCGCGGGTGGAACACTCAAGTGGGTCCACTCCAGTCTGGCCGACCTCTCCGCCCTCGGCGTTGACGGGCTGGAGGACTACTCGGCGCGGGGTTTCGTGGGCGATTTCGGGACGCTCTACAACACGGGCTTTCGCTCGCTCAAGATCGGGCTGATGATCCAGAACATGGGACCCGAGATGACCTACATCGAGGAGCCCGTGCCGATGCCGGCCACGTTCAAGTTCGGCGTCTCAATGAACGTTATCGAGACGCCTGGACAGATCGTGAAGGTCGCGGCGGAGTTCAGGCATCCCTCGGACACGTCCGAAAAGGTCAACGTCGGTGCTGAGTACGTGCTGAATGACATGTACTTCCTTCGCGCCGGCTACAAGATAGGTTACGACGAGGAGTCGTTTACGGCGGGCTGCGGAGCCCGGCTGACCGTGGGAGGTTTCGGCCGCCTGGGAGTCGACTACAGCTACGCCGCTTTCGGCTACTTCCCTGGAGTCCATCGCGGCGGAGTGACAGTTGAGTTCTAGAGCAGCTCAGACAAGCGTGTTTCCCCTGCAGGGAGAAGGTCAGAGCCGGCAGTCGCGGGGGCGGGTCGGGGAAGGTGAAAGGAGAACCCACTTGCGAAGGTACCTGTTGATCGTGGGCGTGCTCGCGATGCTTCTCTCTGTCCCTCAGCCAGTCGTCGCCGACGGAGTGGGGACCTACCTTGCGGCGTTCCTCGAGGTTGACGGGGGAACCAGGCAGATGGGAATGGGTGGGGCGTTCACGGGGATGGGCGACGACGCGATGACGATCTACTACAATCCCGCGGGACTGCGCTTCCTCAAGGGAAGTGAGGTCCACTTCAGCGGCTCCTCGTGGCCGGCGGGGTTGTCGTATCAGCACATGGCCTACGGATTTCGCCACAGTGTCGTTCCCGGCTACTTCGGGATCAGCTGGACCATCATGCAGATGGGTCCGTACTCCGAGAAGACCGAGTACTTCGATCCGGAGAGCGAGTTCAACATCGGGAGCCTCGATAACGTTGATGCCGGTGACATGGCTTTCGGCGGCTCGTACGCGTGGGAGTTCTTCGACGGGTTCTCGGTCGGCGGCACGTTCAAGTGGTATCACCTGGCGATGGCCGACGCGTTCTGTGAGGGTGTCTGCGGCGATGTCGGTGTCCTCTATGACACTCCGTTCCGGAACCTGAGAGTCGGTGCCGCCGTTCAGAACGTCGGTCCGTCGAGCCGTTGGTCGGGCACCGGTGTCGGCACCGGCTTCGGTGATGAGTACCCCATGCCGACCGTCTACCGCGCTGGAGCGTCCATCAGGGTCTTCGATGTCGTTACGCACCGTCTTTCGGTGGCCGCGGATTACAAACGGCCGCGGAGCGGAGACAATCAGCTGCATTTCGGCGGGGAGTATACGTTCAACAGGGGGAGGATGTTCGCGTACGGGCGAGCCGGCTACAGGTACGGCTACGACGAAGAAGGAATTACGTACGGACTCGGCTTCAAGTTTCCGAACAGCTCGGAGTCCGACATGCGTCTCGACTACGCCTTTGTCGACATGAAGAACCTGGATGACGTCAACAGGTTCTCCCTGGCCTTCTTGTTCTAGAGGAGCTGCCGGACAGACGTGCTGTTCTGCTTCGGAAGAGAAAGTGACAGATCAACAGATCGCGCCGCCCGGTGGCCACGGCCGCCGGGCGGTTTCTCGTTGGGCGCCGGTGGGGGCCCGAGAGGCGGCTTGCGGAGAGGCGGCTTGCCTGGGGCCGTGGGAGGGCCTCCGTTGGCCTTGCAGAGCGACGGCGGGCCATGTGCTCGGGGCACCCGGTTGCATATTCGCTTGACATCTTTCTGGGGAAAAGCTATATTCGCTTGGAGCAGGTATGCCACGTTGGGATGGTGACACATCCTCAAGACCCTGGTGAGGGGCTTGGCGCGCGAGCCGGTCCCTTTCTGCGACCTGAGGGTCGCGGAGGGCGTCGGGCGGCCAAGCTAAGCCGCTTCGGGGGTCAGGGCGGGCCGGGCCTGCGGGGCCGGAGGCGGCCTCAGTGTGCAGAAGTCGGGGGTGGCAGTGGGGCCTCCGACGAGACCAAAGTCGGGCGGAGCGCCGATGCGCTCTCCGACGGAACGAGAGGGGTAGAAGTAAGTGAGTACGACCGGAGTAGTGAAGTGGTTCAACGACGGCAAGGGCTTCGGCTTCATCACGCCAGACGACGGATCCAAGGACGTGTTCGTGCATTTCTCGGCTATCAGCGGCGACGGTTTCAAGACGCTGAACGAGGGCGACCACGTACAGTTCGACATCGTTGACGGAGATAAGGGTCCGGCCGCGGAGAACGTAGCGAAGATCGACACCTAGCGGCGAGAGACGCGAGAGTCTCCAGTCGGAAGTGTGAGGAAGAAGGCAGCAGGGTCGCACCGGTGTCACGGGGGCGGCCCTGCTGTTGTCTTGTGCGATTGTGGTGCAGCGCTCTCACCGCGCACGCAATAGAGTCGCGCCCGGGACGTGGAGTCCCGGGCGCGCTCTCGTGTTCCGTGCGGATGTCCGGCACCGCCCCCCGCTCTGGCGAGGGCAGGAGCCGCTGCCAAGCCGGCCTGCTCGGCTGGCCCGCTACCGGACCTTCTCTTCGCCGAACAGGGCCATGACCTTGTCGATCATGTCCTTGACGTCATCCTCCTGGCAGTAGTAGAGCATGAAGCCGATGTAGCAGGCGTTGCCGCGGTTGTCGCCAGAGAGATAGAGCACGACGCTGGGCTCTCCGTCGAATCTGTAGTTGAGGAAGTGGTCCGTTCCGTAGATCTCCAGGCCCGTGCCCTGGAAGTTGACGAGCTTCTCAACGCTGAGGCCGCAGTGATAGTAGCCGCCACCCATGCAATAGAGGGGCCACTTGCCGGGCTCCACGGCGCAGTCTCCCGTGTCGACGTAGACGGGCTCGAACCCCAGCGCTTCTCCGGCGGGGGTCGGGACGGCCCCGTGCATGCAGTAGCCGTAGTTCCATGGCGCGTTCGGGTTGGCACCGGAGCCGCTGTGGTCGGCCCCCCCGATGTGCAGATAATCCCTGACGAAGACGGCCGCGGTCGTGGTATCTGACTCGTCGATGGACAGCGGGTAGGGGTCTCCCGTGACCTGCGTCAGGACCCCCGACCCGCACAGGATGATGTTCCCGCCCACTCGCAGGTAACCCGCGAGCGCGTTGTACGAGGGCTGGAAGGGGTCGAACAGATCCCTGATGGTCGCGGTGTTGTCGCAGTACCAGATGACCGTGGACGCTCCTCGCAGCGCATCGACGTCCGGCGCCATCGGGCGGCCGTCCTCTATGTGGTCGCCCGGCTCCCACTCGGACCTGTCGCGGACGTATCCGGACAGGACCCTGTTGTAGAAATCGTTGCGCTCCTCGTCAGAGCCCCACCGCTCAGGGAACTCGACCTCCCACTCGGTGTAGTCGTCGACCACGAGGATGTAGTCGTTGAGACTTGCCTCCACAACGTCGAAGTAGATGCGGGACCGTGTCATCACGTTGGCGTTGTCGAGCGCGCTGACGTAGAGAGAGTGCCGGCCGACCGTCGGGGTCACCCGGAAGCGTCTTTCGAAGATCGACCAGGCCGGCCATGTGGACGTATCGTCATAGGCGTATCGGTATCCTGTGACCTCTCCGCCGTAATCCGCCGCGGTGGCGCCCCAGCCGAACCCGAGCCGCTCGCCCGCGAAGACGGGCTCCGGGATGTTGTACCTGTCGGGCCAGCCCGGGCCTCTGAACGTGTGGGTGCCGAACACGTTCGTAAACACGTAGAGCTTCGGTCCTGCGAGTTCCGGATTCACCGTGAACTGGCTCACGGCGGGCGTCTGGTCGGCGGCGCCGGCGTCGTCGGTCGCCCAGACCTCGAACCTGTGCAGGCCGGCCAGCGGGCCGAAGAGAACGGACGTCACGTCCGGGCCGACGGTTATGCTCTCAGCTACGCTGGGGTCGGGCGCCACCTGCACCCACTCGTTGTCCTGTCTGGCAAACAGACGGTAGTCATAGGCCACTATCACACCGTCGCGGTCCCTGGCTGTCCACTCGAATGTCACCATGGGACCGGTGACCGAGGCAGGGCCACGGGTGATCTCGGTCTCAGGGAGCGCCGTGACTGCCGTGAACACCAGCGACTCGGGCGACGCGTCACAAGCGCCCTCGTTGTCGACTGCCCTTACCGCGAAGGAGTGTACGGCGTAGGCATTCGCTTCGTCGAATTCGTCCGCGGCCTGCAGTATGAAGGTGCTGTCGGTGCCCACCACCGTGCGCCCCTCCAGGTCTATCCACGTGCTCCAGTCGACGTCGTCCGGCTTGTCCCAGGCGGTCTGGAAGGAGACGACCTCTCCGTCCACATCCCAGCCGAACCAGTTCATTCGCACGCGGTAGTTCGCTTCGCTCGAATCGGCCGGGGAGAAGGAGAGCGTGGTCTCAGGCTCGATGTTCGGCACGCGCGTCCCCGGGTCCTTGCTGCAGCCGAGCACGAAGCCGGAAGCCAGGACAGCAGCGAACATCATCAGCACCAGTAGTTTCTTGAACCTGGTCATCGTCTCGTGTTCCTCCTCAAGAAGCGTCCTCTACGGAGGACGCTTCCTCCGGTTGGCTGTCCGGTGCTTACGGGCATTCCTCGACGTAGAAGTGGATTATGTTCCAGGACTCCTCCCAGCATCCAGCGTTGTCCTGGGCCCTGACCCTGAATTCATGGATGCCCGTCTCGACGTTCTCGTAGGTCCAGCTCGTGCAGGGCTGCCCGGGAAGATCCACCTGGCAGACCCTGTATGCATTCATCGAGGGGTCGAGCACGAACTGATATGCCGCGACGTCGCCGTCGGCGTCGGAGCCGTCCCACACTACCTCGAAATCGGGACAAACTGTGTCGCCGTCCGCGGGGAAGGTGATCCACGATTCGGGCGGCAGGTTGTACCAGAAGTCGAACTTCTCTCTGTCAGCGGCGACATCGCTCGATCTCTCGAACGTTCCTTGGAGATCCCTGGAGTTGATCTCGAACCTGTGTTGTGCGTTCCCGCCCTGCGGCGAGTTGCGACTCTCGATGTAGTGCGAGTCCGAGATCGCGACGTTGGACGTGAAGTACCACTCGCTGACGTACGTCTGAGCCAGCGTGTCGACGTGGAACTCCTTGCGGAAGTCATTGTCGAGAGTGATCCAGATCGAGGCCACGCCCACCCGTGTGTCCTCGGGCGCCAGGACCCTCTCCTTGTCACGCACGCTCCAGCGGAACCAGATCGTGTCGCCGTCCGAGACAGTAAGCGTGCCCGTGTCTTCAGTGGGCTCGAGGATCTCGCTGTCGGGTTCGAAGTTCATCACGAACTTGTAGTTCTCCGGGAAGTTCTCCGCGCCCGTCTCGTCCCTGGCCTTGACGTAGAAGAAGTGCGTGCCGGCGGAGACGGTCGGGTACGTCGTGCTCATGCTGTCCCCGTATGCGGAGAACGGGTTGCTGTCCAGCCTGTAGCTGTAGTGAATCGGAGCTCCCAGACCGTCGGGGTCCCAGCCGCCCCAGATGAACCGGACGGGAGTGAACATCAGCACGGTGTCCTTCCTGTCCGGGTTGTAGCCTGGCGAGCTCGGGTCGAGCGGCCCGTCGACGCGATAGAGCGAGTCTATCTCCGGGACGACGGTCCAGGCGTCGAACCTGACCCTGGCCGCAAGGGGGTCGAGCTTGCCCTCGTTGTCGACCGCCCGGACGTAGAATGTGTGCCGCCTCGTCTCGCCGGCCGAATCGATCAGGGCCTTGAACAAGCTGTCACTTCTCGGCGTGAACTGCCACGGGGAGTTCTCCGCGCCGTACGGTGGCACGGTGTCGTCCCACGCGAAATGGTACGCGACCACGAAGCCGTCCGGATCTGTGCCGTCCCAGTACATGTGTATTCTGTAGTTCGCCTGAGTATAGGGGCCTGGCGCACTGGTCAGCCGCGTGTCGGGAGCGAGGTTCGTGTCGATGAACAGCTTCTCCTGCTTCCGGCATCCGGTCAGGAAGAGCGTCGCGGCGAGTGGAACTGCCAAGAGGGCAACCGCGAACGCACCTGCTGCTAGTCTCCTGAACGACATCATGGTTGTGCTTCCTCCAGGTTCAGGGTATGGAAAACCAGTCACAGGCAGGGCCCGCGACGGGCGCGACCCTTCCGATGCCGGATGGCCGTGCCCCCCCACGAAGGGTTGACCTTTTGATGGGGGGGGTTCCACTAACGATTATACCGCCCGTCCATATCATGTCAACACAAAAAGGCCCCTTGGAACGGGGTATTGCGCACGCGCAACACATGTGCTAGTCTGGAGTTGGAACAAAACCGGTTGACAGCGGCGTCACCGGTCTGTAAACTCCCTGCGACATAACTTGAACAGGCGCGGCCGGGCCGGGCGCACGCCTCAAGGGTGTGCGGAACGCGGGGTTGGGTTCATGACTCCGTTCCCCCCCCAGGCTCAGGGAAACAGCAAGCGTGGGAGGTGGCCAGAGGAGGCAGAGCAGTCCGAAGTGTGTTTGAGCAGTGAGACGGGAAGTGCCACAGAGGACCGCGATCTGCCCGTGGTGGGACGTGTCGCGGCAAGGGGGAGGAGAAGCAAAGTAATGAGAAGAGTCTTCTTGACTGTTTCGGCGGGACTCATGGTGCTGATGCTGACAGGCACGATTAGCCCGCTGGCAGCGCAGACTGAAACGGCGGCGGAGATCGAGGGCATGGTCGCCACGGCCGAGAGTACGGTCGTCGATACGGGACTCGTCGACACTACGGCCGTCGACTCGCTCGCGGCCGCGATGGAGGAAGAACCCGTCGAGCCGGAGCCCGTGCCTCAGGCGCGCGGCTTCGCGCAGAGCGGCCTTGTTGAGTTCTTCAACAAGGGCGGGAAGTTCATGTGGGGCCTCCTGTTCCTGTCCATCGTCGGTGTCGCGGTCATCATCGAACGGGCCATCACGTTGCACAAAGCCCGCTCGGATGTCCGGAAGCTGATGGAGCGGGTCGTGGGCGCGCTCAAGAAAGGGCGTCTGGACGAGGCGATCGAGGTCTGCGCGACCGTGCGTGGTCCGATTCCGCAGATCCTGCACGCGGGGCTCATGCGGGCGAAGAAAGGGACCGAGGCCGTCCAGAAGGCCATCGAGACAGCGGGCATCATTGAGATGTCGTTCCTCGAGAGAGGACTCATCATCCTTGCTACCGTCGCGAACGTCGCACCTCTGCTCGGGTTCCTCGGGACGGTCTCAGGCATGGTCGGGGCGTTCGAGGCGATAGCTCAGGCGGAGCAGGTCAGCGCCAAGCTCGTCGCGAGCGGTATCTCAGAAGCGCTGATCACCACGATGACGGGTCTTATGATCGCCATCCCGACGCAGGTTGCGCACAACCTGTTCGTTCAGCGGATCGACCGGTTCGTGGTCGAGATGGAAGACAGCGCGGCGGAGCTGGTTGACGTGCTCACCGAGATGGATACGTAGGGAAGACTGCGAGTAGGCGGAGCGGGATCTCGATATTCCCGCACCGCAGGGAAGGCACTGGAATGGCGAGATTCAGGAAAAGAACGAGGATATCGGCCGACATGGTCGGCGAGTCATCGATGTCGGACGTCGCCTTTCTGCTCCTCATCTTCTTCATTGTGAGCACGACGTTCCCCGAGGTAGGCCTGCCCATGATCCTGCCGAGCAAGGCAGGAGACGTGAAGCAGGTCAAGCGGGACAACGTCATGCAGATCGTAACGGCGAGGAGTGGCGCGTACTTCATAGATATCGACACTGAACCAACGCCGCTCTACGAGCTCAGGGGTATCGTGAGACAGCGCCTCACGGACAACAAGAACCTGATTCTGTCCCTGGAGACGCATCCCGATGCTCCCTACGGGAGTATGATCAACGCACTCGACGAGGTGACGCTCGCCTACAACGAACTGGCGGCGGCGAACATCAAGCGAGAGCACAGGATCTCCCTGAAGATGCTCGACATAGAGTAGGCAGGCTGGAGGTAGTCAATTGGAGCTGAGGAGGAAAGCGGGGAGCGGGGCCAGAATCCCGACGTCCTCGATGGCAGACATCGCGTTCCTGCTGATCGTCTTCTTCATGGTCACGACGATCTTCAAGATGGAACAGGGTCTGGCCATCACGCTTCCCAGGTCGACGGCCGGTGAGAAGATCCCGAAGGAGAACGTCGCCCACATCTGGATCGATCGGACCGGGATCATCTCCATCGACGACCTGGTGGTCAGCGTGCCTGACATCGATTATATGATCAGCGCGAAGCTTCGTGAGAACCGGGGTCTCATCGTCTCTTTCAACACGGACGAGAACGCTCCGTACCGAGTCGTCAACGAGGCGATGGAGAGGCTCAAGCTGGCCAACGCACTGAGGGTTACATTCACCACGGTGCCAGTGGAGGAGCAGTAGACGAGATTGCCATCGGCAAGTGACCGACGCGATTCGCTGATTCGAGGCGAGGGATAATGAGTCCATACACCGCGGTACACATGACAGCGGAGCAGGAGCTCAAGAACCAGTACCCGAAGGCATTCAGGTATGCGGTCCTGGCTGCCATCGGCATACACCTTCTCGCGTTTCTGCTCACGCCGGATTGGAAGCCGAAGCCGTACCAGCTCCGCGAGAGGCAGGTGCTGGAGGCCATCAACATTCCGGACCAGATCTCAATACCACCGCCCCCGAAGGAGGAGGCCAAGCCGATCGTCCCGACGGAGATCGAGCCGAGCGAGGACGCGGACGCGGCTGAGACCATCGCGTCCACGGAGCTGGACGTTGAGGCTCCGCCTGAGCTCCCGCCGGCGCCCCAGCGGGCCGAGTTCTTCACGGCGTTCGACGAGCCTCCACAGGTCATCACGCAGATCTCGCCGGTGTATCCGGACATGGCGAGGCAGGCCGAACTGGAGGGCGTGGTGATGGTCCAGATCGGCGTCAACGAGTTCGGCGATGTCGTGGAAGCGACCATCGTCAAGGGGGTCGAGGGACTCAACCAGGCGGCGATCGAGGCGGTCTACAAGTGGAAGTTCAGGCCGGCGAAGCAGCGGGACATCCCCGTTCCGGTTCGCATCGTTGTGCCGATTCGGTTCGTGCTCAGGGGCTGACAAAGAACGACCACGCGCCTGCATTCGTGGCAGGCGTCGAGCCGTCGGAGGTCGAACAGCTCTATATCGGTGGCGCCGCGATCGTACCGTCGTGGTGCCAAAGGGATCGTGCAGCGCAACACCGGTGCCCCCCCAGCGGGACCGCCCCGAACATGTTCGGGCGCCATACCTGCGTAGGTCGATTGTCTACCGGGAGTGGGGGGACACGAGATGAGTACCTGGCCGACCGCCGAGCAGATACTCAAGGACGAGCACCCGCGGATCCTGAGAGTTGCGGTTCTCCTGGCCCTGTTGATTCACGCCGTTGCGTTTGTGGCGACGCCGTCGTTCACCGTTGAGCCCTACAGGCTCAGAGAGGATGGGCCGCCTCCCATCACGCCAGTTGTGGTGTCCTGGGAGCGCAGCGAGCCCCTGCGGCCTGCGCCGAAGCCGCCGGCAGTGCGGGAGTTCGCGCCCTCGATGGATGCGAACGCGGACGCGACGATCGACGGCACGTCGTATGACCCTCTGAGCGCGGCTCCGGTGGAGCCGGTGCCCCTGGGCACTCCCAGGGTGCTGGACGTCTTCGAGGTGCCGCCCAAGCTGGTCCTGCGGATTCGGCCCGTCTACCCCGAACTGGCACAGCAGGCCGAACTCGAGGGGGTCGTGGGGCTTCTGATCGTGGTCGATGAGGCCGGGAACGTCGTCAGCGCGGACGTCGTGCGATCCGTTCCCGGGCTCGACAGGGCTGCGATCGACGCAATCCTGCAATGGAAGTACGAACCGGCTCTACAGAGGGACGTTCCCGTTCGGGTGCGCATCTTCCAGTCGGTCCGTTTCCGGCTTCGCGACTGAGTTCCCCCGGAGTGGTTTCGGGGGCAGGTGGCCGGGTTCAGATTATGCTCGAACCCGCTAAACATGATGACGGAGAGTGGTGTCTCAAAGGGCAGCGCGGGCCTTAGCGTTGCCCTTTGATTGTGAATAGCGCGGGCGCTGCCGCGTATTAGGAGGAAAGGGACCCGCGGGCTGTAGGGAACGGGATCCACAGGAAAGGGGATGCGACAATGGCGGAGCTAAACGAGAGCCGGGACGCAGCAACCCCCGCGCCGGCGCAGCCTGAGGGCGCGAGGAGCGGGATCGTAGGCTGGATAACGGGCGTCTTCATGGACCCCGGGGCCACCTTCCAGGGCATCGCGGACAGTGTGGAACGAACCTCTCCGACCGACCCGAACAAGACGAAGGACATGTCCAAGTGGTGGCTCCCCGTTCTCATCACTATCGTCGTGGGCATCGGGATCGCCCTCTACACGGTCCCCACTTTCATCGCCCCGATGCAGGCAGACGTCATCCGTGAAGCCGTGATGGAGCGCGGCGGAGCGGCGGCCGACGCCGAGCAGGCGATCAAGATGTCGGGTGCGATGATGGTGCCGATGTCGCTCGTAGGGGTGATTGTCGCCACGTTCCTCATCGTCTTCGCAGCTGCCGGTATCGTTCACCTGGTGATGAAGATGGTTGGCGCGAAGGGCAGATTCAGACACGCCAGAGCCGTCGTGGCGTGGAGCATGTTGATCACGACCCTCGGGAGCCTCATCAAGCTGCCCATAATGATCGCGAAGAGCTCGATGATAGTGGAGACGGGGCCGTCGCTCTTCTTCAAGGACCTCGAGCCCTCCGATCGTCTCTTCAAGTTTCTCAGCGGCTTCGACATCTTCACCATCTGGTGGATGGTGGTGATGATTGTCGCGCTGGCCGTCGCCTACCGGGCCTCAAGGGGCAAGGCGGTCGTGGCCGTCGCGGTTCTCTGGATACTGTTGATACTGATCTCGACCTTTACACCAGGAGGCATGGGTGCGGGTATGTAGGAGGAAGGGCAAGCACATGGGCGCGGCGCTGGTCTGTGCCACGCTCGTGTGCACGGTCCTCACGGTTTCCGTCCTCCCCGCGCGGGCCAGGGTCTACACGCTCGAGGAGTGCATAGAGGTCGCACTCGTGGAGAACACGACCTTGGCACGGGCCAGAGAGGACCTGAGGGGCGCCGACGCGAGCGTGATGTCCGGCTGGTCCGGCGTGCTGCCGCACGTGTCCGCGGGTGCAACCGCCAGCGATAACCTGGCGGTCTTAGAAGGAGTGGACATCAAGTCCGAGGGCCTGACGGGGAGCATCAGCCTCTCGCAGACTCTCTTCGACGGTTCCACGTTCGCCAGAATCGCAGGCACTCACCGGGGCAGGACGGCCGCGGAGCTCTCGCTTGAGTTCACCCGGCGTGAGATCGTGTTCGAGACCAAGCGGGCCTACTACAGCCTGCTGAGAGCCGTCCAGCTGCGAGACGTGCAGGAAGAGGCCGTCGATCTGGTTCGCGAGCAGCTGAGGAAGACGCAGAGTCTGTTCGACCTCGGATCGGCTTCGAAGTCGGATCTCCTGAAGGCTCAGGTCCAGATCGGCGAGGCCGAGCTGGCCTTCATCGCGACCGACAAGGCGGCCGAGATCGCTCGGGCGGGGCTCGCGCTCACGCTCGGGATCGACGTGACGACCGAGATAGAGGCCGTCGATCCGCCGGAAGACAGGCTGGAGGAGGAGATCACGGACTTCGACATCGAGGCTGCGATCTCGTCCAGGCTGGACATCAAGGCGTGGGAGGAGTTGCTCGTGGCGGCCCGCCGCTCCCTGCTTTCATCCCAGGCGGGCTGGTGGCCGGAACTCAACCTCTCGATGTCCTACTCGAGGGGAGTGGGCTCGCACTGGCTCGGAGATCTCTTCGAGGACGCGAGCGAGAACTACACGCGGTCGACCAGCGTCAGGCTGTCTCTTCCCATCTTCAACGGGCTGGCGACGAAGGCAAGCGTCGACGGCAGCAGGTCGTCGCTGCGCTCGTACGAGATCTCCCTGCGAAGCGCCAGGCTTTCGGCCGCATATGAGATCGAGAGCGCAAGACTCTCCGCAGAAGAAGGAAGACGCAGTGTCGAGGTCGCGCGGCAGTCTGTCCTCCAGGCCGAAGAGGACCTCAGAGTTTCGGAGGAGCGGTTCCGCCTGAGGGCGGCGAGCATGCTCGAACTGATAGACGCAAGAGTTGCGTACTCACGTGCCCGCGCGGGGCTGGTGGATGCGCGCTTCAACTACGAGATAGCGAAGGCGGAACTCAAGCTCGCGCTTGGGCTGTAGGCTCAACGGGGCGACGGAGGGGGTAGCTCTCGTGCTCAAGAAGAGGAGGAACATCCTCATCGTGGCCGGTGTGGTCGTGGTCATCGCCGCGGCCGTCATCGGTAACCTCGGATTGGACAGGAAGGACAGAACCGAGGTCAGCGTCGACGAGGTCGAGCGCGGGACGCTCGTCGCCACGGTCTCCGGCCCCGGCAGAGTGCGGGCTGAGACCACCGTGCAGATAAGCGCCAGTCTGATGGGGCGCGTCGTCGACCTGGGCGTCGACGAGGGAGACGTCGTCGAGCGCGGACAGTTCCTGCTCAGGCTGGAGGACGTCTACTACCGTTCGCACGTGGAGCAGGCCAGGGCGCGGCTCGAGCGAAGCGAGGCCGAGTGCGCGACGGCGGAACGGAATCTGTCGGACGCCCTGGAGCAGTTCGCACTGTCGCACATCTCTGAGAAGGAGCGCGACGACTTCGAAACGCGCGCGATCGCGTACAGACAGAGCTGCGCCGAGGCCGCCGCCTCGCTCAGAGCTGCAGTGGATCAGCTGGACAAGACCGTCTTCCACTCGCCGATCGACGGCATCGTTACCCGACTGAACGTCGAGGAGGGCGAGAACGTCGTCAGCGGGCTGATGAACCAGCCGGGCACGGTCATCTTGACCATCTCGGACCTGTCGCACATGGAAGTGGAGGTCGAGATCGACGAGACCGACATAGTCGACATCGAGATGGGGCAGCTCGCCGAGATCGACGTCGAGGCCCTCATCGACACCCTCCTTCCCGGGAGGGTCACGGAGGTCGGCAACTCAGGGCTGACCAGCATGGCCGGGACCCAGGAGGAAGTCACCAGCTTTCTCGTGACGGTCCTGCTGGACGAGACTCACCCTGGCTTAAGGCCCGGTATGACTGCCACCGTCGAGATCGTTACCGCGGAACACGAAGATGTTCTCAACGTGCCGATCCAGGCCGTGGCGTCACGCACCGAGTCTGAGCTCGAAGAAGAGGCAGACGGCGACAAGAACGGCGATCAGGACAAGCCGAAGCGCAAGCGCAGCGAGCGCGAGGAGGAGAAAGAGATCGAGGGCGTCTTCATCATCGACGACGAAGATCAGGCGAGGTTCGTTCCCGTCGAGACCGGCATTGCCGACGAGCTCTCGATCGAAGTGACGGGCGATCTCGAGGAGGGCCAGAAGGTGGTCTCGGGGCCCTACAAGGTCCTCAGGAAGCTGAAGAACGGTGAGGACCTGAAGGTCGAAGAGGAAGAGGAGAAGTCGTCCAAAGAGACGGAGGAGTAGCGGGTGCTGATCGAACTCCGTGACATGTTCAAGACGTACGAGGTCGGCACCCAGCAGGTCCACGCGCTGCGCGACATATCGTTGTCGATCGAGGAGAACGAATACGTGGCCATCATGGGTCCGTCGGGCTCCGGGAAGTCGACTCTGATGAATATCGTGGGGTGTCTCGACACGCCCACCGAAGGTTCGTATCTACTGAAGGGCACGGAGGTCGCCGCGCTCGATGACGATGAGCTGGCGGAGATCAGAAGCGCCGAGATCGGCTTCGTGTTCCAGACTTTCAACCTCTTGCCCCGAATGACCGCGTTCCAGAACGTGGAGCTCCCGCTGATATACGGCAGGGCCGCGAGGCACACGCGCGCCGAGCGCGTCTGGGAGACGATGGATGCCGTCGGCCTGAGAGATCGGGCGCATCACCGCCCCAACGAGCTCTCCGGCGGGCAGCGGCAGCGTGTGGCCATCGCCAGGGCGCTCATCAACCGGCCCTCCATCATCCTGGCCGATGAGCCGACCGGGAACCTGGACTCGGTGACGGGCGAGGAGATCATGCAGATCTTCCGTGCGCTGAGCGATGCGGGCAACACCATCATCCTGGTGACGCACGAGCAGTACATCGCCGAGCACGCCACCCGCATCGTGGAGCTCCTCGACGGACGGATCGCGAGCGACACGACGACCTGAGCATCCCGCTCGGCGGTCGGCCGTGGGACGCTCGAGTGAGCGTCCCCGGGACGGGGATCCGCCAAGGTATCGCCAAAGCCATGGAATTCCGCGAGACATTGCTGAGCTCCATCCGAACGCTCCGGTCGCACAAGATGCGGTCGTTGCTCACCATGCTCGGCATCGTGATCGGCACCGGCTCGCTCGTGTCGGTCATGTCGCTCATCGCAGGGCTCAACAGCAGCGTCTCCGCCCAGTTTCAGTCGGTCGGGACCGACATCATCTCGGTCAGCCGCTACCCCTGGGTGCAGATGGGGAACTCGGAGGATTACAAGGACCGCAAGCACATCACGCTCGAGGACGCGGCGGCCGTCGGGCGTCTTCGCTCCGTGGGGCTGGTGGCGGCGAACATCCACACGCGGCGGCACATCGCGCACGACGGGCGAGTCATGAAGTACACGCTCGTCTCGGGCAGCACGGCCGAGTACGAGATCATAGACAACTACCTCGTGGAGGAGGGGCGCTTCATCACGGACCTCGATGTCGGGCGCCGCAGACAATCCGTGGTCATCGGCGCGGACGTCGCGGGCGAGCTCTTCCCGGTCCGAGACCCGCTCGGCAAGGAGATTCGCGTGGGCGGGAGGCGTTTCACTGTTGTCGGGGTCCTCAAGTCGAAGGGCGACATCTTCGGGGAGAGCCTGGACGACCTGGTCATCATACCGATCACCACCTTCCAGAAGGCATACGGCTCGCGCCGCTCCGTCGTCATCGACTGTTCTCCGGCCGAGGGCGTTTCCATCGAACGGACGATGGACGACATCAGGCAGGTGATGCGCACGAGAAGAGGGGTTCCCAGGGGCGAGCCCGACGACTTCGCCATCAACACGCAGGAAGATCTGATGTCGGCATACAACACCCTCACCGGAGTTCTCTACTTCGCCATGACGGGCATCGTGGGACTGGCTCTCCTGGTCGGCGGCATCGGCGTGATGAACGTCATGCTGGTCTCCGTCGCGGAGAGGACCCGTGAGATCGGTGTCCGGAAAGCGATAGGTGCGCGGAGGGGCGACATCACCTCGCAGTTTCTGATCGAGTCGATCATCCTGACCGGGATCGGCGGCGCGATGGGCATAGCGGGAGGGGCGGGGATAGCGCTCCTGGTCAAGGCTGTGACTCCGCTGCCTGCCGAGGTGACGGTCGGGGCGGTCGCGCTGGCCGCGGCGTTCGCCGGCATTACCGGCGTCGCCTTCGGTGTCTACCCGGCTCTCCGAGCGGGCAGGCTCAGGCCCATAGAGGCGCTGAGGTACGAATGACGAGACCAGGCAACATGAGCGCGCTGTCGCCCGGCGCCGCGGGACGTGCAGCTCCCCGCGCGGCCCACGTTCCTGCGAACCGCTTCCTCGAGAGCGTGCTCGCCGCTTTCAAGGCGATCCGCGCGAACAAGATGCGTGCGATCCTGACCGCGCTCGGCATCATGATCGGCGTCATGAACGTCGTTGCGATGGTCGCTCTGATCTCGGGTATCAACACGAGCGTCATGGACCTCTTCCGAACGATGGGAACCAACACCTTCACCGTGATGAAGATGCCGGCGGGGAATGTCAACTACGAGCAGTACCTGGAGTACATCAAACGGCCGGACTTCACCTACGGGGACGCGGAGGCGGTCGAGGAGATCTGCCCGGCCGTCGAGGCCATTTCTCCCCAGACGTTCGTTCTGAGGAAGGTCAGGCGCGGCTCCGAGTCGACCAAGAACATCGCCATCATGGGCGTGACACCGGAGTACCAGTACGTGTCCGACAGCGCCGTCGGAGACGGCCGCTTCTTCGCCTGGCCGGAGTCGGACCGGCGGAGACAGGTCGCCGTGCTGGGGCACCCCGTGGCCGAGCATCTCTTCCCGGGGGAGGACCCGCTCGGGAAGCACGTCTTGATCGGCAACCGCCGCTTCACCGTCGTCGGCGTGATGACTCCTCTTGGCCAGATGTTCGGCCAGAGTCTCGACGACTACGTCATAGTCCCCTACAAGACGATCAACAAGGTCTTCGGTGAGCGGTTGACAACCCGGCTCTCCGTGAAGGCGGCGGGGTCGGAGGAGATGGATGAGGCAATGGAGCAGGTGACCCGCGTTCTCCGGTCGCGTCGACGGCTCAAGGCGGGAGACGAGAACAACTTCGAGATACTCACGCAGTCCCAGCTGGTGGAGATGTACGAGAACCTGACGAAGGTCACGTGGATCGTCATGATAGGTATCTCCGCCATCGCGCTCATCGTCGGCGGCGTGGGCATAATGAACATCATGATGGTCTCGGTCACGGAGCGCACGCGGGAGATAGGCATCAGGAAGGCCGTGGGCGCCCGGTCGCGAGACGTTCTCACGCAGTTCCTGGTCGAGGCCGCGGTGCTGTCGGGGTTGGGAGGTCTTCTGGGGCTTGCGGCCGCGGTCGGTCTCGCCAAGCTCATCGACTCGGCCACACCGATGCCGGCCAGCGTGGAGCCGTGGTCGGTCTTTCTTGCGCTCGGGGTTTCGATCGCGGTAGGCGTGTTCTTTGGGTTCTACCCGGCCTCCAAGGCCGCGAAGATGGACCCCATAGTGGCACTGAGGCACGAGTAGATGCGAACTTCTACCTCCAGAACACTGATGACCGTCGCTCTGGTCCTTGCGGCGTCTCTCGCCGCTCGTGGAGCCCGGATGGACGCCGGCACACCGGCGAGCATCGGGGGCGTCAGGTTCGCCGCCGACGTCGCCGTTGTTCCCTCGGCGGACGGCGAGGGCACGGTGAGAATCAGCTACGCCGTGATGTACGACGCGCTGCACTTCCTGCGGCACGGGGACGGCTACCGCGCGCGGTACGAGATCACGGCCATCCTCTATGACAGGGAAGACCATCAGGTCACCGGCGACTCGTGGTGCGAGATGGTCACGGTGGCGACCTACGACGAGACCAACGAGCGCAGCACAGCCAGAGCTGACGAGCTCCTGTTCTCCGTTCCGCCGGGGCGGTACAGCCTCAAGCTCGAGTTGACCAGTCTGGACACGAGGGCGGTGGGTACGATCGAGCGGGAGGTCACGGTTCCCCGGATGGTCCCCGGCGAGCTGAGTCTGGGTACCGTGCTCTTCGAGACCGGTGAAGCCGGTGGGGGTGAAGACGCCGCGGAGCCGGCCCTCAACCCCTCGCGGGCGTACGGTGAGGACCGCCCGGATGTCAGGGCCCGGATCCCCGTCTACGGCACTCCGGATTCGCGCTACGCGATCGGGATCACGGTCAGAGACGCGCGCGGGCTTCTCAAAAAGAGCCACGAGGACACGCTGGTCCAGACGCACTTTCTGCGGGAGTACGTGTACGAGTTCACCGTCCTCGATCTCGAGGTGGGCGCGCACGTTCTCGAGGTGGAGGTGACCCCTCTGCCCGAGGGGGAGGAGGTCAGGGCCAGGTCGCGGTTCCGTGTCGTCACGTCACCCCTGAGCTGGGGTGAGGATGAGGAGAAGATGCTCGCACAGATCAGCTACGTGGCGACACGAGACGAGATGGACTATCTCTCCAGTGTTCCTCCTGAGGAGAGAGGTCCGTTCTGGGACGAATTCTGGGCCGGGCGCGACCCGGACCCCGCTACGGAGTTCAACGAGTTCAAGGCGGAGTTCCTGAGGAGGCTCGGCTACGCGAACGCGCAGTTCAGGTCCATCGTCGAGGGCTGGCAGACCGACATGGGCCGCATCTACATCCAGTACGGTGAGCCCGACGACATCGATTCGCAGCCGATCGGGCAGATGCTGAACGCCTGGGAGATCTGGTACTATTACGGCCATCACGCGAAGTACATCTTCGTTGACAAGGAGGGTTTCGGTGAGTTCGTTCTGCACGAGATCGCCCAGATCTGAGGAGACAGCATGAGCGGCGGGCCTGTTCTCGTCAGGGGGCGGACGCATCCGATGGACCGTCCCGGGCGCGTGCTGGACTGGATGCTGATCGACTCCGGGCGCATCGCGGCGGTCGGTTGTGGCGAGCCCCCGGACGACCTGCCCGGTTCGCAGGCCCCGCGCGACCTGCGCCCGAAGACCATCATCCCGGCGCTCCACGACTGCCACGTGCACTTCCTGCAGACCGGCCTCATGGACCTCGACGTCGACCTCGGTTCCACCTCACGCTTCGACGACATGCTGTCGCTCCTTGCGGATGCGGCGTCGCGTCACGACGGGAGCATCCTGCGGGCCCACTCGTTCGACCCCGACCTCATGTCGGACGGGCGGTATCCGACCATGGCCGAGCTGGACGCCATCTCGTCGACCGTGCCGATACTCGTCAAGCGGCGCGACGGCCACTCCGGAGTGGTCAACTCCCCGGCCTGGAAACTCCTGTCGCTCCCCGAGGATACGAGCGGTGTGGAGGTGGACGAGGCTGGGCTTCCCACGGGCACGCTGCGGGCCCAGGCCTACACCTTCGCCATTCGCAGGGTGGAGAGCTTCCTGACGCGCGACGAGCGTGTGGAGTGTTTCCAGCGCGCGGCGGCGCTGGCGGTCACGCGGGGCATCGGCGTGGTGCACGCACTGGCCGGCAGCAAGGACCCCTCGAACACGGACGTCGAGCTGCTGCTGGAGGTCCAGAACGAGCTTCCCATCGACACGGTGGTCTACTCTCAGATGGAGGACGTCGACAGAGTGGTCGCGCTGGGACTACCGAGAATCGGCGGTTGCCTGCTTCTCGACGGCTCCTTCAGTTCGGGGACCGCCGCTCTCGCCGAGCCGTACGCTGACAGAGAGGGCACCGGTGTTCTCTACTACGAGGACGAGCATCTCACGGCGTTCTTCCGCGGGGCCCACGAACGGGGGCTGCAGCTCTCGGTCCACGCTCTGGGCGAGCGCGCGATCGGCCAGGCCATACGCTGCTATCGCGCGGCAGCAGGCTCGGAGACGCGCGAGGCGAGGCACAGGATCGAACACTGCGAGCTGCCAAGCGACGCCCACATCGCGGCGATCGCCGGGTCGGGTATCCTCCCGTGCGTGCAGCCGACGTTCGAGTTTCTGTGGGGCGGGCCCGGCGGGATGATCGAGAAGCGGCTGGGGGCAGCCAGGGCTGCCCGGACCAACCCTCACAGGACCATGCTTGCGGCCGGGATCCCCCTCGCCGGGGGCTCCGATTCGTACGTCACCCCGATGGACTCGCTGCTGGGCATCCACTCGGCCGTCAACCGGCCGAACGAGTCGGAGCGGGTGTCCGTCTTCGACGCCGTGGGGCTCTTCACGAGCGGGGCGGCGAGGGCTTCGTTCGATGAGTCGAAACGGGGGACGCTGGAGGTGGGGAAGGAAGCCAGCTTCACCGTTCTCGATGATGACCCGTTCGATGTTCGTCCCGAGACCATCAAGGACATCGGTGTCGCGGCTCTCTATATCAGGGGAGAGAAGGTGGGGGTCTAGCGTTCCGTCCGGGCCGGCGGGAAGAAGACGTCGTGGAGCGCCCCGAGGACCCTTCTTGCGCCATCTGGCCTGACAGCCACCACCGTCGACCGCCCTCTCGAGACCATCGCCAGCAGATCCTCGTCGGCGCTCGTTACGGCCGCTGAGACGGCTGCCGCGGAGACGGCTGATCCCGCACTGCTGCCAACCGCGCAGATAAGGTCCGCCCGGCGGGCCGACATGCTCCCGTCGCTCCGCTCGAGGAGTTCCTCCATGGCCACTCTCTCGACAGCGACCAAAGTCTGATCCCCGAGTGTCAGGACGAACTTCACACGGTCCGACAGCTCCCCGATCTCTGCCGCGGCGGTGGCCGGCATGCGTTCCCACGTCAAGAGCTCGACATCCTCGAGCAGAGAGAGCCCGGTGATCGGGGGACACGGAGGTGTGGGCTCATCGAGAACTATCGTGCCCGCGGTGTCGGACACGCTCTTGCGGACGTGGAGCGTGATGCCGTTCTCCTCCGCGAGCCGCACGGCATCCTCCTTGAGGACGGTCGCACCGTACCGCGCCAGTTCGCTCATGTCCTCGAACGAGATCTCGGTGATCTTCCTGGCTGCCGGGACGGTGTTCGGGTCCGCCGTGTATACGCCGTCGACGTCCGTCAGGATCTCGCAGCGTTCGGCGCCCAGCGCCGCGGCCAGCGCGACGGCGGTCGTATCGGACCCACCTCTGCCCAGGGTTGTCACGTCCTTCGCCGTGCTCACGCCCTGGAACCCACCGACTACAACGACGTTGCCGGACGCAAGCTCGCGAACCACTCTGTCGGGACGCACCTCCAGGATACGAGCGTCCGTGTGCTTCGTGTCCGTGATGATGCCTACCTGAGAGCCGGTGAAGGAGATCGCGGGGCAGCCGATCGAGTTGAGTGCTATAGCGAGAAGCGACATCGATATCCGCTCGCCCGCCGTCATCAGCATGTCCAGCTCGCGCTGGTTCGGCTCGGCCGCCAGTGCCGTGGCGTCTCTGAGCAGTGAGTCGGTCGTGCCTCCCGGGGCCGAGACGACCACGACCACATCGTGACCGCTCCCTCTGAGCGCGGCGAGCCTTTCGGCGATCGCGACGATCTTCTCGCGACCGTCGATCGATGTGCCGCCGTACTTCTGAACGATGGTGGACACGAGGCTCCCGCTTCTCTGTTCGGGCCGTTGGTGGTTGTTGCTATTCCTCTACCACATCGCGTCTGACGGGTCAACGGGCGCGTTGCTTCGGTCCGGGGAGCTTCTCCCTGGCGCCTGCTCGCGGCGTGACAGCCGCCGACCCGCGCGGGTACGCTCGTGGTGGAGGATCCCACGAGATGGACACATCACTGATTCCTTAGAACGGCGGAGGCGTGAGATGGCAGAGCGATTCGACCTGGCCGTGATCGGCGGCGGCCCCGGCGGGTACGTGGCGGCGATACGAGCAGCGCAGCTGGGCCTCAGAGTCGCCCTCGTGGAGAAGGAACAGTTGGGCGGTGTCTGCCTCAATCGGGGCTGCATTCCCACGAAGGCGCTCCTGGCGAGTGCCGGGGTGTTCTCGGCGCTCGGGCGTGCCGGTGAATTCGGTGTGAAGGTCGAGGGCGTTAAGGCGGACGTTCCCGCGATGTTCAGGCGCAAGGACGAAGTGGTCGCGCGCCTCCGCGGTGGCGTTGAGACGCTTCTCAGGAAGCGGAAGGTCACGGTCTACGATGGGGTAGGGTCGATCGCGGAGCCCGGTATCATCGGCGTCGAAGGGCCCGACGGCACCGTCGCCGTCGAGTGCGAGCGGATCATCCTCGCGACGGGATCGACGCCGCTCGTGCCGGAGACGTTTCCCTGCGACGGCAGGGTCGTCGTCACAACGCGCGAGGCGCTGGAGTCTCCTCACATGCCGGACGACGTGCTCATCATCGGTGCGGGAGCGGTCGGCTGCGAATTCGCGGGCTTCTACTCGTCGCTGGGTCTCTCCGTAACGCTGGTCGAGATGCTTCCCGATATGCTTCCCGGTGAGGACCGGTCCGCTGTCAGGCTGCTTCTGGCAGCGATGAGAAAGCGGGGCGTGGATGTCCGCACGGCCACGAAGGTGGAGTCGATCGAGGTCACGGGGGACACCGCCCTGACGACGCTGTCGGACGGGACGGCCGTCGAGACCGGGCGCGTGCTCCTGGCCATGGGGCGCCGTCCCAGCTCCGGCGGCTCCGGCATCCCCGAGGCCGGTATCGAGGTCGAGCGCCGTGCGGTCGTCGTCAACGAGAAGATGGAGACCTCGCGGCCGGGCGTCTACGCGATCGGTGACCTGGTGGGAGGGTGGCTGCTGGCACACGTTGCCTCCCGTGAGGGCATCGTGGCCGCGACCAACGCCGCGGGGCGGGACCTCGCGATGAGCTACCGCGCCGTGCCCAGATGCACCTTCACCAGGCCTGAGATCGCCAGCGTCGGGATCACCGAGGCGGTAGCTTCGAGCCAAGACCTCGAGCTCTCCTCCGGGAGGTTCCCGTTCGCCGCCTCGGGTAGGGCGCTGGCCAAGGGCGAGGCCCAGGGGTTCGTGAAGATCCTCTGCGACGCGGCGAGCGGACGCGTGGTCGGGGGGGTGGTCGTCGGTCCCCACGCGTCGGACCTGATCCACGAGGTTGCGCTTGCCGTCGAGGCGGAACTCTCGTTCGACAAGTTGGCGGGTATGATACACGCACACCCCACGCTCGCGGAATTGGTCATGGAAGCCGCCGAGGCCGTCGAGGGTCTGAGCATTCACTCCGGTTAGCCGCCTGAAGTCGCGGGGGTGGGGAGGAACTGAAGCGCTCCCCCGGCGCCCCGCCCGCGGACGTGCGAACGCCGGGACCATCGTCCCGGCGTTCACATATCTGGAAGAATCGATCTGTCGCTGTTCCTACTCTATGCAGCCCTTGCGCTTGAGCATTGCTATGCGCGACTCGAGATCGTAGAGCTTGACGATAACGTCGGTGATCGGGTCCAGTCTGGTTCTCGGCACGCACTTGCTGTAGATGGCGTGCTGAAGGGCGGCCGTGCTCTCCTTGAGGAGCACGTTCTCCATCACCAGTTCGTCGGTAGGCGGAACGAACCACAGGTCTATCGTGATGTCGTTGCCGTAGTCGATGAGCTCTGTGAACTCGAAACCGCCGTCCGACGACGTCAGCTGCTCCGTCGCCAGAAGCCCGCCCATGTACAGCTTGACGTTCACATCCAGTAGCGGTCGGCCCTTCTCGTCGACCACCAGTCCCGTGATGGTCGTCTCACTCTTCCCGGCGAATCCGCTGCGGACGGCCGCCGGCATGCCGGTCGACGGCGTGGCCGGGATGGTGTCGGTAGGACCCACGGCCAGCGCGGGAAGCGACATCACCACGAGCACCGCAAGGACCAAAGCAAGAATCCTCTTCATATGCCGTGCCACCTTTCCCTTTTCCGGAGTCCGTTGCTCTCAGGGAGGAACCGTAGCAGGCGCGTGGTGCCCCTGTCAACGTCTAAAGGTTCCAACACGGCTTGTTGAAGGCCCTGAGCGATGATATACTGCGGTCTCATGAGACAGGTCACGCGCAGAAGCTGCACGGCCGGGAGAGCGCCGGCCCTCACGCTGGCCCTCGCCTTCGTGCTCGTGCTTCCCGTGCCGGCGTTCCCGGTCGGGAGCGTCAGCACGGTTTCGCCTCGCCCGATGGCCATGGGCGGGGCCTTCATGGCCGTCGACGACGAGCTTGCCGCGATGGCCTGGAATCCGGCCGGCTTCATCCCGCCGCACTGCGGAAGCGGGGCCGACTTCCGCGTCCACGTCAACATCCTCGGAGCGCCCGCCATTCTGGGTGAGACCGGGCTCCTGACCGGCGCGGAGTCCGAGCCCTTCGCCTCGCTGTCTGCCATCGAGAAGCTGTCGGTCGCCGTCGGTGCCATCGCGAAGGGTGTGACCGTTCGGATGGGCGGTGTGGCCGTGGGCGTTCTTCTTCTCGAGGAGCACCTGGACCCCGATGGGCTGGCCGACGCGAAGGGGCTCGCCGACGCAAGCGATCTCCTGAGCGCGTACTACACAACGTTCGCGGTTGCGTTCCAGCTGGCCCCCAGCGTGGTCATAGGAGGAAGCGAGATCATCCTCTCCGGGTGGGACGTTCCGGGCGAGCGAAAGAACGGGTCCGGCCGCGCCTACGGAGCGCTCCTTCGCCCCAATGCGAGGGTGACCCTCGGACTGACGTACCTGGATCTGCCGGGCGATTTCGATCACTACCGGCTTGCGGTCGAGGGCCTTGGGTCACGCACGATGAACGCGGGACTTGCCTATCGCCCGCTGGACGAGCTGCTCCTGACGTTCGATCTTCGCGACCTCTCCGAGAGGCACCCCGAGACCTCACTTGAGCCTCGCATCGGTCTGGAGTGGAATCTCTGGGGCAAGGGCGCCGTGAGAGCCGGGGCCTTCCGTGAAGACAGCGGCGAAAGCAACGTCCTATCACTGGGCATGGGTTCGATCCCGGCGGCCGCGTGCCCGCGGAGCGGCCGGACGCCCGGGGGAGACCCCTTCGTTCTGAACTACACGATTCTTCTCAAGGAGGATGCCTCGCCGAGACACCTGCTCTCTGTGCTTCTGCACTTCTGAGGCTGGAACGCGTGCGATGGCGCGGCGGGCGACCAACGGCGCGCGGAGCAGCTCGGCCTTCGCGGTCGCGACGACGGCCCGCGGAGCGGCCGGATTCCGCTTGACACCACGACACTGGAGCGTTGTATCCTCGGGCGAAATATGCAGATTAGGTGCCCGCTCTCGTAACGGAACAAAGGGGAGCCTGGATGTATAGAACGAACCCGGCACGGCCGGCCGCGGCGGTCCTGGTGCTTGTATGGGCGCTGGCCGTTCCGGCCGCGGGCGGGCTCATCTCAGACGTCGGGGCTATCCCGAATCCGTTCTCACCGAACGCCGACGGGGTTTTCGACTCGACCGCGATCTACTACTCGCTCTCGGATACGGCCGCCGTCGTTCTCTCTGTGGCCGACTCCGCCGGAGCCGGGCTCTGGACTCTCTGGTCGGGCTGGGAGGACGAGGGCACGCACAGCCACTGGTGGGATGGATGGTTCGGAGACAGCCTGGCCGCAGACGGCGAATACCAGTTCCTGATCAAGGCCATACCGGAGTTCGGTCCTATCGAAGAGGCCGCCTTCTCCTTCGTCGTTGATACTGTAGCGCCGCCGCTTCACGATGTGGAGGTCGCGCCGAGCCGCTTCTCGCCGAACGGCGACGGTGTGGGGGACAGCCTGATGATCCGGTTCGAGGCCGGTATCTCCGAGCCCTCGGACCAGGTCCTGGTTACGGTTCTTGACGAGGATGTCGAGCCCGTGCGGCTGGTCTACTCAGCCACCGGGGTCGCCTCCGCCGTCCTCTTCTGGAACGGCGCCGACGAGGCGGGCGCGGTCGCGTCTGACGGTTTCTTCTTCGTCAAGGTCGAGACCAGGGACGCGGCCGGGAACGGGGAGTGGTCGGGGGCACTGGTCGATCTCGACACGTCGCCGCCCGTACTCGGTGTTGACTACGCCGACACGACCACCATGGAGATCAGAGTGGACTCATCGGTCGCCGAGCTGACCGGATGGGCCTACGATCGAGCCGGCGTGGTGTCGGTCGAGCTGTCCGTCGACCAGGAGGAGTGGACCGAGGTCGCCGTGGGGCGCCCGGATACCGTCACCTGGGCGGGCAGCGTGGCGTGCACGTCCTGCGCTTCAGATTCGCTCGACGAAGTGCTCCAGGTCTTCGTGCGGGCCTACGACGGCACGCCGACCGCCGACGGCAGGGGCCACGTCAACGGTCCGTCAACGTCCGTCCCGATACTCTCGTTCGACGTGATCTTCGACGTGGCGCCGCCCGAGCACGTGTCCTCGACGGTGAGCGGTGGAGGCGACACCTTCGAGTCGGGTGAGACTATCACGATCACCACCATGTGGGACGACACCGGCTACGACGTCACCGCGGACTTCAGTCAGGTGGACAGCGAATTCGACCCGGCCGACGTCAGCGTCTCGGAGACCACGGGCGGGCGCTACACCGTCACATACGAGACCTCGGAAGCGAACTCGTTCGTGCCGGTGACAGACGCCCCGGTCGTCATTACCGCGACCGACTACTTCCTGAGAGCGGTCGCCGTCGAGGCGGTCACGGTGACCGTTCTTCCGGCCACCTCCGACGGTCCGACCGGCGCAATTGCCGTCGACGTCAACTCCTTCGAGCCTCTCGCCGGAGAGAGTGCCGTCATCACACTGGGGTCGTACGAGGGAACGGCCATGGTGCGCATCTACAACATGGCTGGAACGCATGTGAGGACGCTCGAGGGTGGTTCCCCCATCAACTGGGACGGGGACAACGATGCGGGCGATTCCGTCGCCAGCGGTGTGTACTTCCTTAGAGTTCAGGCTGGTGAGAGCGAATCGGTCAAGAAGGTCGCCGTCATCAGGTAGCGTGTAATCCGGGAGGGTACGGCATGACGTCCAACAAACTCGCGATTCTCGTGGCTGTTCTTGTGGCGGTTCTGCCGCCGGCCTCTCTGGCGCAAGGGACGTCCGGGGCGCAGTTTCTCGGTGTGGGCATCGGGGCTCGCGCCGCGGCGATGGGTGGTGCATACACCTCCATCGCTGACGACGGGACGGCGTTGCACTGGAATCCGGCGGGTCTCGCGCGCGTCGACGGACACCGGCTGACGCTTTCGCACGTCTCCTGGCTTCAAGGCGTGAAGTACAACTACGCGAGCTACGCCGCGCCGGCAGGGAGCGACGCGGGCATCGGGGGCGCGCTCGAGCAGGGTGGGGCCAAGTCCTGGGATAACACGGGCGAGGGTTCGTTCGAATCGGGCGACTTCGCCGGCATTGTGGGCTACGGCAGGCGCATGTCCGCCGACGTCGGCGTGGGAGCGGATCTCAAGTTCCTTTCGAGTTCGCTGGGTGACCATGGGGCATCGTCCTACGCCGTTGATCTGGGCGTGCTCTACAGCGTGAACGACAACACGAGTGTCGGAGCGGCCGTCCGGAACCTGGGTCCGGGACTGACCTTCGAAAGCGGCACCGATCCTCTGCCTGTGACGATGACGGTGGGGGGATCGTACCTGTGGCACGGTGTTCTGATGTCGATGGACCTGGAGAAGGTCAATGACCTCGGTGCCACGACTCGTATCGGCGCCGAGTACGCGCCCGTCCGGTACCTGGCCTTGAGGGGAGGCTGGATCGGAGGCGAAGAAACGGCGTTGTCCGGCCTGACCGGCGGTGTCGGTCTCAACTGGAACGAGCGGTGGGCGGTCGACTACGCGTACAGATCCTCCGATCTCGGCGGGACGCACCAGTTCGCGTTGTCCGCCGGGTTCGGCGGCGCCTCCGGCAGCGGCCTCGCGGTTCCGGCGTCCGTGAGCGGCGAAGAGGACCCTCCCGTCATCGGGGTCCCGAAGTCGAACCTCGCCGTCATCGGGGAGCTGACCGAGGAAGTGATGGTGGAGGCCGTCGCGAAGATGGGGCTGCCCGACGGCTCGCGGCTGCATCTCAGGCAGGTCGACACCCACGACGCCAACTGGCTCGTCAAGTCGATCCTGCTCGAACAGCTGACCTCTCGCGGGCATGCGGTCAGGGCCGGACAGATGACGGCATCAGAGGACCCGGACGACGCGGATGTGTACGAAATCGCATACCGGATCGTCTACTGCCAGACGTCGCTGCCGCGGTCATGGCGCGAGTGGGTGGTCGGCGCGCGCAAGTTCGAGCGCAGGACCGCCGTCGACATCCGATTTGAGCTCTCCGACTGGACAAAGACTATCGTCTGGGCAGGAGGCGTTCAGCGCGAGCGCCGCGAGATCATCTCGGGCGGACGCCTCGACGACCTCAAGGCGCCCGGGCAGGCGTTCGCTTCGCCCGAGTCGGAACAGAGCGGATGGGAGAAGATCTTTGAGCCCGTCATCGTGGCGGGCATCGTCGGCGGGCTCATCTACCTCTTCTACACGAGCAGGTCGACCGACTAGCTTACGCTGGAGCTCGTTCGCGAGCGGAGGGTGTTCACGTGGTTCACAACAGCATGCCCCGGTTTGCGGGCGCCCTTCTTGTCGTCGCGCTGCTCGCTGCCGCACTTCTGGTGGCGGCAGGTTGCTCCTCGATGCCGGAACTCGGCGAGGCGACGGCCGAGGACACATACGCCTTCGGTGTGGCGGCGGCCGAACGCGGTGACTACACGCTGGCCATCGAGGTCTTCAAGCGCATCACTCTGGACACGCCGCTTCACGAGACGGCCGACGATGCGCTCCTCGCGCTCGCGGACGCTCACCGCGCGATCTCCGACTACGCGTCCGCCGAGGAGGCGTATCGAAGGCTCCTGTCGGACTACCCCCACTCATCGCTGGTGCCCGAGGCCGAGTACAAACTGGGTATGACGTTCTTGGATCAGGTGCTGCCCGCCGCGCTCGACCAGAGCATGACCGAGCAGGCCATCAGCCAGTTCGAGTACTTCCTTGCAGCGTTTCCTTCAAGCGGCTTCGTCGATGAGGCCGCCGAGAGGGTCCTCGAGCTAAGGACGAGGCTCGCGGCCAAGCGCTACGACAGCGCGACGCTGTACTTCAGCCTCCGCCAGCCGAAGGCGGCGCGCGTCTACCTCGAGTCCGTCATCGTGGAGTACCCCGATACCGTATGGGCGCGCGTGGCCCTGCTGGACAAGGCGAGGAGCTTCGCGGCCGAGGGGTCACGAGCGCTCGCGGAGGGTGAGTACCAGCGGCTCATGGAGTTGTATCCTGAGACGGAGGAGGCCCGCACGGCGGCCACTGAAAAAGCTGCCCTCTCGGGCTAGCCGATTTCCTCCGGGGAGGAACGAACCACTTGGCCACCGGTCTCATGGGCGGAACCTTCGACCCGATCCACATTGCCCACCTGATAATCGCCGAGGAGGCGCTGGACCTGCTGGGGCTTTCCCGGGTCATCTTCGTTCCGTCCGCCCGTCCGCCCCACAAGTCCGGCGACGACGTCACCTCAGTGGAGCATCGCCTCGAGATGGTGAGGCTGGCCATCGATGGGAACCCCAGACTCGCTCTCTCCGACCTCGAGGTCAGACGGCCCGAACCCTCCTATACCGTGGAGACGGTCCGCGAGTTCAGACGAGAATTCGGAGAGCAGGAGAAGCTCTACTTCATCATGGGCGCCGACAGCCTGGCCCAGTTCTTCACGTGGAAGGACCCGCTCGAGCTCATCAGCTCCTGCGAGTTCGTCGTGGTTCCGCGGCCGGGTGTCGGCCCCGGCGATGGGGATCCGCGCATCAGGGAGAAAGCACGCATGCTGGACACGCCGCTCATCGGCGTCTCGTCCAGTGACATCCGCGAGAGGGTCCGGACGGGACGGTCCATCCGGTACCTCGTTTCCCCGGCAGTCAGCGCCTACATACGAGAGAAGAACCTCTACTCATGACCACCAGACGCTCGCGCGGCCCGGGCGAACCCGTTCTCTGTCTCGTGGACGGCACCGCCCTGGTCTACAGATCGTACTACGCCTTCATTCGACGTCCGCTCGTCAACTCGAGCGGGAAGAACGTGAGCGCCGTGTACGGCTTCGCGTCGAGTCTCATCAAGCTCCTCGACGAGCTCGCCCCGTCTCACATGGTCGTCGCGTTCGACCGACCGGAGCCCACGTTTCGTCACGAGGCGTACGAGGACTACAAGGCCACGCGCGAGCCGATGCCGGACGAACTGGCGGACCAGCTGTCGGCGATTCACGAGTTGGTCGAGGCCTTCGGAATACCGATAGTCGAGGAGCCAGGCTACGAGGCCGACGATCTCATCGGCACGCTCGCGGTCGCTGCGAGGGAGGAGGGGCTGAGGTCAGTCATCGTGTCGGGGGACAAGGACTTCTTCCAGCTGGTTGATGACACGATCACGGTCCTCGATCCGGGGAAGAACGTCGAGTACACCGCCCTGGGAGTGGAGGAGAAGTTTGGAGTGCCACCGTCGCAGGTCATCGAGGTGCTGGGGCTCATGGGCGATGCGTCCGACAACGTTCCCGGAGTCCCCGGCGTGGGCAAGAAGACGGCCACGGATCTCATCGCGCGATTCGGGTCGGTCGAGGGCGTCCTCGAACACATAGATGAGATCAGTGGCGCCAAGCGCAAGCAAAATCTAAGGCAGAATCGCGAGCAGGCGATGATGAGCCGCGACCTGGTCACGATAGACCTCGCGGCGCCGGTGGTGTTCGACGAAGAAGAACTGGCGAGACGGCCGATCGACGGCGAGCGTGTCGGGGCGTTTCTCCGCGAGCACGAGTTCCCGTCTCTACTGAAGCTTGTGGTAACTGAGCAGTCGCCCGACACGTCCGGGTACTCCGTTGTGACGAGCAAGAAGCGGCTCGCGGGCCTGGTCGCGGCGCTCGAGAGGTCCCGTGGTTTTGCCATCGACCTCGAGACGACCTCTCTGGACCCGCACTCGGCCGAAATAGTGGGTGTGTCCGTGGCACTGGAGGAGGGGGAGGCCTTCTACATCCCCGTCGGTCACACGGCCGGTCGGTCGCTTCCGCGTGACTTTGTGATGGACAGTCTCACACCTGCTCTCACGAACGAGGACGTTCCGAAGTACGGGCAGAACATCAAGTTCGACTACAAGGTACTGCTGACGCACGGGATCGAGCTTGCGCCGCTCGCCTTCGACACGATGATAGCGTCGTACCTGTTGGACCCCGGGCGACGCCAGCACGGTCTGACGGCGCTGGCCCTGGAGCACCTCGGCCTCCACATGACGCCCATAGAGAGCCTGATAGGGAAGGGCGGCGAGCAGCTGTCGTTCGCGGACGTGGGCGTCAACGATGCTTCCGACTACTCGTGCGCGGACGCGGACGCTACCATCAGGCTGACTCACCTTCTGAGCGAGAGCATTCGGGAGGAGGGGCTCGAGGCTCTCTTGACCGACGTCGAGATGCCGCTCGTGCGGGTGTTGGCCGGAATGGAGCTCGCCGGCGTGGAACTCGATGTCTCTTTTCTCTCGAGCCTGGCCGCGGACTTCGGACGAGAGATAGAAGGGTTGAGAGAACGTGTCTGCGATCTGGCCGGCGTCGAGTTCAATCTCGACTCCCCGAAGCAGGTCGGCTCCGTGCTCTTCGAGAGGCTGGAGCTCCCGCGTGGCCGGCGTACGAAGACCGGGTACTCGACCGACATCAGCGTTCTCGAGAGGCTGAGAGACGACCACGAGGTCCCCGCGCTCATCCTTGAGTATCGACAGCTCAGGAAGCTCCAGACGGGGTACTTAGAAGCGCTCCCGAAGCTCGTGAACCCGGTGACGGGGCGAGTGCACACGTCGTTCAACCAGACGGTCGCGGCCACGGGCAGGCTCTCCAGCAGCAATCCAAACTTACAGAACATACCCATAAGGACCGAGTTGGGCAGGCAGATTCGCAGGGCCTTCGTGGCGGGCGAGGGTAAGCTCCTGCTCTCGGCCGACTACTCGCAGGTCGAGCTCCGGATAATGGCGCACCTGTCGGGGGATGCGACCCTGGTCGAGGCGTTCAAGAACGGGAAGGACGTTCACCGTTCCACGGCCTCGCTCATTTTCGGAGTGTCGGAGGACGACGTCTCGTCGGCGCAGCGCGAATCGGCGAAGACGGTCAACTTCGGTATCATGTACGGCATGGGGCGGTTCGGGCTGGCGCGGCGTCTGGGGGTGGGGAACGATGAGGCGGCCGGCTTCATCGAACGGTACTTCCAGACCTATCCCGGCGTCCGGGAGTACACCGAGCGCGTGATCGCCGAGGCGGAGGATTCGGGGTACGCCTCGACGATGCTCGGGCGCAGGCGCCCCGTCACGGGGCTTGCGTCCGACAACGCGCGTGTTCGGGGCATGGCGGAGCGCGTCGCCGTGAACACGCCGATCCAGGGCAGCGCGGCCGACCTCATCAAGCTGGCGATGCTCGGCGTCGACAGGAGGATTCGCTCGGACGGCCTGCCGTGCCGCATGGTGCTGCAGGTCCACGACGAGCTTGTCTTCGAGCTTCCCGAGGACGGGCTCGAGGACGTCTCGGCGGCAGTTCGTGAGGAGATGGAGAACCCGGAGGGGATTGAGCTCGACGTGCCGGTCCTCACGAACCTGGCGAGCGGTCCGGATTGGTTCGAGGCGCACCCGTAGGCGCACCCGCAGGCGCACCCGTAGGCGCGAATCCCGGGCACGCTCCGGGCACTGGGGAGGGACTCACGATGTTCAGGATCGGACTCTCCGGAGGCATGGGCAGCGGGAAGAGCGAAGTCGCGGCCAGACTGAGCGAACTCGGCGCCCTGGTGATAGAGGCGGACGCGGTGGCCAGGGACGTCGTCGCCGCGGGGACTGAGGTCCTGGCCGCGATCGTCGGTGCGTTCGGTGAGTCCGTGCTCGCCGACGACGGCGGCCTGGACAGGGGAGCGCTGGCGGCCGCCGCCTTCTCGTCCGAGGAGGCGACCAGCGTCCTCAATGCGATCACGCACCCGGCGCTCATACGTGAGATCATGCGCAGGTCCGAGGGGCTGGAGAGACAGAGCCCCTCCGGCGTCCTCGTGGTCGATGCGGCGCTTCTCGTGCGGTGGGACGTGCTGGACCTGTTCGACATCGTGCTGATCGTCCACGCGCCGAGAGAGCTCCGGGTCAGCAGGCTCGTGGAGGCGGGCTTCGGAGAGGAGGACGTGAGAAGGAGGATGCGTTCGCAGCTGTCGGACGACGTGATGCTCGCGGCGGCCGATGTGGTTATCGAGAACGGGGGTTCCATCGAGGAGCTCCGTGCCGCGGTGGACGATTTCTGGGAGTCACTGCCAGGGAACTAGCAGGAGGACTGGAGATGAGCGAGATGAGAAAGACGCTGGAAAAGCTGGCCAGGAGGATCGGAGAGCTCGAGGAGTATCTTTGACGTTGCCACAAAGAGCAGGCGTCAGGTAGAGCTCGAGACCGCCACGTCGTCGCCGGATTTCTGGTCCGACGCCGGCACCGCGCAGAAGGTGTTCGACGAGCTGAATGCGATCAAGGCGTGGACGCAGCCCTTGGCCGAGTTCCGTTCCGAGTGCGACGACCTCTCGGCCCTCATCGAACTCGCTGAGGAAGAAGGTGGGGAGGCGCTCGATGAGACCGCGTCCGGCCTGGATGCGCTGGAGGAGCGGCTCAGGGAGCTCGAACTCAGGAAGATGCTCTCCGGTGGTGACGACGAGCGGAATGCGATCCTCGCCATCCATCCTGGAGCCGGCGGGACGGATTCGGCGGACTGGGCGCAGATGCTCCTCCGCATGTACCTCGCGTGGGCCGAGAGGCGTGGTCTCGAGACGCAGACCATCGACGTCCAGCCCGGCGACGGGGCCGGCGTCAAGAGCGCGACGATCCTCGTGAAGGGACCGTTCGCCTACGGCTACCTGCGGGCCGAGGTGGGCGTGCACAGGCTCGTGAGGCTGTCGCCCTTCGACGCGGCGCACCGGCGGCACACGTCGTTCGCATCGGTCGCCGCGTACCCTGAGGTTAACGATGACATCGAGGTCGAGATCGACGAGTCAGAGATCCGAGTCGACTTCTACAAGGCGAGCGGTCCTGGAGGACAACACGTCAACAAGAGCTCGACGGCCGTGCGCCTGACGCACGAGCCGACCGGGATCGTCGTCACCTGCCAGAACGAGCGCTCGCAGTACCGGAATCGCTTGAACGCCATGAAGGTCCTCCGGTCCAGGCTCTACGCGCTCCGCGAGGAGGAGCGGCGCAAGGAACAGGCGGAGGCTGCGGGGGAGAAGATGGAGATAGCCTGGGGGAGCCAGATACGGTCGTACGTCATGCACCCGTACCAGCTGGTCAAGGACAACAGGACGGGCGAGGAGACCTCCGACGTGAACGGCGTGCTCGACGGGGATCTCGACCGGTTCATCGAGGCCTATCTCAAGTCCACGGAGTAGCCGCGAGAGCCGTTCGCTTGACTGACGCCGTCAACGTGGTATAAGGGACTTCTGGAAGAAGACCCACACTGCTGAACAGGGCTACACCTTTGGGGGTAAGGCGTTGGAGAACAACGAGAAAGGCCTGCCGGCGCAGATGCGCGAGAACCTGGCGCGTCTGAGGGAACTTGGCGTCGAACCATACCCGCGCCGCTCTGCGCGCACACACACGGCCGAGGCGGTTGTGGCCGACTTCGAGGCGCTCGAGGGAGCGGAGGTCACGGTCGCCGGGCGCCTGATGGCGATCCGAGGTCACGGCAAGGCGGGCTTCGCGGATCTGGTCGACGGGACGGGGAAGATCCAGCTCTACGTGAAGAAGGACGATGTCGGCGAAGAGCTGTTCGAGATCTGGCAGCTCCTGGACCTGGGCGACATAGTGGGGGCGAAGGGGGAGGTCTTCCGGACGAGAAGTGGCGAAGCGAGCGTCAAGGTCAGAGGGTTAGCGGTTCTGGCGAAGGCCCTGCTTCCTCTGCCCGAGAAGTGGCACGGTCTCAAGGACAAGGAACTCAGGTACCGCCAGCGGTATCTGGACCTCATTGCCAACGCCGACTCGCGCCGCACCTTCGAGGTGAGAAGTGAGCTGCTGAAGGTAGCGAGGGACTTCCTGCACGAGCGGGACTTCGTCGAGGTGGAGACCCCCGTGCTCCAGCCGACATACGGCGGCGCCTTTGCGCGGCCGTTCGAGACGCACCACCACGCGCTCGACGTGCCGCTCTACCTCCGCATCGCGGACGAGCTGTACCTCAAGCGGCTGATAGTCGGC
>JAUWLR010000079.1 GCA_030613615.1 Candidatus Eiseniibacteriota bacterium
GAGGTCGATCTCGAGAAGGTGCGGGACGCCCAGGCAGGCGATCGCGAGGCCTTCGACTATCTGGTCGAGCGCCACAAGGACATCGTCTACGCGGTTGCCTACAGGTTCGCCAAGGATCCGGATCTCGCGCTGGACCTCTCACAGAACGCGTTCATTCGCGCCTATCGCGGGATCAAGAGCTTCAGAGGGAAGTCGAGTTTCTCGACCTGGCTCTATCGGATCACGATGAACACGTGCATCGACTACACGAGGAAGAAAGCTCGCTCGGTCGATTCGCTGGCGGTTCCGGAAGAGGTAGCGGAGTATGCGGGCAGTGAGCCGATCGTGGCCAGTCTGCCGCGGGAACCCGGAGCCGACGCCCTGTCGTCGGAACTGGGAGAACAGATCCAGAATGCCATCGATCTCCTGCCCGAATATCACAAGTCCGTGTTCGTCCTGTACGAGATAGAGGGACTCTCGTACAAGGAGATCGCGGATGTCGTCGGCTGTTCGATCGGAACAGTGATGTCGCGCCTGCACTACGCGAGGAAGAAGCTGAGATCGATGCTCGCACCCTACGTCCAGGGTGGTCGGTCCGTGTCGGAAGGAGGGGCGGAGGACGCCTAGATAATGAGAAGGTCATGTAGATTCGAACGATACCTGACGGCATTCGCCGACGGGGAACTGCCCGAGAAGCTCAATCGCAAGGTCGAAGCGCATGTTGAGCGCTGTGCGGCCTGCGCGAGCGAGCTTGACTCGATTCGTGCGTCTGATAGAATCCTGAAGAGCCACGGGGCGCCCGCCGTCTCGAACGACAGGTGGGCTCAGTTCCGGCGCGAGCTCAAGCTCGAGCTGGATGTCGTCGACCGGGAGTCGCGGCGTACCGCGAATATCCGGGAGGCCAGACCCGTCCACGCTCCGGTGCGGAGGCGCGCCTACGCCCTCGCGGCCGCGGGCGTCGTGGTTCTCTTCGTGATCCTGACCGTCGGGCCTCTCGGTGTTGGGCCGTGGCGCGGCGGGACGGCCGCGGCGAGCAACGAGTGCATCGTCGACAGTATCGAGAGCCTCGCCGCGGGGTATACGCCGATGTTCTTCTCCTCTCAGGATCCCGAGATGACGGTGATCTGGGTGTTCTCGGAAGAGGTCGAGGGCGGGATTCGCGGAGAGGGTCCGGGGGCGAAGTAGCCCGGCCCGGGGCCGGACTTCGGGGAGGCACATGAGGACGACTGTTATAGTCTACTCCATAGCGCTGCTCATGATGCTCGCAGCGCCGGCGTCGGCCGCATCATCTCGCGAGATAGTGGTGGAGGTGACCTCGATTGCCGCCGCCAAGCGACCCGCCTCGGAACGCGGCGAGGTGGCCGTCGAGCTGGACCCGCGGCTGGGGTCCTTCTCGAAGAATCTTCTGTCGCTCTTCGCATACGACAGCTACACGTTCCTCAGCAAGGACCGCGCCACCGTCGAGTTCAGCGACTCAACCGTCTTCGAGCTTCCCGAGCATTTCTCCATCGCGGTCGCTCCGGAGCAGCTTGGCCGCGACGGCTCGGACATGATAGAGATGCTGGTAACCCTCTTCCGCGAGGTACCACGCGGAGAAGGCGGACAGGAACAGGGACGGGGACGGGGGACCCCTGAGCTCGAGGTAATCCTGCGAACGAAGATACGCCTGAAGAACGGCGGGACGGTGCTTCTGGGTGGACCCCCGATCCGCGCGGGGGTTCTGGTTCTCGCGCTCACGGCGCGCGGGTAGGGAAACCGCTTTCGTCGCTTCTTAAGAAGCGACGGGTGTCTCAAGTAGTACAGTTGAATACACGATGGCACCTCACGGTCGGGCCTGTATGCCCGGCCGTTTCTGTTTGCTGAATAGGGCACAGGGCAGGGCGTCTAAGTTTACCGCGTGGACAAGTAGCCGGAGCGCACCTGAAGAGTTCAGCTTCCAATGAGATGTCACTCCGGCAGATGACAGGAGGTGACAGTCATGACACGTGCGATATCGATTGACAGGTGGCGAACTGCCCTCGTGGCGCTCTTTGTCCTGACAGCCGCGCTCGTGCTCGTTGCGACGACACAGCCCGCGCCGGCCGCGGACGTGATGAAGGAAGACAGACCGATGGGCGAGGAGTCCAGGCCCGTCGAGGAAGGCGCCAGGCAGGAGAGGGTCGTCGTCGTGCCGGAGCCGCCGCACTGGAGTGGCTGGGGCGACTGGCACCCGTCGCAGCACGCTTCCGCCCCGAGGGTCCGCATGTGGGTCGACCGCGGGGAATGGTCAACCTACTACCCCGGCGATCGCCTGTGGGTGTACTTCCGCGTCGACCGCCCGTGTTTCGTTACGATTCTCGACTACTCGCCCGACGGTCGGGTGAGCACCATATATCCGAGCAGGTGGTCCGGCTCTACCTTCGTGAGTCCGGGACGCAACTACAGGATTCCGGAGAGCCGGAGATACTCCCTCAGAATCGCTGGGATGGGAGGCGTTGAGACGCTGGTAGCATGCGCCCACGAAGCCCCCTGGCCCAGCGGCCCGGGCGGTGCCTGGATCCCCCAGCACCATCCGAACGGAGGGAGCGTAGTGGTCGGCCGTCCCGGTGGATCCCCCCCGCCGGGATGGTACGGCCGTGTGACCATCGGACCGCGCCGCTGGCCCGTGCCACCCCAGTGGCGTGACCGGCCGGAGCGCTGGTCGTGTACCTCGGTATCGTTTTACGTTGCCGGGGGCGGCTGGTACGATGGCGGACACTGGCGCGACGACGGACGGAACTACGACGGTGGATACTGGAGCGACGACGGTCACCGGTACGACGACGGAGACACCTACAACGGTGGCTGGGACGACGGAGACGGTTACCGCGGCTATCACGACCCGCGGGGAAACGACGATCGTCGTGCGATCCTCCAGGAGCATTTCAAGATGAAGAACTGCTCCGACCGGTACTCCTGCGGCTTCGACATGGGATCCACCGACGCGTTCATTGAGATCGAGTGCACCGAGAGCTCGAAGAACGACCCTACCGAAATAGTCGGGCGTCTCTCGATGAAGAACGACTGGGGTGGCGACGTGTTCTTCCGCATCGATGTCGAGGGAGACCACGGCGAGAGGCCGGAGCGGGGCAGGGTCTACGTCAGGCAGTGGGGGAGCACCAGGATCGAGGTGGAGGTCGTCGGCTACAGCATGGCCCCGACCAAGCACTGGCAGGTGCCCAGGATGAAGTGGATCGAATTCGACGTGAGGGTGTTCGGCGCGTAGGAGAGCACCCCGGCAGCAAGTGAGTTGTTCGTCCCACGGCCTTCGCGCGGCTTTGCGAGGGGATTCAAGAGAGTCTGGAGGAGCGGGCGAGAGGAGGTCTGAACCATGAGGCCGATTGCGAGAGTGTCCCTGAAACGATCCCTCACCGCAGGTATTCTCCTTCTGATCATACCCATGATGCTCTCCGGATGTATTGTCTGCATCCGGGATCCGTACTGCAACACCCCGCCGCCGCGTACGGCGACGCTGCACGTCTACGCGCTCGACTACTACACTGGGATGCCGATCCCGTGGGCCGAGGTCGAGCTCTACGAGTGGAACTGGGGGTGCTGGGATTACCGTGGGGTATGGTCGGTGAACCCCGCCGGCTACACCGTGATCCAGGGCGGCTATCTCTATTATGACGGGTGCGGTGGCGGCGAGGAAAGGGACCTCAGGATCGTTGTCTATGCGCGCGGGTACTGCTCCGAGCACTACGACATTCGATTGTCCTACTACTACCCGTCGGAGGTGTTGACCTTCTACCTCGCGCCCTGGGCGGCGAGAGAAGCGGGAGAGACCGATCCCGGTCCGCGGCGCGAGGCCGGCGGCCTTGAACCCGCGGACACGCCCGGGATGGAGCGACCGGCCGGAAAGGTCGTCGTCGGTTCGGCGGATGAAGCTGAAGGTGAGTAGGGGAATCGGATTTGCGGGGAACCCGGTGATGTGAGAGGGGGCGTGCGGGGAGGTTCCCCCGATGCGTGGGGACGCAGGGAGGTTCACTCCTCTCCGCGTCCCCCGCTTGCTATGCGGGCAAGCACCTCCAGAAACGCCCGCGTCTTCTCGCCCCAGCTGTTGGGAACAGCGATACGATCTCTCACCGCTCGGCGGCGTGCCTCGTCACCGAGCGCTTCCTTGACTGACCGCGCGAAGGAGCCCGGATCGTCGGCGATGAAGATGAGGTCCTTGTACTCCCGTATGTCCGCGGAGAAGGAAGTCGACACGATGTTCTGCTCCATCGCCGCGTACATGTAGAGCTTGTTCGGGTTGATCGCCCGCGTTCTCTCGTCCAGCACGAACGGCGCGATCCCGACCGTGGCGTGAGAAAGGTGCGCCGGCAACTCCTCATAGGGAACGCGGCCCGTGAAGGTAATGTGGTCGGGGTATTTCCCGGCGAGAGTCTCTGTCTTCGTCCTGGCTCCCTCGAACACCCTTCCGACGCATACGACACCGGTCCTTGCCTGCAGATCGGACAGTGCCCCCGCCAGAGCCTCCAGAACGTCGAAGTCGATCCGGTCATCGACCGATCCCACGTACGCGACAAGCTGAGTGCAGTCACCAACGGGGCTCTCCGCGATGAGCGCCGGGAGTGGCCCCTCGCGTCTCCCCGTGAAGATCTCCAGGTCGACCCCGTTCCCCACGACCGTCCCCCGGCCGCACACCTCGCGTAGACGCTCGGACGACGATACGACCTCGGTGGCGCCGGCGACCAGATTCCGGAAGACGCGCTCCGCGGCATCCGGGCAGGCGGGGTAGAACTCCGTGTGAAGGTCGTTGCAGTCGTAGACGACCGGGACCCCGAGCTCCTTGATGCGGGCAACGACGGGGGCGGCCCATATGTAGGAGCAGACGACGACGTCCGGTCCAAAGGAATGCACCCTCGACAGGAGTACACGGAGTCCGGTGCTGGAAAGAAATCCCGTGAGCGCTCTGACGGGGGCGATATTCGAGTCGGGCTTCGGGAGCGGGAGCGAGGCGTAGCGGACGTGCGGGCGGCGCGCGTCGGTCCTTTCCCGGAAGCTGTTCTCGCCCGCACGGGCGTTGACCGGGGAGAGGAAGAGTACGTCCCAGTCGTCGGGGAACCGGCGCACGAACTGGTGCTTCCGCGAGACCTGGGACAGCCACTGCACTTCCGATATGTAGAGGACTCTCATCGGGTTCTCCGTCCGCCAGCGTGCCCGAAGCGCCACACAGTCTAGCCGCTGGGACGGCTGCTCGCAACGGCGCGCTCGGGCTCGTCGGTGGCCCCGCTCCACAGCCCGAGTCACGACGTACGGGTCGCGCGTTCATGCCAGGGAAGCTTGCAGTGCGGTTCATCATTGATTTTCCTGTTCCACACAGGTATACTTGCCTTCGGTGATATCTATCTGCTTCCTCGATTCACTTCATCCAATCTGTGGGGACAGTCCTCGTGTCCCGCGGGAGCCAGCCACGGCGCGCGACCGACCCCAGCAAGGAGGACAGAACGATGAGGACTGCGACCACTGCACTCGCGATGGCGCTGGCCTTCCTCTTGACCGCTACAGCAGCCGCACAGGTGATGGAGGAGTGGGTCGTGCGCTACGACGGCCCCGGGGTGTCTCCCGGCAATAGCCCCGACTGGGCCTACGCGCTGACCACGGATGACGCGGGGAACGTGTACGTGACCGGTGGCAGCTTTGTAGACGGCACGGACGACGACTGCACGACCATTAAGTATGGACCGGACGGCTCCGTGATCTGGGTGAACAGGTACCACTACTTCGAGGAGGACTGGGGCTACGCGGTAGCCGTCGACCCCGACGGGTGCGTCTACGTGACGGGGCTGAGCTCCAGTCCCAGCAACGGATACGACTACCTGACGATCAAGTACGACTCCGACGGGACCAGGCAGTGGGTCTCCAGATTCGACGGGGCCGGCCAGGACAACGATGCCGCCTACGCCATATGCGTCGACGCGTCCGGCAACGTGTACGTATCCGGCAGAAGCCAGAGCGTGCCCTACAGTAGCGACCACGACTACGTCACCGTCAAGTACGCCGCCGATGGGACCGAGCTGTGGGCCGTGGCCTACGACGGCCGGGCTCACCGTGATGACCGGGCTCACGCCATGACCCTCGATGACGCGGGGAACGTGTATGTTACAGGCAGCAGCGAAGACACGCCCGGCGTGATGGACTTCGCGACCGTCATGTACGACACCGATGGCATGGAGCTGTGGGTCGTGCGCAGGCCGGGCCTGTCCGGGTCGGACGGTGGCGGCTGGGACATCGCTCTCGATCCCGCTGGAAACGTGGTGGTTGTGGGGCGGGCCGAGCAGGACGGCACGGACTACGATTTCTGGACCGTCAAGTACGACGGGACTGGCGCCGAGCTGTGGAGCGCACGATACGATGGGCCGGCGAGCGATGCCGACGCGGCCTGCGCGCTGGTGGTCGACGAGTTCGGGGCGGTCTACGTCGCCGGGCGAAGCGAGGGAGTCGGCACCGGCTACGACTACGCCGCAGTCAAGTACGACGCGGCCGGTACCGAGCAGTGGGTCCGGCGGTACGACGGTCCCGTGAGTGGGGAAGACCGCGTCTACGGGATGGCTCTCGGCGGGGACGGCGGCGTTTCCGTCACGGGGTACAGCGCTGGTGATGGCACCAGCGTGGACTACGCGACGGTGAAGTACGACACCGACGGCGACATGCAGTGGTCGAGGAGATACGACGGAGAAGGAAGTGAGTACGACTGTGGCTGGGCGATCGTGGCGGACGGCGACGGCAACGTCATAGTGACCGGCAAGAGCACCGGACTCGGAACCGGTCTGGACTACGCGACCATCAAGTACGGCCCGACCGGCGCCGAGCTCTGGACCGGCATCTACGCCGGGCCCGTTGACAGCGGGCAGCAGGATTGGGCGTACGCGATGGCCGTGGACGCCGCCGGGAACTCGTATGTGACCGGAGGGAGCTTCGAAGTCCTGACCGACGACGATATCCGAACCTTCAAGTACGACACCGACGGGAACATCGTGTGGTCCGCGAGCTACGATGGCCCCGCCAGCGGCGAGGACTGGGGCTACGCGATAGTGGTGGACGACGTGGGATGCGTCTACGTCACAGGTCTGAGCGACGGCGTCTATACGGGGCGCGACTACGTGACGATCAAGTACGATACCGACGGGAATGAGGAGTGGGCAAGCAGATACGACGGGCCGGCGGGCTGGTACGATGCCGCGTACGCGATAGCCCTCGACGACGCGGGCAACGTCTTCGTCACCGGGAGCAGCTCGGGCTTGTCGGACCCATACATGACGCCGGACTACGCCACGGTCAAGTACGGACCGGACGGGTCACAGCTCTGGGTCCGCAGGTACGATGCTGGGGACGACGATCGCGCGCACGCCGTGGCTGTGGACGCCGAGGGCTCGGCGTACGTGACGGGCGGCAGCTACTACAGCGGTAGGCACGATGTGGTAACAATCAAGTACGCATCCGACGGCACCCAGCAGTGGGTCCAGAGCTCGCTGGGCGCCTTCGGCTCTGACGGAGGCGGATGGGCGATCAAGGTGGGACCGTCCGGCGATGTCTGGGTGGGCGCGCGCGCCAGCTACGTGGCGGGCGGCTACGACTTCAAGACTCTGAGATACGGAAACGACGGAACGCTGATGTGGTCCGAGCTGTACGACGGTCCGGTCGGCGGGGACGACAAGCTGAGTGACTTGGCTCTCGACGACGCCGGGAACGCCTACGTGACCGGGTACAGCATGGGCACGGGCGGATACGACTACGCCACGGTCAAGTACGACGGCGGCGGGACGGCAGAGTGGGTGCAGCGGTACGACGGACCCGCGTCCGAAGATGACTGTCCCTACGGCATGATTCTGGGACCCACGGGTCACATCTGTGTCACGGGCAAGAGCACGGGTATCGGTACCGGTCTCGATTATGCGACCGTGAGCTACAGTAGCGTCGGGGAAGAGGAATGGGTCGTGCGGTACGATGGTCCAGCCATGTCAGAGGACTGGGGCTACGCGCTGGGCGCTGACGGTGATGGCAACGTCTACGTCACCGGGAAGAGCCTCGGGGACGGCAGTGGTTTCGACTACGCAACCATCAAGTACGCCGTTGACACGGGCACACCAGTTGAGGGCTACTGCTACGCGGTTGTTGCGGAATCCGGCGACGTGAGCGTGCGCTGGAGCGTGGCATCGCTCGTGGGGATTCAGGGGTTCGACGTATGGCGAGCCACCTCAGAGGAAGGGCCGTTCACGCGCATTAACGAGAGTCCTCTTGAGCCCGAGTCGAGCGGTGTCTTCAATGACACCGCCGTATGGCCGGACACGGAGTTCTGGTATGAGGGCCGGGCCAGAATGGTTGATGGAGGCGAAGAGGTCGTGTCGGGCGGCGCGGTGAGCGTGCGGACGGGCGGATCCCTGGCCACGGTGCTCCATCCGGTCGTTCCCAATCCCACAGCAGGACCCACGACTCTGCACTTCGACCTCGCCGATCACACCGGTCCCGTGAGCCTCGTCGTCTACAACGCGCGCGGGCAGACAGTGAGGACCGTCGTGAACGGACCGCTGGATCGTGGTCGCCACGTCAGGACGTGGGATGGTTCCAACGGCAGAGGTCAGCCGTCCGCCGCCGGCGTCTACTTCATCAAGCTCACGGCCGGGAAGATCGAGAAGACGGCGAAAGTGCTCCTCGTGAGATAGGTCAACTGCTGCACCTCTTTGTGTGAGCGGTTTGAGATGGGAACTCGGGCAGACGTGACAGCGTCTGCCCGAGCGTGTACAATCAGCGCGCGGAGCCAGGGAAGGAGGTACGTAAGATGGAAACGAAAAGCGTCCCCATCAGATTTCCAGAGGGCGCCAACATCATCCTCGGGCAGAGTCACTTTATCAAGACGGTCGAGGATCTCTACGAGATCCTGATCAGTTCCGTGCCGGGCATGAAGTTCGGCGTGGCGTTCTGCGAGGCGTCCGGTCCGTGCCTCGTCCGGTTCGACGGGAACGATGAAGAGCTCAAGACGGCGGCCGTGAAGATCGCGAGTGAACTGGGCGCGGGGCACAGCTTCATCGTCGTGATGACCGACGGCTTCCCCATCAACGTGCTGAACGCGATCAAGGCCTGTCCCGAGGTGTGCCGCATCTACTGCGCGACCGCGAACCCGGTGGAGGCGATCGTCGTCGAGACCGGGCAAGGCAGGGGCATTCTCGGCGTCGTCGATGGCGAGAGCCCGAAGGGCGTCGAGAGCGAGGACGACATCAGGGCGCGCAGGGACTTCCTGCGGACCATCGGATACAAAAGATAGGCGCGACCCCGTACGTGAGGTAATCCCCGAGAGTCACCATCCGGGGGACATCACTCGCAGTGTGTGGGGGAATTCCGCGGCGCGGCAGTATCTGGTCGCGCCGCTTCCGTCAGCAGGAGAACTCGCGTATCAACTTCCGAGCATCCCCGGCCATCTCTCTCGGGATGAGCACCTTCGTCTCATCAGGAGGTGTCGCCGCTGGGAAGAGCTCGTTGCTGAGGAAGCATGGTATGCCGCTCTCTTCGAGGAGCTCTCTCAACTCGCCGACGCGCTCGTCGTCTTCTGTGGTCTCGATGACAACGAGACCCTCAGCCGGAAGGTCTCCGTCGACGTCGTCTTCTTCTTCGCTCTGGCTTACCCGGTCTTCTCTCGTGACCAGCGGGACGTTGCAGTGCGGGCAGACCTCGATGGGGTCCTCGAACTCACACTCGCATTCCGGACAGGTGCCCACGTTGTAGCTCCTTCAAGGTGTGTCGCGAGGGGTGTTGCGTCAACGAGTAGAATACTAACAACGTGTCACGCGGAGTCAAAGAAAATAATGCGCGGCGGCAGTCCTGGACGGTCGACGTCGGCGCGCTCGAGACGCGCGTTCGATCGGGAGGCGCGACGGTGATGAGTCAGAGCGTACACTCGGGTTCGGCGATCGGCCCGCCCTTGCCCCGACGCTCCCTCGGTGGCGGCGGTCGGCTGTCGTTCTTGCACTCGTCGTCGGTCGTCGATCCGCGATGAGCCTCCGGGGGACGCGCGGGGCTTCCTCCGGTCGCCACTGTCGGACCCGGGCGGTTTCCTTCGACCGCCACTGTCGGACCCGGGCGGCTTCCTCGGACCGCCACTGTCGGACCAGCGGCGCTCCTTGGGATGCGTGCGCGCGGTTGACACCCCGGGGGGCGGGAGTTAGCATCGAGTTTCTTCCACCATCAGGCACATCTTGCGCTCCGACGGGGGGATTCCCGTCGCGGGAGGAGGTTGGTCGACATGAGGAAGACGTTCGTGGCGTCAGCGGTTGTCGTTTGCCTGGTCGCGTGTCTCTGCTCGGCCGCCGCCGGAACAGGCTCGGAGCCGCTCTTCCGGTTCGCGATACTCAGCGACCGCACCGGAGGGCACACGCCGGGCATCTACCCGCAGGTAATCGAGGAGATCAACCTCCTGAACCCCGATTTCGTGGTCACGGTCGGCGATCACATTGAGGGATACGGGGAGGACTACGAGCGGTCCGATGTTGAATGGGATTCGTTAATGGTTCTCATCGGTGCGCTCGAGGCGCCGTTCTACATGACCCCCGGCAATCATGATATCTGGGACGACGAGTCGGAGGCCATGTACACGGCCAGAACGGGCTTCGACCCCTACTATTCGTTCGACTACGAGAACACGCACTTCGTGATCCTCGACAACAGCCGCGTCAACGTGGCCGCGGATTTCCCGGAGGAGCAGAGAGACTGGCTTATCGCGGACCTTGCCCGGCACAGCGAGGCGGAGAACATCTTCGTGTTCGTCCACAAGCCGCTGTGGGCGCAGACCCTCGTGTTGGGCAGACCCGATACGCTGCACGACATCTTCCGTGAGTACGGTGTAGATGCGGTCTTCAACGGCCACCTTCACCACTACTTCACGACGGAGTTTGACGGCATTGACTACACGGTCATCGGCAGCTCGGGAGGCGGCATGTACCGGAGCGCCGAGCAGCCGGTCACCAGGGGGGAGTTCTTCCAGTTCGGCTGGGTCACCGTGACGTCTCCCGGCTACGAGCTGGCGGTCATCGACCTTGGTGGCATCTACTCGCGCGATGTGGTGACGCAGGACGACGTCCGCGAAATCCAGCGAGTGGAGAGCGAGCTGGTCACGGTGAGCGCCGTGAGGGTCTTCGACAACGCATCGCTCCGTGCGCCCGTGGAGGTCACAATCGAGAATGTGACGGACAGTGTCATCGACGACGTGGTGGTCTGGGACGTTCCTGAAGGGTGGACCGTCGAGCCCGAAGAGGCGATCGTAGCGGTCGACCCGGGCCAGACCGAGACACTCACCTTCATGATGCTCAACGAGGGAGCGCTTTATCCGGCGCCGCGCATGAGCTGCCGCTATCCGCTGTCGAACGGGAAACTGCTCGACGTCGACCTGCCGGCGCGCGTGATGAGAACGGCGGCGGGCAGGATCACGTCGGATCCTCCTGTCATCGACGGTGACCTGTCGGACGCGTGTTGGGCGAGTTGCACACCGGTCAGCAAGCTCCACGCGGCCTACGACGCGACCGTCGAGGGCAAAACGGAATTCTCCTTTGCCTGCGATGCCGAGAACCTGTACCTCTCCGCGATCTGCTTCGACCCGGAGATGGTGAATGTGGCGGCGAACGTCGAGGAGCGGGACGGGCCGGTCTACGGTGAGGACTGCGTGGGCTACTTCTTCCAGCCGAACCCCGGCGAGATGACCGTCTACCAGATATACGTCAATCCCCTGGGAACGGTGTTCGACCAGGAGATCACGTTCGACGAGACCATGTGGTACACCGCCAACAGGGAATGGGACGGCGAGTACGAGGTTGCCACGCGGCGCACCGACGACCGGTGGAGCGTGGAGATGAGGGTCCCGCTCGCCCAGATCGGCGGCGACATTGAGCAGTTCCCCGCCTGGAGAGCCAACTTCAGGCGGAAGCAGGCGCGAACCAGTGCGTCGGCCGACTGGCAGGTGCCCATCGACTACAACCCGAACACGTTCGGAGAAGTGGCCTTCGAGTAGCGTCGGACGGACGCGTCGCCGAGTTCGGGTCGGGTCGCCCTCCTCCTTGGCACGCGCCGCGGGAGTTCCGTTGTGAGCGAATCGTTCGACGTCATAGTAGTGGGCGCCGGTCCGGCGGGAAGCAGCTGCGCGCGCCGCGCCGCCGAACTCGGGCTTTCCGTCACCGT
>JAUWLR010000156.1 GCA_030613615.1 Candidatus Eiseniibacteriota bacterium
GCACGTGATAGCCGGCGGCGGTGCCTACCCAGGCGATTGCGCTCTCTGGGCGAGATGTTCAGGTGAATGGCGCTTCGTGACGGTGGTTGAGAAGATGATAGTTGCACACTGAGATCGCGAGCCATCTAACTAGCGTATGCAGCCGACGAGCTTGGCTGTCACGGCGGCTGCAGGCGCGGCTTCGCCGCTGGCACCCGCGGCGCCAGCCTTGACGCTCGCGGGTGATACGCGGTCCGTTAGCCGGGCCGGCAAGCTTCCTCGGGCGCGCCCGCCCCGCTCCGCCAGTTGGGGAGGGAATGAGGGTTTGAGCGCCAGTGGGCTTGACTCAAGCATGCTGGTCATGGTAATCTTTGGCTGAACAGACGTGACCGGGCAACCGGGGAACTCGCGGAATGGCTGATGTAGCCCGCTGCGGGGACGGCATCCACATCGGGAGCCTGTCCGTGCAGCTTTGTCGTATATGGCCTGGTTGCTGAGCGCTTGGCGAAGGCGGGCGCGCTTCTCGCAGCTCCGGTTAAGGTCGTGAGTTGGGTGGTGGTCGGGTCGTTAGTGCCGGCCGGCTAACTAGCGTATGAACCCGTCGAGCTTGGGTGTCACGGCGTCTGCAAGGGGGGCTCCGCTTCGCGTCGCCAGCACACCCCGCGCCCCCCTTCACGCTCGCGGGTTATACGCGGTCCGTTAGGGCGCGCTCGAGTACCACCGGGAGTCCGTGGGAGAGAAGCGTATGTGCGTTTCGTCAGCGGAGAGCTCTAGCCCGGCAAAGGCGTGCAGGCTGCTCGCCATCGTCGTCGTTCTTGCTGTGGCCTGTGCGGCACACGCCGACATCATACGAGTCGACTGGGCAGGCGGCGGTGACTTCCTGACCATCCAGGAGGCCATTGACTCTGGCGCAGCAGGTGACACGATCCTCGTCGCGTCGGGCACATACGTGGGTCCGCTGAACCGTGACCTGGACTTCCACGGTGTAGACCTTGTCCTGCAGTCAGAGGACGGACCGGAGAACACCACGATTGACTGTGAGAGGCTCGGGCGCGGGTTCTGCCTGCATAGCGGAGAGACGCTGGCCTCGCTAATCTCGGGGTTCGCGGTGGTCAACGGCTATGCTGATCCAGACACGTTACCCCAGCCATATGGCTGCGGCGGAGCCGTCTGGCTTCACGCCTCTTCAGCGCGATTCGTGGACATGGTGTTCGCAGTCAACTCCACCGCGAGCGAGGACGTTTGCCGAAACGGTGGCGCCATCTACATTATCGGGTCTGCTAGACGAGTGCAGGTCTTGGGCTCTGTCTTTGAGAACAACTGCGCCTACCGTGGTGGCGCAATCTACTCGCACGATGCCGCCGTTGACGTCGAAGACTGCGTGTTCACTGGCAACACGTCAGTGGATTGGGGAGGGGCTCTCTGTCTGTTGAATGGCGTCCTTACCGTTCTCGACAGCCGGTTCGCCCGAAACGAAGGTCTGATGGGTGGAGCCATCAAACTGAGAGGCGACGAGGATCATCTGGTATCCAACTGCGTGTTCTTCGGTAATCACGCGCTTGACTGGGGCGGAGCGATCTCCTCCTACGCGTCTCGTCCTCTAATGATCAACTGCCTCTTCCTGCAGAACTCATCGGAGCACAGCGGGGCGGCCATTGGCGTGAGCTGGGGCGCGAACGGAACAGCGGATGGCTGCACCTTCATCCGCAATCGTAACATCCAGTCAGGGGGCACCTTCAGCAGCTATAAGGCATCTCCCCTTATCCAGAACTGCACATTTGCGTACAACGCGCCTAGCCCTGGTGCCGGCGTCATTCGAGCCGGCCGCGAGGCATCTCCTCAGGTCACAGACAGCGTCATAGCATTTGCCGAAGCGGGCACAGCCGTGTACTGCGACCACGAGACTGCCAATCCGCAGACCAGCTACAGCTGTGTGTTCGGCAATGCCGGCGGCGACAGCCTCTGTGGCACCTTCAACGATATTGTCTTCGATGACCCAGCCCTCTGCGATACGACTGGAGGCACGTTCTACTTGCAGGAGTGCTCGCCCTGCGTGGGAGCGGCCGCGGGAGGTGGCACGATTGGCGCGTGGGACGTCGGCTGCCCGTGCGACGACCCAACTGGCCTGGCTGAGTCGCCCGACCTCCTCGAAGTGCTCGGTGCGGCTCCGAATCCAGCGACGGGGCACGTGCGCATCTGGTATCAGAATGCCCGCCACGGCGGGGTGTTGTCACTCAGTCTGTTCACAGCGGCCGGCCGCAGGATTACAGAGTTCCGCCCCAGTGACCTGACGCGCCGGTCCGGCTTTCTCGAGTGGGATGGTCGCGGGCATGACGGGACTCTCGTAGCATCGGGCGTCTACTTCTATGAGCTGTCAGATGGTCAGCGTGTCGTAAGGGGTCGGTTCGCTCTCGTTCGCTGAGCGCGCCCTAACTAGCGTATGCAGCCGACGAGCTTGGCTGTCACGCCGACTGCACCGGGCGCTGACGCGCCCGACGCACCCGTCGCGCCAGCCTTAACGCTCGCGGCTGATACGCGGTCCGTTAGGCGGGCATCGATGCAACGTCTGGAGACGATTCCATGGTAGTAGGACGGACACAGGGAGTCGAAGCGAGGTTCGCTCTTGCGGCCGTGGTTGTTCTCGCAGGCGTGCTCGTGGGGTGTGAACAGTCGGTACTGGTCGGTCCCGGGGACCCACCGAGGACGTTCGGCAGCCATCACGAATGGCCAAGTTGGTCGTCGCTCGGATGGATTGCCTATCAGGACAACGGTTTCTCGTACATAAGCGATTCGGAGGACGACTGGGATCCCTCCTTGCTTGCGGTTCGCGCTGTCAACGTCGCCACAGGGCAGGATACTCTGCTGGTTCCGCTGGCGCTCTTCCCTGACTGGTCCGCTGACGGAACGGAACTGGCTGTTCTTGTGGATGGGCTTGTTCGCTACGGACCACCAGATCCAACGGCGCTTACGGGGCTGCATGGAAGCGCCTACGGGCACCGATGTGACTGGAAGCCAGATGGTACTAGGATTGCCTGGGACGTACCCTCTGGCGACCAAGCAGGCATCTGGAGTTGCGAACTCGATGGGGGTGACCTGAGGAAGCACCTGTCATGGGCGTTCTCGCCCTCGTGGCACCCGAGCGAAGACCGCATGGTGTGCGAGGCGTGGATCGGGGAGGAGCATGGGATTGTCGAGATTGACCCCTGGATTGAGGGAGGGAATCCCCGGTTCCTGAGGTACAGCGACAGAGACGTCATGGTCTTCGCCGCGGACCCCGAGTATTCCCCCAACGGGGAGTACATAGCCTTCGTGGAAGGGACGTGGCCCGGCCCAGTCGGTCTCTGGGTGATGAATCGCGACGGATCCTCTGCTCGACAGATCGCCGCAGGAGGTGCGGCCGGACCGGCATGGTCACCCGATGGCACGAAGATCGTGTACTGCAAGGAGAATCGGGACACGAACGCCCTAGATCGAGGCGTCCTGTGGATCATCGATGTGATCACTGGAGAAGCCGAGCAGCTGACTTACAAGTCGATTGCGGCGGACACAACTCGATGCCCGCCTAACTAGCGTATGCAGCCGACGAGCTTGGCTGTCACGGCAGCTGCAGGCGCGGCTTCGCCGCTGGCACCCGCCGCGCCAGCCTTAACGCTCGCGGCTGATACGCGGTCCGTTAGGTCGCCGAAGACCGTGCTTGGGAGAGCTCATGAATGACCACTGCGGTGTCTGCGGACGACCACTCTCGCTGCGCAATGGTAGCCACTGGTTTGGCTATCCGCTGTGCAATGTGTGCATGGACGAAGCCGCCTCCATCGCAAGGGACGACAGCCCCGTGTTGGCTCGTGCAAGCGTGGTGAGAGCGATACAACAGCTACAGTCGGTGGCCTCGGTTGATGCGTCCGAGGTTCGACTATCGTGCGGCAATTGCCAGCGCGCGCTCGAGATTCGGGTGGACCGAGCGAACGAGACGGCTGTCTGTCACTTCTGCGGGGCAAAGAGCGCTCTGCCCCTATCTGTTCGCAAGGATCTCTGGAGCCGCCAGCTCTCCGGAGTCGCGCTACAAGCCGACACGGGACCTCTAGAGTCTGTCGATGCGAGCCCGGCTTCAGCAACTCTTGGCGAAACGGCGAGAGGTGTGCGTTTCGAGTGCCCTGTGTGCCGCCGCGAGGTCATTGTCTGGCACGTGGAGCCAGGTGAGCGAGCTCTATGTTCGGCGTGCGACGCGCCACTCACTGTTCCGGCGACAGCGAGCACAGTCACACACGGGAGCGCCCGGCCCCGGACCTCGGGTGCATCGGTGTCAGCACCTGCGCCGACTGCACACGTCGCCCCTGGAGGTTCAGCGCGGCAGATGGCTCAGACTCAGGTCAAGCGAGCGAATCCCATTGCGACAGTCGGCTTCGTGCTCGGGCTCGTTTCGCCCTTCTTCTACTCCTTCGCCGTCGTGCCGGTACTGGCGATTGTCTTCAGCGGAGTCGGACTGGGGCGCGCCGGCAGGCTTGGTGCAGGTCGGGCGCTTGCCTGGATTGGTCTCGCGCTGGGCTCGCTCTACTTCGTGGTTGGGGTCGTGATGTTGTCGCTAGGCAGGTGGTAGAGGTTCGTTCTTGTGGGTTCTTCGGCGACCTAACTAGCGTATGCAGCCGACGAGCTTGGCTGTCACGCCGACTGCACCGCGGGCTATCGCCCGCGACGCACCCGCCGCGCCAGCCTTAACGCTCGCGGCTGATACGCGGTCCGTTAGGCTGCACGGCGAGGAGACAGCAAGGACAGGGAGAACGACAAGGTGACAGAGAACTACTCATACTACTACGCCTCCGTTCGATGAGCCTGCGGGAGTGGGTCCCGCAGGCCGGACGGAGGTATGAGGCATGTCACGTCCGGCAGACGGAGGAGAGTGTCTGGCCGAGCGCCGGATTCGCGATCGGCAGCGTGTTCTCGCTGGGCACTGGGAGAGGGCGAGGCGTGAGTATCCGGAGTCGCTGCGTTGGCGCTGGGGCGCAGAGCAGCTGCGCAAGTACCGGGATCACTTCGTACGTGATCGCTTCAAGCCGGGCCCGAAGCGCTGCTACTGGCTTGAGCCGAATCCTCGCCGCTCGGTGAAGGCGATGACGCTCGCAGAGAGG
>JAUWLR010000039.1 GCA_030613615.1 Candidatus Eiseniibacteriota bacterium
GCCGAACACCAGCTTCCCACCTTCCTTCTGGGCGACCTCAACGTACTTGAGAATCGAGTCCATCGCCTTCTGATTGATGACGGGACCCATGTAGTTACTCTGGTCCTTGACGGGACCTATGGTGATCTTCTTCGTCTCGGCGACGAGCTTCGCAAGGAAGTCGTCGTAGACATCGGCGACGACGATCGCGCGGGAGCACGCGGAGCACTTCTGACCCTGGAACCCGAAGGACGCTACGGCTACACCCCTTGCGGCCGCGTAGAGATCAGCCTCGGAGTCTACGATTGTGGCGTCTTTGCCGCCCATCTCGGCGACAACGCGCTTGATCCAGATCTGGCCCGGCTGGGTCTTCGCCGCGAGCTCGACGATACCGAGCCCCACCGCACGCGAGCCCGTAAACGAGATGAACCTGGTCCGCGGATGAGCCACCAGCGTGTCTCCGACGACACCACCGCTGCCGGGGAAAAAGTTAAGGACACCGGCCGGGAGTTTGGCCTCTTCCATGATCTCAAGAAACTTGTAGCCGATGAGCGGAGAGTCGCTCGAGGGCTTGAGGACGACCGTGTTGCCGGCAACGATCGCCGCGGATGACATACCGACCAGGATGGCCAGCGGGAAGTTCCACGGCGGGATAACGACACCAACTCCCAGAGGGACGTAGAAGTACTCGTTCTGCTCGCCGGGGTATGGAGTCAGGCCCTGAGGCTCGGCGTACCTAATGGCCTCGCGCGCGTAGAACTCCAGGAAGTCGATCGCCTCACAGACGTCGGCGTCCGCCTCGATCCAGTTCTTCCCTTCCTCGAGCACCATCGTCGCGCCCAGCTCGATCCTGCGGCGCTTCATGATCTCCGCGGCCTTGAAGAGGTACTCCGCGCGCTCTTCCGCGGGAACGTGCTGCCACTGCTCGAAGGCCGTGTCGGCCGCCCTGATCGCCTTCTCGGCGAGCTCAGGCGTGCCCTTCTGGAAGACACCAAGCACCATGTCCTTGTCGGACGGATTGATGGCCTTGAGAAGGCCGTCGCCCTTGACCCGCTCACCGTTGATGACGAGGTCGTACTCCTTCCCCGCCTCGCTCTCGACCTTGGCGATGGCCTCGGCCATGGCCTTCTTCTGCGCCTCATCCTCGAACGTGTAAACCTCGCAGTTCGTGAACTCCGGTCTCATGTCGTGCTCCTTGATGACCTGCCTCCAGTGCGACGGATTTGAGAATACACATATTACACGAGCGCGGGGGCCCTTTCAAGTCTCAAGGCCCCCACGCTCTGGGGATTCGCTCGTGCAGGCGGCGTGTCTTGGATTGTCCGCCTGGCCCTTCCTGATCGCGGGCCGGCTTGCCTCCGGCCGCCGGCCTATCTCAAATGGACGAGCTTGGCGGTGGCCGCGGACGCCCCGTCGGTCGCACGCACGAAGTAGACGCCCGACGCGACCCTCTCCCCGGCTCCGTCGGTGCCGTCCCAGACGACGGAGCACGCCCCGTCCGTCCCGGGTACCGCGCGGAACTCGCGCACGAGACGTCCCGAGACGTCGGAGACAGTCAAAGCGACCGCCCGTGTCGACGGCGCGAGCAGGTGGAACAGCGCGTCGCCGCGCGAGGGGTTGGGGCTCGGCGGGAACAGGTGCAGGGCTGAGACGGCGCCATCGTCGGGCACCCCAACGAACGTGGTGTCAACGATCGATGTGTAGACGTCCTGATGGCCCTCCCGCGTGTCCGTCCACACGGGATGAACGCGGCTCGACGACGATGCGGCCAGCCCGATGTACTCGCCGATGATCCCCGCTCTGCCGCTTCCCGCGGTCGGATCGGACGAGACCGTCGTCACACGGACGTTGGGCTCGAACGTCAGTCCGCCGTCGAACGACTGCGTCAGGTAGAGATCCATCAGGAAGTTCGAGGGGTCGTTCCTCCTGTCGTAGAAGACGACGTTGACGACACCGTCCGCGCTCACACACGTCCACGGATGGAACTGGTCGCACCCGTTCCCGACGGCGTCGTCGTTCACGCGCACCGGCGCGGACCAGCTCACGCCATGGTCATCAGAGAATCTCATGAAGATGTCGAAGTCGCCCCAGACGCGGTCCATGTATGCGACGTACAGCCTGCCGTTCAGAGTGCCCCCGGTGATGTCGCAGTCCATCGCGGGGAACCCGAAGACCCAGATGCCGCCGTTGATCGTGGTCGACGCCGCGTAGATATCCGTAACCGTTATGTCCGTCCCGAATGTGGCGCCGCCGGCGAACGACCGGTCGATGCGGATCTCGGAGGGCCAGTAGTTAACCCACGCGATGTAGTACGTGCCGTCGGGCCCGACGACCGGGCAAGGCCACTGGACGCCGCTCTCGTCGCTGACGCCGACAGCGCCCCCGAAGCTCGCGCCGCCGTCGGCCGAGGTCACACTCATGATCTCCGTTACCGCCCCGAATCTCGCCCAGGCGACGTACAGGTTGCCGTCGTACAAACTCCCGCTTCGGTCGCAGGCGATGAGCTCCTTGTCCTCGAACACATCCGGGACCTGATCGATGGCGGGAACGGCGTCGCCCCACGTGACACCACCGTCCTCGGACTTGAGGACGAAGAGTCCGTTGGGCTCCGAGGTGCTGCCCGTGTACGAGAGGATGACCACGTAGAAGTTGCCGTCCGCATCGGTCGTGATCCCGGGATCGCTGTGCCTCGGATAGCTCGGTTCCTCCAGCAGCGAGACGTGCCACGTGATGCCGCCGTCGAACGTGTAGCCGACTCCGACTCTCCTGTGACCCAGGCGGAAGTCGCGCCACACGGCGACAAGGTTATCTGGATCGAGTGGGTTGATCGCGACCTGCTCTTCATTCTGGAGCTCGGTAGTCTGGTCCGAGTTGATCCTCCAGTTCAGGACCTGCCATGCGGGCAGATCTCCGAGGGCGTCGGGCACATCGGGGACGCGAGACGTGCCCGGCACGAGCACTTCGTCCGCGCCGGTCAGGGGATCGAGTGACGCGAGCGGGAAAGGCGCGCGCCCTTCCGCCAGCGCGCCGGCCGCCGAGCCGGCCGCGAGAGCCAACATCAGTGCAACTACCAGGACCGTTCGTGCTGTCACGTCGGACCTCCCGTCAGCTGAATACGAGTGGTTCTTGACATGTCTCACACTCATGATACCACGCGTGTCCTGCCTACGCCACGGGCCTTTTGGAGTGGCGGAACGTCACGGGCGGGCGTAGAATGCCCAGAGAGAGAGAGAGAATCCGTACCCGACGAACCCCACGGGAGGCCACATGAGAATCCTGGTCACAGGCGGCGCAGGCTTCATCGGCAGCAACTTCATCCGCCTGTACCTTTCGCGTCACGCCGACTGTGAGATCGTCAACCTCGACAAGCTCACTTACGCGGGCAACCTCGAGAACCTGCGGGACGTCGAGAGCGATCCACGCTACAGTTTCGTCAAGGGCGACATCTGCGACAGCGACGTCGTCGGGGATGTCATGCAGGGCGTCGGGGCAGTGGTGAACTTCGCCGCGGAAACACACGTCGACCGGTCGATAGGCGACCCCTCGGGATTCCTCAGGACGGACATCTTCGGCGTCCACGTGCTCCTGGAGGCCGCGCGCAAGTGCGGCGTTGAGCGGTTCGTTCAGATAAGCACCGACGAGGTCTACGGGGTGGCGACAGGCGAGCCGTTCACGGAAGACGCCCCGATGAACCCGCGCAACCCGTACTCGGCGAGCAAGGCGGGCGGGGAGTTTCTCGCGCACTCGTATTTCACGACCTACGGCTTCCCGGTTTTGATCACCCGAGGCGCGAACAACGTCGGCCCCAACCAGTACCCGGAGAAGGTCATCCCGCTCTTCACAACCAACGCCATCGAGAACAAGGCCCTTCCCCTCTACGGCAGCGGAGAGCAGGAACGCGACTACACGCACGTCCTGGACCACTGCACGGGGATCGAATGCGTGATGGATGGTGGCGAGCCGGGCGCGACCTACAACATCGGCGCCGGGAACCACATGAAGAACATCGAAATGGCCCGGCTGATCCTGCGAGAACTGGGCAAACCTGAGGAACTCATCGTGCACGTGGAGGATCGCGAGGGTCACGACTTCCGCTACGCGATAGACTCGGCGAGACTCAGGGCCCTGGGTTGGGAACCGTCGTTCGACGCCGAGGGGGCGATACTCTCCGCCGTTCGGTGGTACGTGGAGAACCCGGGCTGGTGGCAGCCCATCAAGTCAGGTGAGTTTCTGGAATACTACGAGAAGCAGTACGGGAAGCGGTTGGAAGACGCCGGAGGGACCGTGTAGCGCGCTACAGAACCGCTCTTGCACCCCGGCGGGACCAAGCTGTGGAACCGGCTCGCCCGGCGCTAGCCGCGCTCGAAGTACCCGCCGCCGATGAGCAGGGCGAGACCTATTCCCACAATGACGAAAACGTACGCAACGAACGCGCCCTGCGCCCACAACCGCACGGTGATCGGGAAGATGAGCTGGTAGACACCGAGGACACCGACCAGCATCCCCACGAAGCGCCCCATCCGCCTTGGATCAGCGACCCCGTAGTCCTTGTATCCGGCCACGAGGCCGAGATACTTGCCGTGCCAGAAGACGCGCGCCACGAGCAGCAGCAGGACACCCAGAGGAACCGTGATGAACGCGACGGTCGTTGCGGTTCGTGCGGCGTCGAACGGCAGCTCGTCGCTGTGAAGCCCGGGGATTCTTATCGCCACGAGTACCAGTGCCATGATGCTTGACAGCATGCGTGCCTCCACATTGCGTCAGGTCGATTCCCCCTGTCGGTTACCTCTCGCGCATTCTAAACGAGCATGCCGGACGACGCAAGGCCAGAGCGGGCTTTCCTCTCATCGTGGCAAGCAAATCCCTTGAACATGAACCCCCCACACACTACCATAGCGTCCATCTATCCCACCCAGGCAGCCGCCGCCCAAGGAGACAGAGATGAAAAAAGACGAAGTGCTCGCGACCGTCGCGAAGCGCGGCATCCGCTTTATTCGCCTGCTTTTCTGCGACATCGTTGGATTCCCGAAGTGCGTCACAATCACCAGCGACGAACTCGAGGATTCACTGGACAACGGGAAGGGCTTCGACGGCTCGTCGATCGAGGGATTCACCAGGATCTACGAGAGCGACATGATAGCGATGCCCGATCCCTCGACGTTCAAGGTGCTCCCCTGGAACAACGGCGGTGAGGAAGCGCTGCTCTTCTGCGACGTACTCGAGCCCGACGGAACCCCCTACGCGGGCGACCCGCGGTCGACGCTCAAGCGCGTGCTGGGATTGGTGGAGAAGCGCGGCTGGATATTCAACATCGGCCCGGAGCTCGAGTACTTCTACTTCACGAACGCTGAGAATCCACGCCCGTTGGACAGCGCGGGTTACTTCGACCTCACGCCTCCGGACCTGGGCGAGGCGCTCCGCAAGAAGACCATCATCGCGCTCGACTCGCTCGGTATTCACGTGGAGTGCTCGCACCACGAGGTCGCTCCGAGCCAGCACGAGGTAGATCTCAAGTACTGCGATGCTCTCACGGCGGCCGACAACGTGATGCTCTCCAAACTGGTCATTAAGGAGATCGCCCTGCAGGCGGGGGTGCACGCCACGTTCATGCCGAAGCCCATCTACGGCGAGAACGGCAGCGGCATGCACCTGCACCAGTCGCTCATCGCTGACGGCAGGAACGTGTTCTACAATCCCGATGATGAATCGCATCTCTCAGACACTGCGAAGTCGTATGCCGAGGGGTTGCTGCAGCACGCGCGGGAGATCACGCTGCTGACGGACCAGTGGGTCAACTCCTACAAGCGCCTCGTCCCAGGCTACGAGGCGCCCGTCTACATCTCCTGGGCGCGGATGAACCGCTCCACGCTCATCCGCGTTCCGCGCTACAGACCGGGCCACGAGATGTCAACCCGCATCGAGCTTCGCTGTCCGGACCCGGCGTGCAATCCGTATCTGGTGTTCGCCGTGATGCTGGCTGCGGGGCTCAAGGGTATCGACGAGAAGCTGACGCTACGCGATCACGTCGAGGAGAACATCTTCGCGATGACGGCCGAGCAGCGGGAGGAGCGCGGGATCAAGGTGCTCCCCGGGAATCTGTCCGAGGCCATCGCCGTCGCGAGAAAGAGCACGCTCCTCAGGGAGACGCTCGGCGAGGAGACTTTCGAGAAGCTCCTGAGAAACAAGACAGCGGAGTGGAACGAGTACAGGAGCGTCGTCACGCCCTACGAGATGGAGAAGGACCTGCCCGTACTGTAGGGAGACCGGCGGTGGTTGCAAGGGCCCAGGCGGAGGAGTCGCTCGAAACCGACGGCAGAGGAGATGGCGTGGAGTTGGGACTCAACGGGAAACGCGCGCTGGTCACGGCGTCGTCCAGGGGCATCGGGAAGGCCTGCGCGCTCGAGTTCGCGCGCGAGGGCGCCGACGTGGTCATCTGCGCCAGGGGCACGGACGCGCTGGCAGCGACGCGCGACGCGATTGCGGGTGAGACGGGCCGCAAGGTTGTGGCCGTCACCACGGATCTGTCGTTCGGAGCACAGATCGAGGAACTCATCGAGCGGACCCGATCAGAACTCGGCGGTCTGGACATCCTGGTGACCAACGCGGGAGGCCCACCCTCGGGGCAATTCATGGACTTCGACGACGAGGCGTGGATGAAAGCCGTCTCGCTCAACCTCATGAGCGTCGTGCGACTCAACAGGGCGGCCATCCCGATGATGCGCGAGGCCGGCGGTGGCGCCATCGTCAACCTGACATCGATCTCCGTCAAGGAACCCATCAAGGGACTCGTGCTCTCGAACTCGATCCGCGCCGGGGTGGTCGGGCTGTCGAAGACGCTCGCCAGCGAGCTCGGGCCGGACGGGATCCGCGTCAACGTCGTGTGCCCGGGCTACACCGCGACCGACAGGATGACCGAGCTCATGACCGCGCGCGCCGAGCGCGAGGGGAAGAGCTACGACGACATCGCCGCCGGCTTCTACGGTTCGGTGCCTCTCGGCACATTCGGTGAGCCCGCGGACATCGCGCGCATGGTCGCGTTCCTCGCATCTGACGCGGCGAACTACGTCACGGGCGTCACGGTCCAGGTGGACGGCGGGGCAGTGAGAGGGCTGCTGTAGGCCTCAGGAAGAAACCGCACACTACCGCCCGCCAGCTCCGCCCGTGCAGACGCGCTAACCCTCCAGCAACGCCTTCAGCACATCGACCGCACCCGCCGCGTCCTTCGCGTAGCCGTCGGCGCCTATGGAGGCGGCGAATCTCTTCGTCACCACCGCGCCACCAACCATCACGAGACACTTCAGTCCGGCTTCACGGAGCTTCCCGATGACCACCGGCATCTGACCGACCGTGGTCGTCATGAGAGCGGACAGCGCAACGACGCCGGCGCCCTCGTCACGGGCCGCCTCGACGATACGCTCCGCCGGGACGTTCTTCCCGAGATCGACCACGCGGTACCCGTGGTTCTCCAGCATGCTCGCCAGGATCTTCTTGCCGATGTCGTGGACGTCGCCCTCGACCGTCGCCACGACGACGATGGCGCGGGCGGACGCCTCCTCCCCTTTCGGGAAAAGCGGCTTCAGCTTCGCGAACGCCCTCTCGACCGTCTCGGCCGCGAGCATCATCTGCGGCAGGAAGCAATCCCTTTTCTCGAAGCGCCGCCCGATCTCCTCGAGGGCCGGGATAAGAACGCCGTCGTTGATCGCGCGCGCGTCGAGCCCCTGCGCAAGCGCTTCATCGACCATCGCCTCGATGCCGTCGACGTTGCCGTCGATGACCGCGCGCTCGATCCTGATCTCGATCCCATCCTGCGGCCTGGGCTCGGGTTCGCCCTTGCGTCGCTTCTTGCGTCGCTTCAGGTGCTCTCGGATATAGCCGGCAGAGTCGCGGTCTCTGAGCGTCAGGACGGACGACGCCCGGAGCGTCGACATCATGGACTCGTCCAGGGGGTTCATGATGGCCGCGTCGAGCCCGCGCTCCATCGCCATCGCCAGGAAGCTCGCGTTCAGCGCGCCGCGGTCGGGCAGGCCGTGGGACACGTTGGATACACCGAGTATCGTAGGGAGTCCAAGCTCGGTCCGCGCCAGCTCGACGGCCCGCAGGGTCTCCGGCACGCGCTCCTGCTCGGCCGAGACGGCGAGCGTGAGACAATCCGCGATCAGATGTTCCCTCGGGACGCCGTGCCTGTCGGCGGCGTCCACGATGCGCCTGAGAACCGATACGCGGTCTTCCGCCGACGCCTTGATACCGGACTCGTCCATCGCGAGGCAGACTACTCCGGCGCCGAATCTCGCCGCCAGGGGCATCACTTCGGCCAGCTTGGCCTGTGCGCCGGTCACGGAGTGCAGGAGCGGCTTGCCGGCGAGCGCGACCAGGGCCCCCTCGAAGGCCGCGGTGTTCATCGAGTCTATTGAGAGCGGCGCTGCGATCGAGTTCTCGAGCGCCACCGCGGCGCGCGGCATCATCGCAGCCTCATCCGCACCGGGCACGCCGATGTTGACATCCAGCACGTGCGCGCCGGCGACGTACTGCGCCCGCGCGTCGTTCACGATGATCTCCGTACGCCCTTCGAGTACTTCCTGGGTGAGGTCCTCGCGGTTCGTCGGGTTGATCCTCTCCCCCACGACCGCGAACGGGAGGTTCTTTCCGATCTCGACGGTGCGCATCCTGCTCGAAAGCCGAAGTGCGGGGGGAACGTCACGCGATACGGGCCGTACACCCCGGAGCCGCTCCCTCAGTAGCTCGATGTGCGAGGGACGGGTGCCGCAGCAACCTCCGACGATACCCGCACCGACCGTGACCAGCTTCTCCGCGTGGTCCACGAACTCGTCCGGCCCCAGTCGGAAGACCGTCCTGCCATCCACGAGCTCGGGCATACCTGCGTTCGGCTGAGCCAGGATCGGCGCACCGGTCACCTGCGCCATCCTGCCGACGACCTCAACCATCCGCTCCGGCCCCGTGGAGCAGTTGGCCCCGACCGCGAATGCTCCCATCGACGCCAGGACGTTGGCGGCGGTGGCGGGGTCCGTGCCGGTCGGCGTGACGAACGTCTCGTCGAACGTCATCGTGATCATGACGGGAAGGCCCGTGGCCTCGCGCGCGGCCAGAAGCGCCGCCTTCGCTTCCCTGAGATCCGTCATGGTCTCTATCAGAATGAAGTCGACCCCACCCGCGGCCAGTACCTCCGCCTGCGCGTGGAACGACTCGTAGGCGTCCCAGAACGACAGGTCACCCAGGGGCTCGATGAGCTTTCCGGTGGGTCCCATGTCGCCGGCAACGAGAACTCCGTCGCGGGCCGCCTGTCTTGCCAGCCGGACGCCGGCCGCATTGAGCTCCGCGACCCGTTCGGACAACCCCACGGCGCCGAGCTTGATCGAGGTTCCCCCGAAGGTGTTCGTGCAGATGACGTCGGCGAGAGGCACGTAGGCGCGATGAATGCCGAGTACCTCATCGGCGTGTTCGATATTCAAGAGCTCAAGGGCGTGACTGCCCGGCACCGCCTCCTGCAGCATGGTACCCATGCCGCCCTCGAAGATGACGACGCGTCCGTCGAGAAACCCCTGAAGCTCGGTGTGCGTCAAAGCCCTGCCTCCTCAACGATGCGCGGCGTGATTCTTTCCCACATGACCGGCATCAGATGGACACCCGCGACTCCGTCTATGTCGCGCAGCTCCCGGATGATCTCACAGGCGAGACGGACGCCCTCTTCCGCGGGGTCCGCAGCACCCTCCAGACGCCGGATGGTATCGTCCGGGACCATCATCCCTGCGACCTCGTTCTTCATGTACTCGAGCGCGCGAGCCGCCCGCGTGGGCAGAACGCCCGGGAGGATCTTGACCTTCGTGTGCAGGCCGAGGTCGCGCACCCCGTCCATCCACCGCCGGAACCGCGGGACGTCGAAGACGGCCTGCGTCTGGATGAAGTCGACGCCGGCCGCGACCTTCTTGGCGATCCTGATGAGCCGAAGCCCCATGTGCTCCGCGAACGGGTTCGCGGCCCCGCCAAGCAGCACGTCCGGGGGCCTCTTGAGCTCGTCGCCGTTCATCAGGTGACCGTCACGCATGCCGCGCGCCACCGAGATGAGCTGGACCGAGTCAAGATCGAACACCGGCCTTGCGTCAGGCTGGTTTCCCATGACCATGTGGTCGCCGGTCAAGAGCAGCAGGCTCCTGACACCCAGTGCGGATGCGCCGAGGATGTCGCTCTGAAGCGCAATGCGGTTCCGGTCGCGGCACGTCACCTGGACGACGGGGTCGAGCCCCTTGTCCAGGAGCAGCTTCGCCGCGGCGATGGACGACTGCCGGACGATGCCGGTCTGGTTGTCGGTGACGTTAACCGCGTCCACGCACCGGAAGTGTTCCGCCTTCTTCCGGACGAGATCCGGAGACGCACCGAGCGCCGGTCCCAGTTCACCGGTGACGATGAAGCGTCCGCTGTCGATGGCGTCTCTGAGAGTCCGTTCCAACGGATGGGTCTCCTACGGTTCGCGCTCTTGCCTCGCGAGTGCGGCGCTACGGGTCACGCTCTTGCCGGGCGCGCTTCGCAACGTCGAGATCGAGCCTTCGTATGATCCGCCTGACGCGCCACGTGGGGGCCTCTTCGCGCCCACGGAGCACGTTGAGCCACGTGGACGTGTGCTCGAGGTCCCACCGGTGCGCCGCGAGCATCTCGGTCAGCATCGGGACGCGACCGAGCAATCGCGACCTGGCGTAGATGGCGTACCAGATGCAGCGCTTCTCAGGGAAAACCTCGCAGTACCCCCCGGGCCGCGTGCCACCGCAGGCTCCGTTGCGGAGGCGCTTGGGACAGCGCTGCGAGCAGATGAAAGCGGTGTGGCTGAGAACACAGTCGCCACACCGCTGACATCTGAACAACGGTATCTTTATGAGATTCTCGAGCAGCAGCCCGAAGCCGGAGACACAACGCTCCAGCAGCGGCCTCGCGGAAAGGAAGCCGTCAAGCCGACTGCTGAATCTGGAGGTCTCGCGTTCGCTCATGCGCTCAGCGTCCGAGTTCCGGCCCGGCTCCTCAACGGCCACTTCTAGTCGTCCGTGGCGATCCCCAGCTTCTCGAGCTCTCCCTTTGTCATCTCGTAGCAGTGCTCGGGCTGCGGGAAGTCCTTCGACTTCACGTCCTCGATGTACTGACGGAAGGCTCCATCGAGGATCTCCGTCAGGTCGACGTACTTCGGGGCGAACTTCGGATGGAACGCCGCGAAGTATCCGATCATGTCGTGAACGATCACGAGCTGTCCGTCGGCGTCGGGACCGGCGCCAAGACTCATGCAGATGACGTCGACCGCCTCGTGGATGAGCGCCATCGTCTCGGGCGGCACGCACTCGACCAGCATGCCCCACACTCCGGCCTCCTGGAGAGCGATGGCATCCTCGACGAGCTTCTTGGCCGCGTCGGCGGTCTTGCCCTGCACCCGGTATCCTCCGAGCGCGGGCGCGGACTGCGGCGTCAGGCCGATGTGACCCATGACAGGCAGGCCCGCCTTGACCATCGCCTCGACGGTGTCCGCCACTCTGGCGCCGCCCTCGAGCTTGATGGCGTCGCATCCGATGGCGATGTACTTGCCGGCGTTCTCGATGGCCTTCTCGTGCGACATCTCGTAGGTCATGTAGGACATGTCGCCGATCACGAACGCGTACTTCGTGCCACGGAGAACCGCCTCCGTCAGCATGAGCTGCGCCTCGAGCGTCTGCGGCAGCGTGGTTGCATGCCCCAGAACCGTCATCGCGCCCGAGTCGCCGACGAGCATCATGTCGATGCCGGAGGCGTCCATGATCTGCGCCATCGGGTAGTCGTAGCACGTGAGCCATGTGATGGGCTCGTTCCTGCGCTTCATGCCGCGGAGCTTGCCCAGTGTCATCTTCCTGCGCTTCTTCTCTTCAGGCATCTGTCTACCTCCTGTGGTCCGGCACCCGCGGTCTCCAACGGCTCCCGGGCCGCGAGTGCAAGATCCAATCGACGCGCTCCCGGTGCGCAGGAACTACGGCTTCGGAATAGCGAGATCCGCAGCACCGATCTCCGACAGCACGCCCTCCGGGAAGTTCTCCTGCACGATCTCGTGGATGATCGACGCGTACTTGACCTTCTCGCGCGCCCATCCGGCGAGGAGATCGGGGCTGACCCACGGCTTGTAGAGAGCTGCGCCCGTCGCGGCGCAAGCAGGGCCCGGCTCGACCTTGAAGTAGACCGGCGCGAGCGTACGGACGACCTCCGGAGCATCGTAGAATCTGGTGTAGCCGCCGAACGACTCTGTCAGCAGTATGTGCATGTCGATAGGTATGTCACAAGCCTGCCTGATGGTCGCATACTCGGGAAGGGTGAGGTCGGCTACCGGGTTGAACGTTCCGGCGCCAAGGCTCTCGAGCACCTTCGCTCCCGCTGCGTTCCCATGTCCCGCGTAGATCGAGACTTTGAAGATCACGTCTTCGGGGATGTCGCCCGCCTTCTTCATCTCGTTCAGAAGCCAGAGCTCGCCCTCCTCGATGGCCAGGAACCCGCGGAAGCCGACGTCGATCAGAGCGAGGATCTCATCGATGGCGTGCGAGAGCGAGTCCGAACCGCGGAAGCGGAGACCCGAGAGACCGCCCTCGGGCGTCACGATCTGGCGACCCGTGTACCACGTGGCCCTTGGGCCCGGCGTAACGATGACCTCGAGCTTGGCGTCTGCCGCCATCTGCGCGAAGTCCTTCCAGTCCTGCTTGGTGAAGTAGGTAGCGCCCATCACCATCGAGATCATGCGGTGGAGCGGGATATCGCGCTTGCCCATCTCGTCGATGGCGGCCTCGAGCACGTTGAGACGCTCGATGCCGGAGATCTCCATCCGGTACCAGGCGCCATCCGGAAAGCGTTTCTTGCTCGTGGGTAGGTCGCGTGCGTCCGTCCCCGGAACTCCGTGCTTTTCCATCAGCTTGCGTGTTGCAGCCAGCGGCATGCGTAGCTCCTTTCCGGCGTGAGACCGTCTCGCGCCCCAGCGCTCGGGGCCCCACACAGAGTGAGTGTGCTCCGACTGGATTCCATGACTTTCGAGCAGACCAAGAGTTTAGCAGAGGCGGATGGGGGCTTCAATGCGTTTTGGGGAACCGAGATACGGCCCCCGGGAGCTCTGGCGGGCCCACGGAGTGACGCTTGACATGAGTGGCACACAGTAATATGCTAGATGTACCCTTGACGTATTGAAACATGAGAGCCCTGCCGCTTCGACGCCGGTGTGCGTGGCGCGCGCAGGCGCAATCAATTGATGGCGTGCCGGAGAGCAACCTCCGGCCAGGGAGGAAGCCATGAGAACGACCGTGGGAATCATGCTGCTCGTAGCGTGTCTGCTCGCGCCCGTCGCAGCCCAGGGCACATGGGTGTATGTCATCCAGGGGGGAGGTGGCCAGTTCACCACGATCACAGAGGCGCTGCTCTATGCCCCGGACGGCGCCTACATCCGCGTCTGGCCGGGAACCTACTCCGCATCGACGGGCGAGACCATGCCCCTCCAGATGAGACCGGGCGTGACGCTCCAGACCCATCACGAGGGGCTCGGCAGCGTGATCATTGATGGTGAGGGGCTTACGCGCTGCATCGAGTGCGTCAACATGAACTCCGCGACCAAGATTGAGAACCTGATCTTCGAGAACGGCGCCGCCATTACCGGGAGCGAGCACGGCGGCGGCATGTGGATCGGCGGATTCGAGAGCATCCCGTCACCGCCGCCGACGATAAGGAACTGCATCTTCCGAAACAACCACGCGAATCGGTTCGGCGGAGGCGTCTACGCGGATGAGAGCGCGCGCCATGCTATACTCACCGGGTGCAGGTTCACGAATAACACGGCCGCGAACGGAGGCGGCGTCTATACTGTCGGACTCGACCCCATAGGAATGGTCTGGAACGTCTACGACGGGAACTCCGCAACAGGGTACGGCGGAGGCCTGTACGTACAGAACCCAGCGCCCGCCAGGGGGCCGTCTCGCACGTACAACCTGTTCAGGCTGACGTTCGCTGAGAACTCGGCAGGCCTTGGCGGCTCCGCGATCTACACGGACTCCTCCATCCACTACCTCACGGATGTGATCATCGCATTCCACAGCTCACCCAACGATCCCATCGTGTGCGGAGACGGCGCGTATGTCCTGACCGAGTGCTGCGACGTATTCGGCAATGCGGGCGGAGACTACGTCGGTTGCCTCGAGGGACAGCTGACCAACTACGGGAACATCTGGAACAACCCTCAATTCTGCGGTGTTGAGTTCGAGCCTGACGACCCGTACAGCATCAGCGTCAACTCGCCGTGTGCCGAGCACAACAACGCAGTCTGCGGACAGATAGGGTCCCGACCGCCGAAGTGCGGCATCCCGTACCTCGACTTCAACTTCTACTGGCTCGAGTACTACATCCCGTTCGGTGAGGAGTACTGCCAGAACCTCATCTTCCAGAATGGGGGCGACCTTGCGCTCGACTGGCAGCTCTTCGCGTACGAGGGAGTGCTGGAACGAGGCTCCGGCGGGCCGGACGCATTCGGCTACCGGTGGGGTGACAGCGACAAGCCCGACGGCCCGTCGTTCGAGTGGAACGACATCTCCAGCTACGGCACGCAGGTAACGCTCGGAGACGACGAAGCCACGCTGGTCGCTCTTCCGTTCTCGTTCCCGTTCTACGACACGAACTGGTTCGAATTCGCGCTCTCCTCGAACGGCTACTTGACGTTCGGATACGACTGGACGGCTAGTCTGAACGGCCCCATACCGGACCCGAACCAGCCGAACGAATTCATAGCTCCGTTCTGGGAGGACCTCGACCCGTCGGCAGGCGGGACGATCCACTACTACCACGACCCCACAGCGGGGAGATTCATCGTCCAGTTCACGGAGATCCCGAACGCGTCCTCGGCCGTGGGAGGCGAGTACACCTTCCAGGTGGTCCTGAGCGACGATGGGACGATCCACTTCTACTACCTATCGATGATCGGCTACGTGGAAGGTGCGACCATCGGCATAGAGAACCCGGACGGCACGATCGGGCTCCAGGTCGCCTACAACGAGCCCTACATGCACGACGATCTGGCGATCATAATCGACCTTGGCCCTCCGCCGCCCGCCTGGCTCTGGATGTCCCTGACGGAGGGAACGCTCAGTCCCGGAGAGGAAGCGGTGTGCGAGTGCTGCGTCGAAGCCGGTGACCTAGAGGCGGGCATCTACGAGGCAACGCTCGTGATGGTTAGCGACGACTTCAACGTGCCGGTGCGGTACATCCCACTCACGGCGGAGGTCTTCCCCACCGGTGTCGATGACGAGATGTCCACACGCCTGACACTACGCGGCAACTACCCGAACCCCTTCAACCCGGCGACGAAGATCGCCTTCGACCTGCCGGAACCTGCGCGCGTAAGCCTGCGCGTGTACAGCGCCTCGGGGCGCCTGGTCCGCTCGCTCTTGGAAGGCGTCGCGATGGAGGCCGGCCCGCACGAGAAGGCCTGGGACGGCCGGGACCGCGATGGCTCCGTTCTCGCGTCGGGGGTCTACTTCTGCCTGCTCGAGGTGAATGGTGTCTCTCTGGGTGGGAGGATGGTCCTTCTCAAATAGAGGGCCCCGCACGCTCGAACGGCAACACAGGAAGATGGCCCGCCCAATGGGCGGGCCGTCTTCTTGACAAAGCAACAGACGTGCGACTCGCGCCTGGGGACCGCCGCACCTGCCCCGCGCGGAGCGGTCCCGTCCATCCCACTCGCCCTGCGCCGAGCCCCCTTGGCCCCCACCCAGGCCGGCCCGCGCGTGCCCCTGACGGCTTTACACCGCCACCGCAAGCCGCTAGAATGAACCGTTCACCGCAACGCAAACGACACATCCAACAGAGGTCAGCAGTCCCGGCCCCGGGGGCCTGGAGCCCCGCGTCGATCGGGAGACATACCGAACCGTCAGGAGCAGCTCATGCGCGTTCTTCTGTCAGGCAACGAGGCCGTGGCGCGAGGGTGCTACGAGCACGGCGTCAAGGTCGCGACCGCCTACCCCGGGACTCCGAGCACGGAGATCCTGGAGAACGTCGTCCAGTACAAGGATGACATCTACTGCCAGTGGTCGCCCAACGAGAAGGTGGCCTTCGAGGTGGCGATGGGCGCCGCGTTCGGCGGTGTCAGGACCATCGTGGCAATGAAGCACGTGGGACTCAACGTGGCGGCGGATCCTCTCATGACATCGACGTCGGTGGGTGGTGACGGCGGGTTCGTGATAGTCACCGGCGACGACCCCGGCATGCACTCGTCACAGAACGAGCAGGACAACCGCTACTACGCCAAGTTCGCGAAGATCCCGCTGGGCGAGCCCTCCGACTCCCAGGAAACGAAGGACTATCTGGGCGCCGCGTTCGAGATCTCGGAGCGGTTCGGAACGCCGGTTCTGTTCCGCCTGACGACTCGGCTCTGCCACGCCAAGACGGCGGTCGAGCTCGGCGAGCGGACGGAGGTCGAGCGCAAGGAGTACGAGAAGGACACGACGCGGCGAGTGGTCATCCCCGCGCACGCACGCAGACTCCACGTCAAGGTGGAGGGTCGCCTCGAGGAGATCAGGACGTTCGCGGAGACGTCTGCTCTCAACCGCGTCGAGGAAGGCGACCCCGACGTGGGCGTCATCTCGAGCGGCATCGCCTACCAGTACGCGCGCGACGCTTTTCCCGATGCCACGTTCCTCAAGCTGGGCTTAAGCTTCCCCTTCCCCATCGAGCTGGCCGAAAAGTTCTGCGCCCGCTTCGAGACGGTCTACATCGTCGAGGAGAACGAGCCCTTCATCGAGGAGCACCTGCGCTACGCCGGCGTCACGAACATCGCCGGCAAAGAGAAGGTGCCGCTCTGCGGCGAACTGAACCAGAGCATCGTCGCGAGGTCTTTCGGCGGAGGCGAGGAGTCGGACAGGGCCGCCGTGGCTCCGCGACCGCCGGTCCTGTGCCCCGGCTGCCCGCACCGCTCGACGTTCTTCACGCTGAATCGTCTGGGGATAGGCGCGACATCCGACATCGGCTGCTACACGCTGGGCGTCATGCCGCCCCTGAACGGCATCGACACGACCATCTGCATGGGCGCGTCGATCGGCAACGCGCTGGGCTTCGAGAAGGCTATCGGAAGGGACTTCGCGAAGAAGATGGTCGCTGTGATAGGAGACTCCACGTTCGTGCACTCCGGCATGACCGGACTTGCCGACGTTGCATACAACAAGGGCGCGACGACAGTCATCATCGTGGACAACTCGATCACCGCGATGACGGGCCACCAGCACCACCCGGGCACCGGCATGACGCTCATGGGCGAGCCCACGACGAAGCTCGACTACATCGCGCTCGCCGAGAGCATGGGCATCAAGGACGCGCGGCGTGTGGACGCGTTCGACATGGAAGCGGTCAAGGCGGCCATCAAGGAGGCGACCGACAACCCGAAGGCATCGCTTCTGGTGATGGAGGGACCCTGCGCGCTCATGGTCAGGAAGACGTGGACGAAGGCCTTCGTGGTCGACACCGAGAATTGCACCGCCTGCGGCATGTGCCTCAAGCTCGGATGCCCGGCCATCAGCAGGGACGAGGACGGGAAGGCGATCATCGATCCGCTCTTCTGCGTCGGGGAAGTATGCGGAATGTGCGCTCAGGTGTGCCCGGTCAAGTGCATCTCAGCGCCTGCCAAGACATAGACACACGGGCTCCCAGGAAAGAGGTAAGACACGATGCAGCGAACCACGAACGTGTTCATCTCAGGAGTCGGCGGGCAGGGTATTCTGCTTGCGAGCGAGATACTGTCTGACGTAGCGCTGGCACACGGGCTGGACGTCAAGAAGAGCGAGGTGCACGGGATGGCGCAGCGGGGCGGCTCCGTCGTCAGCCACGTGAGATTCGGGGAGAAGGTCTACTCGCCCGTCATCGCCGAGCGCGAGGCCGACCTGCTCGTATCGTTCGAGAAGATGGAGGCTCTTCGCTGGATCCACTACATCTCCCCTGAGGGGACGGTGGTAATCAACGATCAGCAGATAGTCCCGAGCGGGATGGAGCGATATCCGCAAGACATCGACGAAGGTCTCTCGAAGCGCGCCCCGAACGCGCACATCCTCGATGCACTCGCGCTGGCCAACGAGGCCGGGAACGCCCGGGCCGTCAACACGGTCATGCTTGGCGCGTTCTCGAACTACCTGGAGTTCACGGAAGAGGACTGGAAGAAGGCCATCGAGGCGCGCGTCCCGCCGAAGACTGTCGAGATCAACCTGAAGGCGTTCGCGCTCGGCCGTGCGGCCGGGGCGAAGTAGTTGCCAGGCTGGTTCGCCGTAGGGGCCTACGCCGGCGCTCAGAAACACGGCGCTTCGCGCCTGAACTCGCGGCGGGGTAGGGCCCCTGCGGCGTCTCAGATAGCAACAACAACTGCACGGAGACGCCGCATGGCAGCTCGGAAACCCTCGCAGCCCAGATGGTGGGCGGGGCCGCTCAAAGAAACCCAGGAACAGCGACGAGAGCGCGCCGTCAGGATACTCCGGGCTCTCAAGAAGCAGTACCCTGACGCGCACGTCCCCCTCAACTACTCCACTCCCCTCCAGCTCATGGTCGCCACGATCCTCTCGGCGCAGTGCACCGACAAGCGCGTCAACGAGGTGACGAAGCCTCTCTTCAAGAAGTACACGAAGGCCGCCGACTGGGCAGCCATCGACCAGGAGGCTCTAGAGGAGGAGATTCGTCCCACAGGTTTCTTCCGCAACAAGGCCCGGGCGATACGAACGACCACCGCGGAGTTAATTGAAAAGCACGGCGGGCGCGTGCCGGACACACTCGAAAAACTGACCGCCCTCAGGGGCATCGGACGCAAGACCGCCAACGTCATCCTCGCCCACGCCTACGACAAGCAGGGCATCATCGTCGACACGCACTTCATCCGCATATCGCGACGTCTTGCGCTGACGAACGAGTTCGACCCGGTCAAGATCGAGTTCGCCACGATGCGCTTCCTCCCCGAGCGCTACTGGTCCGACTTCTCGCTCTGGATAACGTGGCACGGCAGGGTCATCTGCCCGGCGCGGACACCTTCGTGCGGTGACTGCCCGGCCCGAGGCTCTTGTCCCGCGGCCGAGTCGGCCGGCAAGGTGACGTGGAGGGTGAAGACGCCGCCGAAACCTCAGCGCCGAAGGCCTGCCTGAGCGCCTCCGTCGTTCATCCGAACCGCCCTTGCAGGTGTTTCTCTTGTCATCTACTATGGTATCCGTCGTTCAAGGGCGGCGTTCCGCCGCCTGATCCGCATGATCGCCCATGGAACGGGCATTCCCAGGGAGGGAATATGCCGGAGCACAGCACCGACAGGGAACGAGTCGAGTTCGCGCTCAAGACGGAGCAGGACGGACACGAGTTCTATCAGATGGCCTGCATGAAGGTGGCGAACAAGCTGGCCAGAGCTGCGTTCAGACTCCTGGGCAAGGAGGAGCTGCGCCACGTTGAGCTCATAGAGGGACTGGGCAAGCAGCTGGGCGGGGAAGGCGAGGCGCCCACGATCGAGACGGTCACCCGAAAGGGCCTGGAGTCCGGCCTCAAGACCATCTACAAGAGCGCGGAGGAGGGTCCTATCGAGGACGAAATGGACTCCGTGGCGGCGTACGAGAAAGCGATAGAGCTCGAGAAGCAGACAACGAGCCTGTACGCGGAGTACGCGAAGGTGTGCGACGACGATGGCGCCAAGCGGCTCTTCGCCGTCCTCCTCAAGGAAGAGGAGCATCACCTCGGCCTGCTCGAGGACATGCACTCCTATCTCACCAAGCCCGAGGAGTGGTTCATCAACCGCAACGGTGTCATGCTCGACGGCGGCTGAAGGGGTGATGAGCGTACCGGCGACTGAACTGTGACAAGGGCGCCCGTCCGCGGCGTCCATCAAGGCCGCGGGCTCAATAAGAGTCCGCGGCTCTTTACAGAAGGGCTCACCGAAGAAGGCCTCACCGATGGCGAAGTCACCCACAATCCAGCCTCTCGGGAAAACGCTTGTGACCGGCGCTTTCCACCCCACTCTAGAGGAGGCGTTGCTCGCACACCTCGAAGATGCCGTGACGGCGGCCCCACTGTGTGAAGGCCCGGGCGGCGGGCCCACGAATCTCCTGGGGCTCAGGCTCACCCGCCTGCTCGCCCGGCGCACGGGCGGACACACCAATGTCCGCTTCATGACTATGAAGGACTTCGCCGTCTCCATGGCCGGCGCGCCACTGCCGGGGGGACTCGCTCTCCTGCCTCCGATGGCCGATGAGGTTGCCGTCAGACGTCTGATGGACGAGGG
>JAUWLR010000151.1 GCA_030613615.1 Candidatus Eiseniibacteriota bacterium
GACTTGAGAAGGCTAGGAGCCGGACGAGCGACCCCTCCAGCTCGCGGATATTGGACGTAACACAATTTGCTATCAAATGGATTACGTCATTGGGAATCGAAATCCCGTCCAGCTCCGCCTTCTCTTGTAGTATCGCGATCCTGGTCTCCAGATCCGGTGGTTGTACGTCGGTGACGAGCCCGGATCCGAACCTTGAGACCAGTCGTTCCTCCAGGGTGGCTATCTGCTTCGGAGGCCGGTCGCTCGTCATTACTATCTGCTTGTGGGCCAGGTACAGGGCGTTGAAAGTATGGAAGAACTCCTCCTGCGTGCTCTCTTTCCCGGCCAGGAACTGCACGTCGTCTATAAGGAGAACGTCCTTGCTCCGATACTTGTCCCGGAACTTGAGCGTGCTGCCGCGCTGGATGGCGGTGATGAGCTCGTTCATGAACGTCTCGGAGGAGACGTAGTACACGGACAGCTCCGGGCGCTTCTCCCTGAGGTACTGCCCGATGGCCTGCATCAGGTGGGTCTTCCCCAGGCCGACTCCACCATATATAAACAGCGGGTTATAGGAGTCGGCGGGTGCCTCCGCCACTGCCATAGTTGCAGCCTGAGCAAAGCGATTGCTATTCCCGACGACAAACGTTGAAAACGTATACCGCGGGTTGAGTTGGCACTCATCGGCCGCTGCTGTGGTCAGTGGCGGAGGGACTTCCCGCCTAGCTGAGACAGGCTCGTACTCGTCGCGCCTCTTGTGCGCCACCTGGAACACGGGGTCGAGTTCCCTTCCCGCATTCTCCTCGACGGCGCGTCTCACCAGCCCCATGTAGTGTTCCTCGAGCCAGTCAGCGAAGAAGCGGTTAGGTACCTCAATCTTCATGGCGTCGTCAGTCAACTCAACGCCGCGAGTGGGCTCGAACCACGTCTGGTAGCTCTGGTGCTCCGTCTCGTCGCGGATGGTCTCCAGGCACCGTGTCCAAAGATCTGAAGCGGTCATAGTAGTCGGCATGTTATCAACAAGAGGTTAACAAGTTATCCACCGGACCCGAAATTCCGAGTATTTCGTAGAACGGCGGCGATGTCGAAAGAATGTGCGAGTAAAGGAACCACCCCGACTATCTACAGAGACTCTCCCCAATGTGGATAACCGTGTAGGTTGTTGTCGTGTCAGGTGTTACGCCCGGTGTCACGGGTCCCGTTCTGATGAACCAGGGGCGGCGGCCACCATGGATCGTTGAGGTTCCTGATTCCGGGCGGTCCTTCCGATCAGCGTCGGCCGGTTATCAACGGCCTTTGTGACAGCGGCGCATATTAGCACGGGGGGCGAAAATCGTGCAAGGACTTTCTTGCAGTGCGTGAGATTTTTCTGGGGAGGTGGGGGAAGTGTGTGCCAGGAGGGCAGTTGGGGAGGATGGGCGGGGGATCGAGAGGGAGGAGGAGGGGTGGTGGGGAATGGCCTTGACATGGAGGGGGCGGATTGATAGAATGTTGGATTCAAAAGACGTGGGACACCAGATGATATCGAGGACAAGATGAAGCGGACGTACCAACCAAAGAAGCGTAGAGGGAAGAGGAAGCACGGATTCTTGAGCCGCAGCTCTACTCCGGGTGGACGGAGGGTCCTGGCGCGGCGGCGGGCGAAGGGGAGGAAGCGTCTGACGACGCGGTAGGTGGTGGAGTGGCGTCGCAGAGTCTGAGGAGATATCCGAGGATCAAGGGGCGAGAAACGCTCGACCAGACGCTGAGAGCAGGGTCGGTGGCGCGGACGTCATACTTCAGAATGTGCTATCGAGCGGGAGAGGGACCGCCGGGGGTGGCCTTCCTGGCGGGGAAGAAGGTCGGAGGAGCGGTGAAGAGAAACCGCGCGAAGAGGGTTCTTCGAGAGGCAGTCCGGACGAGCAACGCGGACCTGTCTGGAATTGAGACCCTTGTCTTCGTAGCATCACACAGAGCGGCCACCGCGCGGTACTCAGATATCAGGCGAATACTCCACGAAGAGCTCCGCCGCATTTCCGACCGTGACAGCTGATGCGGGAAAGGGGCCGGCCCCGACGGCGGTCCACGATCAAAGAAGATGGCGATACTCATGGCGTCTTCCAGGAGACCCCTGGTGATGACCAGCGTGCTGGTTGTGCTCGTCCGAGCATACCAGAACCTGGTGTCCCCGTTGTTCCCTGCCAGCTGTCGTTATGTTCCCTCTTGTTCTGAATACGCCGCACAGGCTCTTACGCGACATGGTCTGGTGCGCGGTGTCTGGCTGTCCGTGGCCAGGGTGCTGCGCTGCAACCCCTGGTCTGAAGGGGGAGAGGATCCCGTCCCGGAGCAGGGTGCGCCCGCCGGGGCGACGGATCGAACAGGGTCAGAGCAAGTCTTTTGAGGAGGCGTGAATGGATCAGAAGCGCGCCATAGTAGCCGTCGTTCTCATTTTCGTCGTGCTCTTCGGCTTCAACTACTGGCAGAGCCAGCAGCGGCAGAACGTGGCGGCGGAACAGGTGGGAATGGAAGTGGCCCGCGATGTAGTTGTGTCGCCGACCGAGAGTGCGACTCCCGCCGGGGACGAGGGCGCGCGCGGCTCCAGCACACCGCACACCGATGCTGTGGAGGCAGGCGATCCGGAGGGCGTCACAGGCACGCTCGATTCAATGGAGGGAACGACTGCTGAGAGGACCATCACGATCGACGCGCCGTTGTGGGTGGCGACGCTCTCGAATCGAGGTGGTTCGATCAAGTCGTGGGAGCTGAAGGACTACAGCCTGCGGCTCGATCCGGAGGACCCTGCGCCGCCGCCGGTCTCGCTGGTGCGGGAGGGTTCGCGGGCGCTCGCGCTCAGCGTGGACTACGGCCCGGCGACCCTGCCGGTGGACGACTGGATGTTTGAGTCGGACAGCCCAACCTACGTTGACCTGACAGATGGGCGTGAGACAGTGGTGGTGCGCTACTCTGCGACCGGCCCGGAGGGCATCGTGGTCGTGCGCGAGTACACGTTCCGCGCGGACAGCTACGCGTTCGACGCGCGCGTGGACGTGTCGGGTCTTCGGGATCCGTCCGGAAGGCGTTCTGTCTGGATCGGCTGGCCGGGTGTGACGCCGACGGAGGCAAAGGAGGACGGCAAGGCGCCTGCGTCGGTCGTCCGTATCGACGGAGGCATTGCGAAGGACGGCCTCGGGCGATTCAAGGAGCGAGCAGAGTACCCGCGGGTAGGGGCGATCGAATGGGTGACGACGCAGTCGCGGTACTTCATGGCGGCGGTCGCGCCGGTGGGCGTCACGTGCAGTGAAACACGTGCGATAGGGGACAAGGAAGCGCGGAGCGTCGGTTTCAGGGCCGCGGTGCCCATAGAGGGCGAGGGCACGTCGGTCATGTTCCGTGTGTTTGCGGGCCCACAGGACTACCGCGAGGTATCGGCGACGGGCGTCGGGCTCGAGCGGGCGATCGACATGGGGTGGAGCTTGACGAGACCGCTGTCGGTTCTGCTCCTCAAGGCGCTGGTGTGGGGACACGAGTACATTCCGAACTACGGCCTGGTGATCATCCTCATCTCCGTCCTGACGAAACTCCTCTTCTACAGGCTGACACACAAGAGCTTCACCGAGATGAAGCGGATGCAGGACGTGCAGCCGAAGCTCAACGCTCTCAAGGACCAGTACGCGGACAACAAGGAGGCACTGGCCAAAGCGCAGATGGAGCTGTACAAGAAGGAGAAAGTGAACCCTCTGGGCAGCTGCCTTCCCATGATCCTGCAGATGCCCGTCTTCATCGCGCTCTTCCAGGTGCTCAGAACGACCATCGAGCTCCGAGGCGCACCGTTCATGTTGTGGATGACCGATCTCTCACAGCCGGACACGATCGCAGCAATAGCTGGATTCCCGATTCACGTGCTCCCTCTGCTCATGGGCCTCGGAATGCTCGTGCAGCAGAAGTTCACCACATCGGATCCCAGTCAGGCCGGCGTCGCGAAGATGATGCCCATCCTCTTCACGGTGCTCTTCTACAACTTCGCGGCTGGCCTCGTGATCTACTGGCTGGTGAACACCATCCTGAGCATCGGACAGCAGTACTACATCCACCGCGGCCCCACCGCCGCCGTGAGTGTGTCTCCACCCGATGCCGCTGTCCCGGACGGTGTTCCTGAAAGCGGACCTGCTTCCGTCACCGCGCTGCCTGCGTTCGAGGCGACCGAGACCGTCGACCAGACCGGTCGGGCGCCGCAGTCATCGAGCACGAGTCGCAGCAAGCACCGCGGAGGACGACGTCGCAAGAAGAAGTAGGACGCATCGACCCACGGGGCAGCAGGAGGAGGACACCGAATGACACGAGTCGTCGAGGCATCAGGAAAAAACGTGGTTGAAGCGACAGCGCGCGCACTGGCGAAGTTCGGGATCGCGAGCGAGCAGGCGAAGATCGAGGTGATAGAGCACGGGCGGAAGGGTTTCCTTGGGCTCTTCGGAGGAGCCCCGGCGAGGGTGGCCGTGTCGCAGCGCGTGAGCGCGCGCGCAGAGGCTGAGGAGATCGTGGCCCGCATGCTGAGGTTGATGCGCTTGAGCTTCCAGCTTCACGCTACGGAAGAGAGAAACACGCTGATCATCGATATTGAGACGGCCGGCTCTGATGGTCTCCTCATCGGCAAAGGTGGCAACACGCTGAGCGCCCTCGAGTACGTGGCGAACCGGATGCTCCAGCGCGGGAGCAAGAAGAGCCCGAAGATCATCCTGGATGTCAGCGGGTACAAGAGGCGCCGGGGGGACTTCCTTAAGAGCAAAGCACTGTCGCTCGCCGAGCAGGTCAAAGCCGCGAAGAAGCAGGTTACGACCGAGCCCATGGATGCGGCGGATCGCAGCATCATACATGCGGTTCTCAAGTCGGACCCCGCCGTCGAGACTCGGAGCGTCGGACAGGGCAGCGTCAAGAGCATCGTCGTTGCGCCTGCGAAGGGCGGGAGCAAGGATGGGAGCAAGGGCAGGAACAGAGGCGGGCAGAGGCGGAGACGGAGGCAGCCCACTCGGAAGTAGGGCAAGCGGCGTCTGCCGGCCGGGAATGAAGCGATGAAACACCTGCCCTCGGATACCATAGCGGCGATCTCCACCGCACTGGGCCCTGGAGCGGTCGCCCTGGTCCGGCTGTCGGGTGACCGGGCGCTCCAGATAGCGGACAGCGTATTCCGTGGCAGGCGGCCTCTGGCCGACTGCCCCACTCACACCGTGCACCACGGTCGCGTCGTCGACGGCGATGGTCGTGAGGTCGATGAGGTCCTCGCGACCGTCATGTTGGCGCCCCACACATACACCACAGAACATATGATTGAATTCGGCTGCCACGCCGGCGCGGTCCCTGCACGGCGCGTTCTGGCCGTGTGTCTTGAGGCCGGGGCGCGGCAGGCTCGTCGTGGGGAGTTCACCGAGAGAGCTTATCTGGGAGGACGGCTGGATCTCATCCAGGCGGAAGCGGTCGCCGACATCGTGGCGGCGGAG
>JAUWLR010000058.1 GCA_030613615.1 Candidatus Eiseniibacteriota bacterium
CGCCGACCGGCCCTCGCGTCTCGCGCAGTGGCCGGTTCTCCTGAATCTGGTCCCGCCGAGCGCCCCGTTCCTCAAGGGCGCAGACCTGCTCATCAGTGCGGACTGCGTCGCCTACGCGACCGCCAACTTCCACGAGCACTACCTCGCCGGCAGGACACTCGTGGTCGGATGCCCCAAGTTCGACGACTTGCAGCACTACTACGAGAAGCTCAAGGTCATGTTTGCGGAGGCGCAGCCGCGCTCGATCACCGTGGTCAGGATGGTGGTTCCCTGCTGCGGCGGTCTCTCCAATGTCGTGATCCGGGCGAGGAACGAAACGGTGCCCGACACCGAGCTCTCCATCACGACGATAGGGATCAAGGGGGAAGAGGTGAGTGTGGAGGTGGTTCCTCCTGCAGCGTAGCTGTGCGAGGCGTCGGACTGGCGGGCCGGCGCCTTTCTACGTACGGGAGGACAGTCTTCGCCGCCGCGACAGGACGACACTCACCGCGGCAGCGACGGCGGCCACCGAACAGGCCACGGCGAGAGCGACAAGTGCGAGCCGGCGCGGAGTCCACTCGGCCGCCGGTGCGGAACCTCCCGTTCTTCCGGTTTCCGCGTCGTCCGTGGCCAGCCACCTCACAACGCTCGCCAGGAGCTCAGCGCTCCCGGGGAACTGGGCGGCGAGGTCGTCCCTGAATACCATCGAGCCGCCGAAGACGACCATCTTCGTAGGAACGCTCGTTTCGATCATCCCCTCCGGTTCCATGAACTCGACGGTTCTGCCGCTCTGCACGATCACCTTCTGTCCGGCGAACGCGCTCTCGAAGGCACCCTCCACGGCGACGGCAAGCGGGAACCCCGACTCATCTGCGATACGATGGACGTCGTCGGATTCCTCCGGCGGTTCGAAGTGCTGTGCCGGGTCCAGGTTTGCGAGCGCCGAGACTGTCCACGAGTCGGAGGATGACCTGAGGAGCACGGACTTGTCGGCGCCCCCTGCTCCGACAAGCCGCGTGGTTATCGATGAGGTCCAGGCGAGGGGGACACTGCTCACGCCCGCCACCGCCGGGTGCGTCCGGGCGAGGTTGGCTGCGCGGACGACAGGCCAGTACGGATAGGAAGAGGACGTGCTGATGTCGCCCCAGGTCGCGCTGCCGGCGCACGACCGGTCGAGCACGAGGTCGGGGTTCACGACAATGCCGTAGACGCTGAGGAAGCCGAAGATGTTGCCCTCGGAGACGTTCGCCTTGACGCCCGCCCGCGGAATGACGGCGGCGTCCAGCAGGAACGCGACGCGCCCTCCGCGCATGAGGAATTGGTCAAGCTCGTAGAGCTCCGCATCCGGAATGTCAGGTCCTCCCGCCACGACGACGACACTGACCCCGTTCAGAACGGAGGCGCCTTCCGAGAGCCGCACGTCCATGACGATGTGCGTCCGGCGCAGCTCCTCTGCGACTCGCGAGAACTCCTCGTCCAGTTCGGGCTCGTCGTGTCCCGTCACGAAGCCGACAACGGTCCGACCGGGCGTGGCTTCGCTCTCTGTCACCCCGGCCCGCACGGCATCACGATCGGCGGCAAGCACCGAGCAGGTCAGGCCGAAGGCCGTCGCCGCCACAACGACAACGGCCGAGATGATACGCACGGCGCACTCAAAGGCACTCGCGCGGCGCGCGTCGGGGTGAGCGCGTCGAGTCGTGTTTCTGAGTGTTGTTTTTTTTTCGTTAGGTGATGTCGTCGGGAACACTCCCCGCTGGATTTCCAGCGTAGTCACGTGGCGTTTATAACTGATGAGCCCGCACCGCGCAAGGGGCTTGGGGTGATGTGCGTTCAAGAACACACCTCGTCCTCACACGCACCGATGCGGGGTCACCACGGGCTCTGCCGCCGGGAAACGACTTGACCGCACACGACCGGGGTGTTACTAATGTGTTCGTCCCCACTGCGTAGGTCACGAAGCGTCCGGAATCCCACGCGTCATCGCCTTATGCATCTTTGGAGCGGAACGGCGGCGCTGTGATGGAAGCGACGATTACCAATCAGGATCCTCGCCAGATCACCCGGACGAATCGGTCGGTGATCGGAATCTCTCTATACGCGCGCGGCTCTAAGAGACTGGAGTCGCGTTTTAGTTTGAATGCGGGTTGTGCGAACTCAGTCGAAGGAGGGAACACGCAGAACCGACGACACCGCTGAGCGGGCGACCTTCGGGTCGGAGTCGAGTTCCGCGGAACATAGATTGGCCTCTGGGGGTACGTCGAGAGAAGACGGGCTTAAAATAAGTGCCAAGACTAGCGTCAGCCGCAGCCCAACTCCTACCCTTGACCGTTCCTCCGGAGGCCTTAGTACGTCCGGCCCGCTCGGGCGGCCTGATCACGCGGCCCAGCGGGTCGTCTCGTTGGTCCGACGCGGTGGTCAGACCGGACCCGTCGCACCAACCCTGCCCTTTGGTGTTGCCTACCAGTGCTACCTTGGCTATTCTGTTTCGGGTTGGAGGCAGGGGCCATCGGGCGGGAGGGAGCAGCTCATGAAGAAGGACCTCTTCGATGAGATCATCCGGTTCGCGATCGACGGCGAACAGGAGGCCGTCGATGCGTACACCACGGCCAGCGAGATGGTCACCAGGGTGAACGTGAAGGAGATGCTCCTGGGCCTCGCCAGGCAGGAGCAGATGCACAAGAAGAAGCTGGAGTCGATCGACCGGGAGCGTGTGGCCGACACTGCAATCGTGAATGTTCCCGACCTTCGCATTGCGGATTTCATGGACGACGTTACCATCACGGCGGACATGGGCTACCAGGACATCCTCACGGTTGCGATGAAGCGAGAGGAGAAGGCGCACAACCTCTACACGACTCTCGCATCGAACACAGAAGATGCCGAGCTCAGGAAGGTGTTTGAGCTACTGGCGCAGGAGGAGGCCGGGCACAAGCTCGCTCTCGAGAAGGAGTACGACGAGCACGTTCTGACCGAGAACTAGGGTGCAAGGACGGCGTTCCAGCAGTACGGAGGTTCCTGATGATCGAGTATCTGAACGAGGATGAGGTCTACCGCGTCGGCATGTGCATCGAAGAAGCCGGCCTCGACTTCTACACCAGGATGGCTGAGAAGGCGGACGACCAGGGGACCAAACGGGTGTTCCGCCGTCTCGCGCGAGACGAGAAGGAGCATCTCGCGTTCTTCGAGTCTCTGGAGATCAAGACCGCCAAGGGTCTGGGTTCCCATCCTCAAGAACACGACGCCGATGTGTCCAGGTACGTGTGCTCGCTCGTGGACGGAGGCATCTTCTCCAGCCTCGGCAGGATGGAGAAGATGGCGCGCGGCAGGTTCAATTCCGAAAAGGCGCTTGAACTCGCGCTCTCGGTGGAGAAGGACGCCGTCCTCTACTACATGGAGGCCCTCGCCGCCACGAGGAAGCGCTCGACGCGCCAGGCGCTCTCCCGGCTCATCGACGAGGAGAAGAGCCACGTCGTGCAGATCTCGACGAGACTCGCGAATCTGAGGAAGAAGAAGGCGCGAGAGGCCAGGAAGTAACCGGAGGGTACCCAATTGAAGAAGTTCAAGTGCGCTCTTTGCGGCTACGTCTACGATCCGGCGGTGGGAGACCCCGACGGCGGCGTCGAGCCGAACACGGCGTTCGAGGATATTCCCGAGGACTGGGTCTGCCCGGTCTGTGGGGCGGGCAAGGACCAGTTCGCGGAAGTGTAGTCGCAAGCGGCAGCAGCGTTACCGGAGCCCGGCAGAACAACGGCCGGGTTCCGTTGCGTACCGGCGGCTCCGCCGTCGCTGTCCGCTAGCGGGCTTTGCGGTTGCTCGCTTGTCCCGCCTTCCGGTAGAATCTTGGAACCACCCCCGCTCAGAAGGTCACGTTTCGGTCGCCGCGCGCGGCCGATGTGCCTTCCAGCCCCGATGGAGGAGACGCAGATGCCAAGGACGCTCGCGCGTGTCACTGTGTTGTCGCTCGTCGCGCTGCTCGCGCTTTCGGTGCCGGTCTCAGGCGCCGAACGAGAGACCGGAGCGACTCTCAAGCGCGTCACATTCACGTTCACCGCCCACAGGCCCTTCGAACACGTGTTCCTGGCCGGTACGTTCAACGGCTGGAGCACCGACGCGACGCCGATGCACCTGGAGGCGGGACGGTACGAGGTCACCCTTCCGTTGCCCACGGGCGAGTACCAGTACAAGTTCGTCGCCGACGGCGAGTGGATCACGGACGAGAAGGCCAGCCGCTTTCTGCCTGACGGCTTCGGTGGGCGGAACTCCGTGATCGATGTCGGCGAGTCGTTCAAGGGGCTGGACCTGTCGAGAGGCGATGGGCGCGTGTTCCTCGACGGCCTCGCTCATCGTGGGGATGCGTGGGAGCGGTCGGTCACAAGCGACGGTGCCGTGTCCATTCGCGTGCGCGCCTGGAAAGGGGATGTTGAGGGGGTCCGCCTGCTCTGGAGCGGAAGCCCGGAAACTGCCGGGACGAACGTCGGACGCGGTGGAAGTCCCGCGGGCGGCGATTCCATGCTTCTGTTCGACACGGACGGGACGTACGACTACTTCCGCCTCGAACTGAACTCGCCTCGCTTCACCTACCACTTCGTCCTCGTTGACGGCGACTCCCGGGCCACGCTGGACCGCGCGGGGGCGCATCCGGAACCCCCGGGCGACCCCGATCCCTTCGAGTTCGATGCTGCAGAGCAAGTAGTCTTCCAGACTCCCGACTGGGTCAAGGACGGCGTCTTCTACCAGATATTCCCGGAGCGCTTCGCCAACGGGAGGCCCGACAACGACCCGGACTTCTCCGAGTGGTACTACGAGGGAGTCGCGGAGCTACCTCCGTCCGGCAAGACGAACGGCGAGTACTTCCACCTCGTGGATGACTGGTACGACGTCGCAGGGCTTGTTGTCAGCCCGTACAAGACCGACGGGAAGCCGGACTGGAACTCCTTCTACGGTGGAGACATCGAGGGTGTGCGAGCGAACCTCGACTATCTACAAGATATCGGCGTCACGATCATCTACTTCAATCCTGTTTTCGAGTCGAGGAGCAATCACAAGTACGACGCGGCGACCTACCAGAAGCTGGATCCCCACTTCGGCACGAACGAGGAGTTCGCGGCGTTCGTTCAAGCGTGCCACGAGAGAGGCATGCGGGTCGTGATCGACCTCGCCATCAACCACACCGGGCACACGCACTGGGCGTTCGTCGACGCCAGGGAGAAGGGCGAGGAGTCGGAATACTGGAACTGGTACGAGTGGAAGGAGTGGCCGGTGCCGGGCGGCATCGGCGCCGCTCCGGGGAACCCGCTCGACTACTACGACTGCTGGTGGGGGTTCGGGCAAATGCCCAATCTCAACTTCGATCTCGGGAGGGCGAACCCGGAGGAGCAGTCGATCACCGACATCGCCGAGGCGAGCCCGAACTGGCCGCTCGTGAACCACCTCCTGGACGTGTCGGAGTACTGGCTCGTGGAGGTTGGCATCGACGGCTATAGACTCGACGTGGCGGGGGAGGTGCCGTTCTGGTTCTGGGAGCTCTTCCGCGAGAGGGTCCGGTCCGCCAATCCGGACGCGTACATCCTGGGTGAGCTGTGGGGAGCCTCACCCGAGTGGGTCAACGGCCGCTACTTCGATGCGGTCATGAACTACAAGTTTTTCCGTGACCCGGTGCTCGCCTTCATAGCGCGTGGAGACTACGGAGCATCCGAGTTCGACCGCGCTCTCGCTCCGGGCAGACTCATCTACGCCGATCAGGGTGTGCGGGCAATGATGAACCTCCTGGACAGCCACGACACGGAGCGCTTCCTGACGACCGTCGGGGAGGACGCGCGTCGTCTCAAGCTCGCCGCCCTGTTCGCGATGACATACGTCGGCGCGCCCGCCATCTACTACGGGGACGAGGTCGCAATGACGGGAGCGCACGACCCCGATTGCAGACGGCCGTTCCCGTGGAACTGGACGGAGGACAGCGGGTGTGTCGAGATGCACAACTACTTCAGGACTCTGGTCAGGCTCAGGACAAGCCGGGCGTGTTTCACCAGAGGAGATTTCCAGACTCTGTATGCTGCGGGCGCGGTCTTCGCCTTTCGTCGCGGTCTCGGTGACGACCAGGCCGTGGTCGTACTGAACGCGGGCGAGAAGGAAGCGACGGTCTCCCTGGTCCTGGGAGATGAGATCTACCGATACGTATCCGGTTCCAGCAGCCCCACGGGTCTCTCGCGCGCGATGCTCAGGGACCACATGACCGGAGGACTGGAGAACATCGACAGGTCCGGCGGCAGTGCGAGCGTCACGGTGACGATCCCGCCGCTGACCGGGCGCGTGCTTACCCCGGTTGTGGCAAAGCTCGCCCATCCACCGGGCAGCAGGTAGCAAAGGGCAGGGCCGGCCTACTCGCGCGGACCTGCGCGAAGAAGCCGGCAGCACACATCCGTGATGGTCAGTCGCGTTGGCGCTCGAGCGCTCTTGGACAGGAGAGCACATGAGGGAAATTCTCAAGGCGGCAGTCGGCGACGCGCGGAACTGGACGGAGCTCAGAGTGCACGACAGGCGGGCCCTCCAGATCGCCGTGCGGAAGGGAGAAGTCGAGAGCGCCGCGTTCAGGAAGAACTACGGAGTGGGTGTTCGCGTGCTCGCGAACGGGACTTGGGGGTTCTCCAGCACGGACCGGCTCGACAGGGACGGGATCGACGCGGCGATACGCGAGGCGTCGCTGTCGGCCGAGATGTCGTCGGCCGGAAGGAGCGAGAAGATCGAGCGGCTCGCGGATTGCGACCTCGCGGTGGGGGATTTCAAGAGCGGGAACGCGGAGGAAGTTGCGGGCCACTCGACCGAGGAGAAGACCGCGCTGGTCGTCGACACGGAGCGCCGCGCCCGCGAGTCTTCTGCAAGCATCCGTTCGGCGATGTGCCGGTACAGCGAGCTCATCGACGAGAAGTGGATAGTGTCGTCCGAGGGCGCCGATGCCCACATCGAGGACGCGAAGCTCGAGTTCGTCGTCAGCGCCGTGGCCGGAGACGGCGAAGACATGCAGGTTGGTTTCCAGGGTGTCGGAGTGACGGGCGGGTGGTCCGATCTCTTTGCCAGGTGGACGCCTGAGAGGCTCTCCGAACACGCGGGGAAGGTTGCGGTCGACCTCCTCTCGGCGCCCTACGCGCCCGGCGGAGCCGCGACCGTCGTACTCAATCCGGAACTCGTGGGACTCCTCGCACACGAGGCGATCGGGCACACCGTCGAGGCCGACTTCGTGCTGGCGGGCTCCGCCGCGGCCGACCGGATGGGCGAGAAGGTCGCAAGTGAGCTCGTTACTCTCGTGGACAGCGGTCCGGCCCTGATCGGCGAGAAGTCCGCGGGGGGTGTCGTGCTCGTGGACGACGAGGGGGTGCCCACCGGACGCACCGTTGTGATAGAGAACGGCGTTCTCAAGTCGTATCTGCATGACCGCGAGACGGCCGCGAGGTTCGGCGTCCCGCCGACGGGGAACGCGAGGGCCTGGCAGTACGACGACGAGCCGCTCATCAGGATGAGGAACACGTATATCGAACCCGGGGAGTCGTCGTACGAGGAGCTCATCGCGAGCGTCGATGACGGCTTCCTGTTGCGCGGGGCCGGAAGCGGGCAGGCGGACGCGAACGCCGAGTTCATGTTCGGCGTGCAGGAGGCCTACGAGATCAAGAAGGGCAAGGTTGGGCGGCTTCTTCGGGGAGCGACGATATCGGGCGACGCCTTCGATGTCCTCAAGAGCGTCGACATGCTCAGCTCCGACTTCGAGTGGGCGCTGGGCAACGGTTACTGCGGCAAGGGGCAGGCCGCCAAGGTTGACGGCGGCGGGCCATACGTCAGGTGCAAGCTCCTTGTGGGAGGAAGATAGAGCGAAGGGACGGCCATCGATGGAGAACCTGCTGACGCTGTGTGACCGCGTGGTCGAGACCGCGCTCAAGGCCGGCGCCGACGAGGCGGAGGCGATGTCCGTCCGCGTCAGGGACGTCAACGTCGAGCTCTCGAAGAACGACCTCCAGATAGCGAGGAGCATGAGCGGAGACGGGTTGGGGCTCAGAATCTTCAAGGGCGGAAGCCTGGGGTTTTCGTACGTCAACAGCTTCGACGAGGCGAGCATCGCGGAGTCTGTCGAGCGGGCCGTCGGGATAGCCGCCGGGACGCCGGGCGACGAGAACAATGTGCTGCCGGACCCAACGCCCATCGAACCCCTCGACGGGATCCTTGATGAGAAGGCGGAGGAGTTCGGCGTCGAGACAGCGGTAGAACGCGCGCTTGCGATGCTCCGCACGGCGAGCGAATTCGATCCCAGGGTGACCGTTGACTCCGGTGAACTCGCAGGTCACTGGGGCGAGAAGGCCATCTCCACGTCTCGTGGCGTGCGTGCATCCGAGCGAAGCAGCTTCTACTACTGCTACATCTTCGGGATGGCCAAGGAGGGCCAATCCGTCTCCTCCTTCGACTTCCAGTTCGACGGCGCCCGCACAGCGCTCGCGATCGACCCCGAGGCGGTGGCCCGCAAGTTCGCTGAGAATGTCGTCAGCTCGCTGGGAGCGGTCAAGGGCGAGAGTTTCAGGGGACCGATCATCCTGGCGCCCAAGGCGGCGGCGGAGATACTCATAGATGGGATCACCTCGTCCGTCAGTGCGTCTTCGGTGCAGCGCGAGACCAGCAAGTTTGTCGGGAAGCTCGGGCAGAGCGTTGCTTCGCCTCTTCTGAGCGTTACGGATGACTCCACGTTCAAGGACGGAGCCGCGACGACCGCGTTCGACCGGGAGGGAATCAAGCCTGCGGTGCTCCCACTCATCGAGGCTGGGGTGCTGCGGAACTTCCTTTACGATGCCTACACGGCGCGCAAAGACAACCGCCCCAGCAACGGTCACGCGGGAGGCGGGGCGTCCGCCGTCCCACTCGTCTCGACCACCAACGTCATCGTGGCGGCGGGGGAAACATCACTCGCCGACATGATCGCGGGGATCGACCTGGGCGTGCTGGCGACGCGATTCTCCGGGAACGCGGACCCGGTGAGCGGGGACTTCTCCGGCTCCGTCAAGGGCGGCAGAATGATCCGGGGCGGGAAGCTGGCGGAGCCTCTCTGCGGGACGATGATCGCGGGCAACACGTTCGAGCTGCTCACGAGGATCACCGCTGTTTCCAGCGAGCACGAGCGTATGTTCGGCAGCATCGTGCCCTACATCGCGCTGGAGGAGATCGCGGTCACCGGCGGGTAGCGGAGGACGGGTCGCTCGCCCTCGCGCCGGCCCTCTCGGAGATTGACAGCGTCCGTCGACGGCGGTAGAGTGAAGGTGCATTCTTTTGAGCAGATCACCCGGATGTCCTGGGGGACTCATGTCTTCAATGCGCGTATCTCGAGTTCTGGCAGTTGCGACCGGGCTGGCACTCGCCCTCTTGCTGCATTCGTGCGCGTTCACGTCGGACCTCTCGGGTTCGCTCGTCGGCAAGGTGAGGGTCGCCGGGTCGTCAGTACCCATCGCCGGGGCCTTCGTCGAGTGTGAGGGCGCCGCCGCGGTCTCTGCCGCGGACGGCAGCTACAGTCTCGGAGGTATCCGTCCCGGTGACCGCGTTGTCTACGCGTCCGCGGCGGGCTACAGCGCTTACGCCGAGGTTGTGACCGTCGAGGAATCAACGCTGCACAACATCTACATGAACATCTACATCGGGCCGGCACGGCTGTTCGGCTACGTGAGCCACGCCACGTTCGGACCCCTGGAGGGGGCCAGCGTGCAGATCGGGGACCTCATCGTCGTGACCGACTCGTTCGGCTTCTACGAGTTCCCGAACCTCGAGCAGGTCTCGTACTTGATGACGGTCACGAAGGACGAGTACAGGTCGTTCTCAGCGAATGTGCACCCGACGTCGGAGGACTACCAGTTCGATGTGAACGTCCTGAAACTGGCAACGATGACACTGTGGTCGACGGCCGATGCCGGAGTCATCAAGCACGATCCCGGCACGAACTTCGGAAGCAGTCCCGAACTGAAACTCTTCAACAACGTGGCCCGTCACGAGCGATTCTTCATCCGCTTCCCGCTGGACGGCCTCGAGGAAACGGCCGAACCCTCCACCGCGACTCTCTGGTTGTACAACACGGGGGTAGAGACGAACGAGGAACCCAGGACCATCCTCGTGGGGCGTGTGACCGAGCTCTGGGTGGAATCGGTGGTGACCTGGGCGAACTCGCCCCTCACGGACGCGTCGATCGCGCACTCGACCTACGAGGACAGGTGGTATGAGGTTTCCGTGGGGACCTACTTCAGTGACTGGCTGGTATACGATCGGGAGAATTTCGGTCTTCTTGTCGATACGTCGGTAAACCTTTTGGCCGACCGGTTCGTCTTTGCCTCGCGAGAGTATGAGGAGGATGAGAGCAAGAGGGCCCACGTGGTCCTGGACTACGCGTGGTAGCCCCAAGTCCGGCCGCTACCTGAACAGGCTCTTCATCCGCCCCCAGGACACCTCATTCCGGAGGCCCGTGCCCTCTCCGCCGAGGCAGTAGGCGAGATCTGCCGCGATCTCCGTCACCGTTGACAGTGGAGTCCATCGCGGCGCGCCGTGCGTCTCGTCGTCCCAGTACAGTTCCCCGCACCCATGGACCTCGTCCGGCCCTGTCAGCGTCAGCCCCGCGTAGGGCTGGTGTGACCAGTCCGTCACGACGTAGGCCCCGCGCGACATGCTCGTGGTTATCGCGACCGGGGTCGGAAGAACGGCCGTGGCCGAGTAGACGATCCTCACTGGAGGGTTCATGCATTCCAGGTCTGTCGTGAGCTCGCTCCATGCGAAGCTGCAGACGATCGCTGGCTCGAGCGGAGGCGGGCATCTCCCGTCGTAGAAACGGATGACCACGCCCGCGGGCTCGACCCACTCGCCGGATCCCCACTCAGTGACGTAGAGCGTCACCTCACCGATAGTCCATCCTGCCAGCGAATCGGGCAGGTCGTCGGCGACCTCCGACTCGAAGGCCGTAGAGGCGTTCACCGCGTAGTCGCATGACGGAGGTTGGCAGTAGAAGGTGCCGCGGGGTGGGGGGACAGTCAGATGAGCGGGCGTCGTGGGGAGCGCCGGCCAGGCGGACGGCGGCAGGGTCCCGCGCGTGGCGAGGGACGTCGTCTGCGAGGCGGATGCCACCGCGGCGGACGCCAGGAGGATCCCAATGACGAGCGATGCTCTCATTTGTCTGTCACCCCGTGGTCATTGCTAGCGCAGCAACACCAGCTTCCGGATGTCCATGTCGCGGCCGCAGCTCGCCCGGCTCAGGTAGACGCCCGAGGCGCACGGCCTGCCCAGGTTGTCTCTCCCGTCCCACGTCACACGATGCGTCCCCGCGGGGAGTTCACCGGCGACCAGGGTTCGGATAAGGCGTCCCGTCACGTCGTACACCTGCACGAGCGCTCGTCCGTCGTTCGGTATTGTCAGAGCCAGTACCGCCTCATCGCGGAACGGGTTGGCTGAACCGAAGGCGAGCGAGAAGCTCCTCACTTCGTTCTCAGGCACCGACGAGCCGCTCTGCACGAATGCACTCAGATGAACCCGAAGGCTGTCCAGGTCAGCCCAGCCCCGGACCGAGGTATCGTCTCTCGTGCGCAGCGTCAGGACGGCCGAGTAGAGGTGGTCCGGCGCTGCGCCGCCATCGTCGAACTCCAGCGTGAAGACGGCCGGGCTCGCTCCCGCGCTCTGCGCGGCGAATCCTCCCACGAACCCGAAGCGGCCCTCACCACCGGTGATCTCCACGGAGTGGATGTCGAGAACCGCCTGGAGCTCCGAATACCCGTGATTGAACACGCTGAGTTCCGGTGTCGGGAACTCGCCCTCTCCGTGAGCGCCGAAGTCCAGAGTATCGGTAAGGAGGACCCCGGAGTCGCTGAGAGATGGAGCGGCATGATCCAGGGACGTGCCCGACAGCGCCACGCTCCACGACGGATAATCGACGTCGTCCGATGCGATCGTGAGTATGCCCGAGAGGACGCCGGCCGACGACGTGTCCATCGAGACGTCGTGGTCCGCAGAGACGCCAACCTCCAGTTGATGTGGCCCGCTCGCGACGCTGAATCCCGCCGGCGCCGCGAGGGTGTAGTCGAGTTCGTCGGCGGGCGGAACCGCGACGTTCTCCACGATCAGCGGAAGTGCGACAAACGAACCCACGATGGCATCCCCGAAGTCCATCGCCGTCTGTGCGTCGATACGGGCAGGTACCTGGAAGTCGGCGTAGACCGGCAGGTGGTCGGCCGCCTCGTGGAGGGCGTCGGCGATAACGCTTCCCACCGCGTAGTTCGTTCCGGAGTTGATGGCTATGTTGAAGTGATAGCCGTCGTTCCCGTACGAGACGTAGCTGTCCGCGATGTAGTCTAACCCCTCGCCGTCATCGAGGGCGTACGAGATGAGTGTCTGGTCGAACCTGTCGTCCATGCCGCCCGTCGCACCGCCGCCGAACGACGTCGTGCGTGGCGACTGGGTGTGGATCCAGGCGAAGCTGTAGTTGTCGTGCCACGTGCCGGGCTCATCGAGCGGGTCCTTGACTCGCCCGTTGTTGTTCGCCTCGCTGCCGACGAGCTTCTGGTACGCGCTCTCGCTGCTGGCCCTGATGTTCAGGTCCCCGGCGACCATGAAATGGCCTCCCGCCGGGAATGCGTTCATGTGGTTGCGGAGGATCGTCGCCTCGGCGAGTCGCTTCGACTGGTCCAAAGAGCTGGAGCCGGCCTTGAGATGCTGCGAGTAGACCCTGAGTTCGGCGTCGGCGGAAGAGTAGCCGACCGGTCTGACGATGTACTCGGAGATGTCCCTGAGCGCCGTGGAGATCTGCTGGGTAGAGACGAAGTCGATCGTCGACACGCGGTAGAAGAGCGCGTTGTCGGTATCGGGGCCGTTGACGAACGGACCCGCGGCGTACGTGCCCGGGGCGCCGTAGTTGAGCACGTTGTTGAGGAACTGGTTGACGCCTGTCTGGCTGAGCATCTCCTGCACGACCAGCACATCGGCGTCGAGTTCCTGAACGACGGTACGGAAGTCGTCCTCGCGGGCGGCGCCGGTGCTGCCCGGGAAGTTGAGAATGTTGTAGGTGACGACCCTGACGGCCGCCGCCGGCTGGGGGAGAAGCGCAATGAGCGCCGTGGCCAGAACCACGACCGCAACAGCGAGATCCGGGGCACGTCCGGTTCTGCGAGACTCCTGCATGGGGGAATCCTCTGGGTACGACCGCCCGCCAGGCGTACTCCGTCAGTGCCGGACGAAATGTGTGTTCCGTCCGCCTGGCCAGTTCCACCGTAACTGCCAGTATATCACAGTAATGCTGCTGTGTCAATGATAGCTGAGTGTTTGTTCAGGAATCTCAGAGGTACGCCCGCGCTTCGGGCAGGGCTCGGGTTCGTCCCTGCCGGATGTCAGGAGTCGGGTTTGTCCTGCCGGAAGTGCGGGCCGTGGGGAGAGGGAGCCGCGTCAGCGATCACCGTCTTCCGCGGGCCGTGCTAACCACCAGGAATCTCGATCTTCGGGTGCGACCCGCCGGTCACGAACTTGTTCGTGTCGTGGCAGAAGATGCAGTACTCATACACGACGGGCTTTGAGACGATCATGCCGCTCGGAATCGTCGCCTCGATCGCCCCCCTGTGCTTGACGGCGAGGACGGGCGAGAAGAACAC
>JAUWLR010000113.1 GCA_030613615.1 Candidatus Eiseniibacteriota bacterium
TATGGATAGATGATGAGAATGCCGGCGAGATTGAAGAGAAGATGCACGAGCGCAATCGAAAGCCCACGCGAGTCGCCCGCCAGCGACGCGAGAAGCGCCGTAACGGTCGTGCCAATATTCGCCCCGAGGGCCACGGGGAAGATCTTCTCCAGACGGACCACGCCCGCTCCGGCCAGGGGTACCAGCAGCGATGTCGTCACCGAGCTGCTCTGGATGACGGCCGTGATGCCCGTCCCCATGGCCATGCCGGCAAGGCCGCTCTTGCCCATCAATCTGTCGATGACGACTTCCGCCCGACCGAGCGCGAGCGCCTTCGTTCTCTTCACGAGAACGTAGAGCGAAGCCAGAAGTAGCAGGATCCCGAGCACCGCGACGAAGATGGCCGCGTGGTCCCCGGCCACGCTCTCGACCAGTTTGACGATGGCTTTCACAGCGGGATTGACCGCCTGCTTGACGGGGCTGGCGAATGTGACAGCCTCTCCTCCCGTCAGTAACCCCGCCAGGTACAGAGCGCTCCGTCGGAGGAAGCCTGTCGCGAGCTCGAGAGGGAACAGGATCAGAACCACGATAACGTTGAAGAAATCGTGCACGCTCGCTGCTGCGAACGCGCGCCGGAACTCCTCGTTCCGTGTGATGTGCCCCAGCGACACGATGGCGCAGGTGACCGTGGTCCCGATGTTGGCGCCCATGATGATGGGAACGGCGTTCTCGATCGACAGCATGCCGGCCGCGACAAACCCGACGACCGTCGAAGTCGTCATTGACGAGCTCTGGACCATGCTGGTCGCGAGGATCCCGATGAAGAGGCCAATGAGCGGGTTGGACGTCGAGGCTATCAGCCGTTCTGAGAAACCGGCGCCGAACATCTCGAACCCGGTCCCCAGCAGCTTGACGCTGACGATGAACACGTAGAGCACGGCGAAGACGCTCACCGCACGGGCAAACGTCCTGAGCGGATGAGACACGGGCTCACCGGGCGGGTGCGGCGTGGTCGTCTTGACGGGCGTCGTCCCTGTGATTGCTGTGCTCCCAAGGAAGGTGCCTGACCGCCTCCCGAGGTCGCTCGACTTAGCTCCTCTGGACGCGGCTTCTTGCCCGCGATCACCATCTTCGGCGCAGTATTCTACCATCACGGTCCGCGGTGTCAAGCTGCGAACCCGCGTCACGGGCTCCACGGACGCTACGTGTGCGGATTCGGCGGCACGCGCCGGCACCGGCCGCGCACGCCGGCCCCCCCCCGGCACCGGCGGCCTTCACGTTTGACAGCGCCCCTTAGGGTGCGGTACAATCGCCCACGTTGGTTCATTCGCCCGGGCGAAGCTCGGGCCGTCTTTACGTAGGGGAGGAACGCATGGGTCATGAGAAGCTGTCAGACAGTTTCCTCGAGCTCATACGAAGGGCCTCGACGATGCTCCCACCTGATGTCGCGAAGGCGATGTCCCAGGCCATTGAACTTGAGGGAGAGGGCGCCTCGGCCGCGTCGAGCCTGGCGCTCATGCTCGAGAACGCGCGGCAGGCGAGCGAGGGGAGTACCCCCATCTGCCAGGACACAGGAGCTCTGCTCTTCTTCATCGAGTACGGTCCCGACTACAGGCAGAAGGAGATGGAGGAAGCCGCCAAAACCGCCACCGTCGCGGCTACCGAGAAATACTACCTCAGACCGAACGCCGTCGACTCCGTAACGGGCAAGAATTCCGGCAACAACCTGGGCGAGATGTTTCCGTACTTCCACTTCGATCAACGGGACGAGCCAGGGCTTCGTGTCAGACTGATGCTCAAGGGCGGCGGGTCGGAGAACGTCGGCGCGCAGTATAAGCTGCCCGACGGAAAGCTCAAGGCCGGCCGCGACCTCGAGGGCGTCCGACGCTGCGTGATCGACACGGTGTTCAACGCGCAGGGCAAGGGCTGCGCGCCGGGGGTCATCGGCGTCGGCATCGGAGGCGACCGCGGGACTTCGTACCTGGGTTCGAAGGAACAGTTGCTCCGCGATCTGGGCGACACCAATCCCGACTCGACTTTGGCCGAGCTGGAGATGCAGCTCTTCGGCGAGCTCAATCAGCTGGGCATCGGCCCGAGCGGCTTCGGCGGCAAGACGACCGTGCTGGGCGTCAAGATCGGCAAGCTGCACAGGCTGCCCGCGTGTTTCTTCGTGTCAGTGAGCTACGTGTGCTGGGCCTACCGGAAGGCCTCGATGACGGTCGAGGGCGGGGAGGTGACCTATGATTAAGATACAGCTTCCCGTCTCGGCGGATGAGATCCGCAAGCTCAAGGCCGGAGACGAGGTCGCGATCACCGGCGTCATGATCACCGGACGCGACACGGCGCACAAGTATCTCGTCGAGACCGATGGCGAGGACGTGAAGGACCTGCTGAAGGACAGCATGATCTACCACTGCGGGCCCGTCGTGAAGAAGGAGGGCGACAAGTACTCGTTCGTCGCCGCCGGACCGACCACGAGTATTCGCGAGGAGCCGTACGAGGCTGATGTCATTGAGAAGTATGGTGTCCGCGGTGTCATCGGTAAGGGCGGCATGGGCGCGAGGACGCTCGAAGCCTGCGGGGAGTTCGGCAGTGTCTACCTCGCGGCAGTTGGCGGGCTGGCAACGATACTCGCTCATTCCGTCGTCGAGGTCATCGACGTGCACAAGCTCGACGAGTGGGGCGCTCCGGAGGCCATGTGGGTCATCAAGGTTGAGGATTTCCCCGCGGTCGTCACGATGGACGCGCACGGGAAGTCGATCCACGACGATATCGCCGCGCTGTCGAAGGCGAACTACGATAGGCTGATCGCCGGAGAGTAGGGTCGTCCGCAACCAGAATCCCCTCCGGTCGGTCACCGGAGGGGATTCGTCGCTATCGGGCCGATCTCTGACACAGACCGCCACTATCTCAGCATGCTCTTCATTGCATCGAACGAGTGGCTGATGTGTGTAGGCGGTGGCGTAAGCTCCGAACTCGACATGATCACGGCGTACGAGTCCGGGTGCTCCGGTGTGAATCCGTGCATCCCCTTCGGCGCCTGAGCCCCCATGTGACTCGGGAGAACGAGCACGCCGGGGTTCATGAGGAAGACGAGCTCGCCGAAGCGTTGGTCGTCGAAGTAGACCCCCTCGCTCCTCAGGTCATCGTCGGTCAAGAGGGCGCCGCAGTCGAGTGTTGAGAGCGCGTCCACGACCTCTGCTCTGGCGCCGTCGTGAGAGAACCAGAATCGGGCCATGGTCGAATCGTAGAACACCGTGTAATCCCGTCCGGGCGCCAGCTCGACGTTCCTCATGAGCCTCATGAGGTCGAACGTCCCCGTCGTCTTCAGCATGCCGTGGTCCGAGTAGATGAGTACGTCGACCTGAGAGTACATCTCTCTCGCCTTCTCGATGACCGAAGTTATCCTGTTCTCCACCATCGCCAGCTCCCGCGCGACCGCCGAGTCGTCGTCGACTTTGCCGTGGAGGAACCCGTCGATGTGCGGCGTGTAGAGCAGGTAGAAACGCGTCCGCTTCTCGCGCAGTTCCTTCTCGAGCTCGGTGAGGCTCGTGTCGAGACCTGACTTCCAGGACCACGACCTGAATGGGATCCCCTCGCTCACAAGGTGGTCCAAGATCGATGAGACGCCGGGGTCGAAAGCCGCTGGGGCGAAGATGTCCTTCTTTTCCACGATGTCGAATGTGGAGAAGAGCTCGAACGGGATGCGATAGAAGTTGTAGTAGCCCGTGAATCCGGTCTTCCCGCGATGCCACTGGAGCAGTCGTCTGCGGAAGCGGCGGTGACTCGTCACGGCGGTCGGCAGGAATCGCATCGTACTCAAGGGAGCAAGCTCCGAGTTCCCGGAGCGGTAGAACATGCCCCAGTGCCCGTGCTCGGAAGGCATCATTCCGGTCAGGATCGTCGGTTGGGCGGCACAGCTGTAACCGAGTACCGTCCGCTGCCGGTAGGCGTGAGGTGCGACCTTGCGGAACGTTCCGTGTTCCTGGGCCATCTCCCATCCCAGGGCATCCACGAAGAAGCAGAGCGCGACGCGGTCTCCCTTGGCCATGTTCACTGCCCCTTCCGCCCGAGCAGCACGCTGTGGTGGAAGAGCCGCAGACGCTCAATGAGGACGGCCCGCTGCTCGTCGGCCCCCATGGACGCGTACCCCTTCGGAGACCTGAACGGACAGTATCTGCGAATCATTCTGGATGCCTGGCTCCACTCCACCGAGTCGGAGAAGCTCAAGTAAGTCACCGCGGCCGTCAGGTAGGCGAGGACCCTGGGAGAGCCGAGCCTTACCCTGTAGTACGTGCCGAACTTCGGGAAGAGCCCCTCGGGCGCCCGTCCCGCCTGGAGCATTCCGCGCGCACGGAACGCGCTGCGCAGCGGGCTCTCCAGCTTCTGGTAGAGACGGCCGATTCGGTCGATGCTGGCGTCCATGGCGTCGGTTCTTGTGACGTCTCCAAGGATGTCGCGCCAGAACACCTCGGCGTACCTGATGTAGCGGCTCCACATATCACGGGCGAGTCGGTCGACATCGGCGGGCGCGGTCGTGGCGCCTAGCCTGGCCATGAGAGTTTCGAGGTCCCCCGTCGTCTTGAAGACCGCCCACGCCGGCAGCTCACCGAGGAATTCCCCCAGTTCCTCCTTGAGACGGGCCGACTCGGGTCGTCTGATGACGTCCGACAGGAAGAACTCGACTCGGTCCGCGAATCCCGTAGGGACGTTGCTCCTGATGAACAGGTGCGCGGTGATCGAGTCCAGCACCAGCTTCGCGGTGCCGTAGAGGCTCAACAAAGAGGAGAGAAACGGTCGCTCCCCCGGAACATCGGTTGGACGAAGGAGAAGCTCCTCTGTGATCCGGTTGTGCATCAGAGTCAGACTCTCCGTGTTGGGCACATCCGCGATGTCGATGTCGCCGAGTGACGAGACGATCCTGTCGTCCCCCCAGACGACCACCGGCGAACGGACCATCTCGAAGGTGGATATGAACGGGCGGGGCTCGGCAAGCTGCACCTCGCTCTTCATGGAAACATCCACCCCTGTGCACGCGCCCTCCAGTTCCCGGTTGAGCGCGGACACCGCCGGTGCGAGCTTCCCGCGAAGCGATTCGAGGTTCGTGCCGTATCTGCATGCACAGACCAGGTCTATGTCGCTCAGGCTGTAGTAGGCGTCTGGAGTTTCGACGACCGTTACTTCCGACCTGGCGGGGGCTCCGATCATGAGAATCGCCCGGATGCTCTCCCGGCCGAGCGTGTCGACGACGACGGCCACGCATCTCTCGACGAGCTCCGAGTAGAACTGGTCCTTCTCGGGGACCGTGGAGGTTCGCAACGGAGGCGGCAAGATCGCTCCTCAAGTAGAGTTCCGTGGGTGCCTGTTCAGTCAAGGCTAACGGGGGCGGAAGGGGGGTGTCAATGGGCGTCCGCCCTGGAGCGGCCGCTGGCGCGGCGAGTTCAGTCGGAGGAACCCGGTGCGCCCGTTCCTGCCCTTGGGCCGGGCTGTTGCGGAATTCCTGCCGATGTGTTATAATCTGTGTTGGGGCCTCTCCGGGCCCCACAATGCAGACCGCTTTGAAGAACGGGCGATTGAGATGACCCGGTTCTCCGGGGTTCTTTGTGCATTGCCCACGTCCCAAGGAGGGGAAAATGAAGCTGGCTCGCATCTTCGCAGTATGCGCGCTGTTGCTCGCGCTGGCCGCTCCGACGACCGCCGCGGCCAGATGGATAGACTTCGGCACGGCCGACCCGAATGCCGCGCCCGACGTGACACTGCTGAGGTCGGGGACGTCCGGGGTCTCTCTGACCGTGGATATGCCCGGTATCGAGGCGGTCGACGTCGCCACGGACCTTGGACCTTTCACCGAACTCCGCGTTCCGGGCAGCGCCTTCAGCATTGAGATCGGCTCTCCGATGCTCCCGGTCATTCGCGAGTACATCGAGATTCCGCAGGGCGCGACCCCCAGGCTCTCCGTCATCCGCGCCGACTACAGAGAGGTCGCGCTGTCCGACCTCGGCATCGAACACCGCATCGTTCCGGTTCAGCCGTCCGTGGCGAAGATCGCCGGCGCCAGGGAAGCGGCCCGCTTCGTCATTGACGATGCAGCCTACGCGGCGGACGGGTTCTCTCCCGGCGTCGCCGCCTCTCTGGGCGAGACCGGGCAGATCAGAGCTCACCGCTTCGTCGAGCTCGAGATCTTCCCCGTGCAGTACAACCCTGCGTCCGGGACCGTTCGTTACCTGACCGGCATCGAGCTCGAAGTCGGTTTCGAGGGCGGCGACTGGGCCCAGACCGAGGCGGAGCTTACGCGCTACGCATCTCCGGACTTCGACGCGATGGCGCGGAAGCGGTTTCTGAACGCCGAGACCTTCGCCGGACGCGGTGTGCCCGCGCTGCCGCTCGGCTATCTCATTATTACCTACGACGATTTCTACGAGGAGATCGAGATGCTCGCCGGGCTCCGCCACCGTCTCGGATTCGAGACGACGGTGACGAAGCTCTCCGAGATCCCCGGCGGCGTTACGCCTGCGAACATCCAGGCCTACATCATCGACGCCTACAACACCTGGGACACGCCCCCGACGTTCGTGCTCCTCGTCGGCGACACGCCTCAGGTGCCCCCCTTCGACGGAGCGACGGCGTCGCACGTCACCGACACCTACTTCGTCTGCATGGACGGGGGAGGCGACTGGCTGCCCGATGCGTTCATCGGACGCTTCTCGTGCACGACCGAGGCGCAGGTGACTCACCTGGTCGACAAGACCGTGAAGTACATCCGCTTCGCTCTCTCGAGCGGGGCTGACTGGACGAAGAAGTGCACCTTCATGGCCTCGAGCGACAACTACACGATCTCCGAGGGCACGCACAACTACTGCATCGACAATTGGGTCGAGCCCGCCGGTTACACCGACATCAACAGGCGCTACTGCGTGACCTACAGCGCGACGACCGCGCAGGTCATCGCCGACATCAACGGCGGCATCTCGATGCTGACCTTCTCGGGCCACGGTTCGACCAACGGCTGGGCCGACGGGCCGTCGATGAGCGCGTCGCAGGTGAACGCGCTCACGAACGTCGACATGCTCCCGATGGTGCAGTCGTATTCGTGCATCACCGGCCAGTTCAACGCGGCCTGCTTCGGCGAAACCTGGACCAACGCGACGAACGGCGGGGTGCTCTTCCTGGGCGCGTCGAACAGCTCCTACTGGGACGAGGACGACTACATGGAGCGTGCCGTCTACGACGCATGGTTCGGCGCCGACATCACGTGGGCCCGCGGCATGTTCAACGAAGGGCTCTGGAAGGTCTATCAGGTCTACTCCGGCGGCGGCCGCACCCGGTATTACTACGAGATGTACACCGTCTTCGGCGACCCGGCGCTCGACCCGTGGACCGACATACCGGCCGAGTTCAGCGTGAGCTACCAGACGGCGCTGCCGCTCGGGCAGGACGTCTTCCCGGTGGACGTTGCCACGGCCGCGCGCGCTCCGGTAGAGGGCGCCCTGGTCTGTCTCTACATGGACGGCCAGTTCTACGCGACGGGCCTGACCGACGCCTCCGGTCACGTGGACATCACCATCACGACGCCGCCACAGAACGTGGGAACGATGGAAATCTGGGTCAGCAAACACGACTTCAAGCCTAAGTCCGGTACCGTCGACGTCATTGTCCCGGTCACCTACGACATCAACCCGCCGACCATCCCGGTCAGCGCGGCGACGCCGGTCGTGGTGACGGTGTGGGACAGCGGTGGAGCTCCTCTGCCCGACGTTGAGATCGTGGTCGACGGCTGGGGCATCACCTCCCAGACGGACGTCACGGACGGCGTGGGCGAGGCTCACTTCACGATCATGCCGCCGTACGGTGAGGACCTCACCATCGTGGCGAGCGAGCTCAGGCAGACGTACAACTGCTTCGAGGACGTGATCCCTGTGACGGGCGCCTCGACGTTCACGAGCGCGGACATAGAGGCGAGCGTTCCGTCCATCGGTCTCTACGGCTCGCTGACACCTCACTACGAGGGTACGATCACGGGGACGACCGAGGGCAGCGCCTTCATGGTCTTCGCCGTCGGCTGCGGCGTGGACGCGAGCGCCGGGCCGTCGGGTGGCACGACGCTGGACCTCTTCGTC
>JAUWLR010000139.1 GCA_030613615.1 Candidatus Eiseniibacteriota bacterium
CGATGATGAGGTACGCGACGACCGTCATCCACGCGAACCACGCCAGGCTCTCGTAGAGGCTCTGGAACGGGGGAGCGCCCTTGAGGACGACTCGGAGGATGATGACGATGGTCTGAAGGCCCGCCGCGGAGAGAAGCGAGACCGTCGAGCCCGTGCGGGAGACCTTCCAGCTCGGACGGATGATGTGCGCTATGTAGAAGAGCAGCGCGACGCCGTACGCCGCGCAGGCTATCCAGAGGACTATGCGTTCTGCGGCAAACAGCCCCGCGTCTCTTGACAACAGTGCAGATGGGTCCATCTACTTCTTCTCCTGGTACTTGGGTCTGCTCCGGAGAACCTCAAGTTGCCGGAGAGTATAACTAGAGACGAACCAGATTGCAACGGTCCTTCTCAGATGCCGCTCGCAGCCGGTGGTTCCTTCAGGGGGAACCTCAACCAGGCCCACCCCCTTCCCTCCACCACGGTTTCGTGCAGGACGCCGGTCTCTGTTACTTCGTTCAGCCTGTCACGGACGCAGATGAGCGAGCGGTGCGGGCTTGCGAGCGCCTTCGCGACCGCTTCTTCCGTCGTGTCGCCCGGTCTCTCGAGCTTCATGTCCCAGTAGTACAGCAGTGGATTCGCCTCGACCCAGTAATCCCCACCGAGGTAGGGGAGAGTCGTCCCGGGCTCAAGGGGGGCGCGCGCGACCTCAATCTTCTGCTTGAAGACCTGGTTGTTGTCGCTTGCCAGAAGCGTCGGGTCGATCCAGTAGATCGCGGCCGACGCGATGCTGATGATCGGGACCACGTAGCAACACAGCGGGACGATCAGCTTCTTCACCCTCGTGTCCAGCAGGTACCCCGTGAGGATCGCGAACACTGGGAGCAGCGGAAACAGGTAGCGCAGGTGGCGCAGCCCCGAGAACGAGTAGAGCACTACCGGTAGCACAGCCCAGACGACCAGGAAATCGGCCGCCGTGCTTCCGCGCCGTCGCCTGTCCATGATGAAGAAGACGAGCCCCGCGAGGGCCGGAAGTACCAGCGGTTGGTAGTGCTCCATCAGGATCAGCGGATAGCCCGTCAGTATGTTCATCAGGTTGAGCGGTTGCGCCGTCCGCGAGAAGACCATCGTCCCGTAGTGAAACGACATGAACGCGTCGCCGAAGTTGACGTACTGGTGGATCGTCCAGGACGCTCCCAGCCCCAGCCCCAGCGCGAGGCCTAGCCAGAGCCATCCGTTTCTGAGGGTCTTCCGCAGAGCCGGAACAAGCATGGCGGCGGGAACGACCACGAGTGGGAAGAGACCCAGCACGCTTTTCGTCAGCACCGCGGCGCCCAGCGGGATGGCGATGAGCGCGTGCAGCTTCGGCTTCTCCAGTCCCTCGATGTAGATGAGCATCGCGAGCGTCGTCCAGAACGCGAGGGGTATGTCGGTCTGACAGCGCCTCGCGTTCGTGGTGAAGAGCGTGGTCAGCAGGAGGACCGCCGTCGCCACCATCGCCGCCCTGCGTCCCGCCATGGCCGTCCCGATTCGGTAGGTCATGAGCAGCATGGCCACCGCCATCAGGAGGGACGGCAGCCTGGCCGCGAAGTCGTTCTTCCCGAAGAGCGCGAACGAGCGACCGAGCAACCAGAACTGCAGCGGGGGATACTGGAAGTCGGTTCTGCCCGCCCAGGTCACGGTGAAGAACGCGCCGCGCTGCCACATCTCGACACCCTTCTGGGCGTAGTGGCAGTCGTCGTAGGATTTCAGGCTCATCACGTTCATCGACGCGGAGAAGAGCAGGACCGCGACGAGCGTGATGACCCAAAGCCACCTGGATTGACAGACCGTGTCGTAGGATCTGAGCAGAGCGCCCAGGGGCTATCCGTGGAGGTGCAGGCCAGGAATGTTGAACAACCCCGCGTCTCCTGCTATCAGTGCAGGCGCGTCCATCTACTTCTTTTCCTCGTCATCCTCGAGGACGACCCGATAGCAGGTCTCGCCTTCCTTGATCATCCCATACTCTTCACGCGCGACCTTCTCGACCGTCCATGGATCGTTCCGGAGGTCGTCGTTGTAGGTGGCGGCGTCATCGCGCGTCTGCTCAAGCGCGCTGATCTCGTCCTGAAGCGCGCCTTTCATGCCCTTCATTCTCATTATCGAGAAGAGCCCGGAATCGCCCAGGAGTATCGCCGAGACGAACCAGAAAGCAATGCTCCAGCTCAGGATCCTCAGGACCTTCGCGGGCGCGCCGCGCCCGTAGCCGTCGAAGGCCCTCCGCAGGAAGCGAGGTTCTTCTTTCTTCGCGACACGCCTTGTGTTCTCACCGGACGATGTAGGCAAGGTGTCTCCAGTCGGCACGAGTCGTACCAGCGGAGCTTCGCGTCGCGCGCGGCATGATCACCGCGCCCGACTCGCGAGCTACTCGGTTACGCCGAATATCGTCTTGCCGGCGTAGGTCGCCGTCTCGCCGAGTTCCTCTTCAATGCGGAGGAGCTGATTGTACTTGCACAGTCGCTCGCTTCGCGACAGCGACCCGGTCTTGATCTGCCCCGAGTTCACCGCCACTGTGATGTCGGCGATCGTCGTGTCCTCGGTCTCGCCCGAGCGGTGCGAGATGACCGTGGTCATCCTGTTCCTGTGCGCCACGTCGATGGTGTCGAGCGTCTCTGTCAGCGTCCCTATCTGGTTCGGCTTGATGAGGATGGAGTTCGCTGCACCCTCTTTGACGCCGCGCAGGAGTCTCTCCTGATTGGTGACGAAGATGTCGTCGCCGACTATCTGAATGGTGTCGCCCAGGCGCTCCATCATCAGCTTCCATCCGTCCCAGTCGTCCTCGGCGTGTCCGTCCTCGATGGACACGATGGGGTATTTCTCAACGAGCCCGGCGTAGTAGTCGATCATCTCCTCGCTCGTCCGGGTCACACCCTCGCCCTTGAGATTGTAGACGCCGTCCTCGTAGAACTCGCTCGCGGCCGCGTCGAGCGCGAGGTAGACCTCGTCGCCTGGAACGTATCCAGCCTTGTCGATGGCGCCGACTATTATCTCGAGCGCCTCGTCGGCGGACTTCAGGTTCGGTGCGAATCCACCCTCATCGCCGACGGCCACGGACAGCTCACGTTCAACGAGCATGGACTTCAGCGAGTGGAAGATCTCCGCGCCCGCGCGCACGGCCTCGGCCATGCTGTCGACGCCGGCCGGGACGATCATGAACTCCTGAATGTCGAGGTTGTTGCTCGCGTGCACGCCACCGTTCAGGACGTTCATGAGCGGGACGGGGAGGAGACGCGCGCTGACGCCGCCGAGGTAGCGATAGAGCGGGACCTCGTACACCGCCGCGGCCGCGTGCGCACAGGCCAGCGACACCGCGAGCATTGCGTTTGCGCCGATCGTGCTCTTGTTGTCTTCCTCATCCAGCGAGATGAGGATGGTGTCGATGAGGACCTGCTCGTCCGTGTCGACGCCGATGAGCTCGGGGCCGATGATCTCGTTGACGTGGTGGATCGCCTTCTGGACACCCTTGCCCAGGTAGCGCGTCGTGTCTCCGTCCCTGAGTTCGACCGCCTCGTGCGTTCCGGTGGAGGCGCCCGACGGCACGGCCGCGCGGCCCATGATCCCCGAGTCCAGCCAGATGTCGGCCTCGACGGTCGGATTGCCCCTGGAGTCCAGGATCTCTCGGGCCCAGACCTCTGTGATTATCGTCATTAGTGCTCCATGTGTCTGCGTTGCGGCAGGTGAGTGCTAATCGCCGTGTGGAAGGGAACTTCCGGGAGATGTTAGGTGCGCGCGAGGGAGGGTGTCAAGCGCAAAAGGGGTCCCCGCAGCTGCTACGGGCGCGGGGAAGCCCGGGGGGGAGGCCCGCCGGACGCTCGCAGGACACGCCCCGAGCGCCCCCGGACATGCCCCGAGCGCCCCCGGACATGCCCCCCGGACGCTCCCGGACACCCCCCGACGCTCCCGGGGACACTCCCGGATACACCCAGGAAGACTCCACAGCCGCCGCATGAGGAAGGTTCATCTTGGGTCTTGACGGGTCCGGCAGGGCGTGGTAAACTGACCGCGCTGGAAAATTAGACCGGTTAGATGAGAGCCCTCGAGCATGCGACGCGTCCCTGGCCAGGAGTGAGAGTGAGCCGCAGGAACGGGAAGACGACCTCGCCGCGCAGAGAGCTGACCGTCGTCGACCGCGACGTGCAGATCAAGGCGCTTGCGAACCCCGAGCGAGTGCGGATTCTGACATTGCTGGTGGAGAGGTCCGGGACCGCGAAGCAGGTCGCGGACTGGATCGAGGGCACACGGGGTCGCGTGCACTACCACATCAAGGAGCTCGAGAAGGCGGGGCTCGTCGAGAAGGTGCGGACGGTCGAGGCCGGTGGAGTGGTCGAGAAATACTACCGTGCGGTGGCGAGAAACTTTTACCTCGCGCGCGGTATAGGTGAGTACGAGGGGCTGGCGGGCGACGTGCGGGAGATGATCTCGAGGAGCATGCTCGGTTGGCGCAGGCGCGAGATCCTCGAGGTCGACCAGAACGAGATCGCGCAGAAGGTCGTGCGCGACTGCCTCGGCACGAAGAGCGGCGAGATCGTCGTTCTGAAGGGTGACATGGTTCAGAGGGACATCATAAAGCCGCTCATCCGCGCGGTCGAAGCCGCGGGCGGGAGCGCGATCACCATATGCACGCCGGGGAGTCTGGGTAGCTTCCTGCTCAAGTGGAAGAGCGACCTGAGTTCGGTCATCGTCATCGAGGAGCCGCTCGACTACCCCATTCTGAACGGCGCGGTCGATCCGCAGAAGGACGTCGGCGAGCGACGCCTGGCGTTCCTGAGCAGTCTCGTCCAGAGCGGGCGGAAGTCGCGCTACGCGGGGATCCCGGGCTATCCCCTCGAGGACCCCGTCGCACGCGAGCTGATCGACGCGGGGAAGCGCATCATCTATCTGGGATACCCGACCCCGCAGAAGGCGGACGTCATGGGCATCGAGTTCCGCGACCTGCACGACGCGTGCTGGACCGCGCTAGATACCGACTACCGGGAACTCGAGCAGCGCGGTAAGCAGCTGAGTTCTGTTCTCACTGACGGGAGCCAGGTGCACATCACTTCACCAGGCGGTACCGACCTCAGCTTCAGCATCGAGGGTCGGGAAGTGTTCATCGACGACGGGATCATCTCGGATTGGGAGGTCGAGCACGGCAGGGCGTGGGGACACCTGCCCGCCGGGAAGGTCATCGTCGCCCCTGTCGCGGGGACGGCGAACGGCGTGCTTGTGTCGGATATGACGGACTACTTCGGCGTGCGGATCGGCGGCACCCGCATCGAGTTCAAGGACGGCGAGGTCCTCGCGGCAAAGGCCGAGCAGAACGACGACCTGCTTCAGCTGGTGCTCTCCGAGGGCAGGGGGGACGTGCGGAAGCTCGGCGGATTCGAGATAGGAATGAACCCGGAGATCATGGAGCCGATCGGCTACTCGGTCTGGGACTCGAAGTCCTACGGCGACGTGACGCTCTGGATCGGGGACAACACACTCATCGGCGGCGAGAACAAGGCGAGCCTCTCGTGGGGGTTCATGGTGGTGAGGCCGACCGTGTCGCTCGACGCGGTGACAATGCTGGAGGACAGGACCTTCCGAGCGTAGTTGGACCGGTTGCCCCCCGCACCTCAGGCGCGTGCCGGACGCGCAGCTTCTCGGGATGAGCGCCTCCCCGGAAGGAGGGAAGCACCATGCGCGCGATTCTCATCACGCTTGCCGCCGCTGCGCTGCTCGCGCAACCGTGTGTGTGCCTTTCGCATGCCACGTTTCCGTTCGACCAGCCGCGCTACGAAGCGACACCGCTCGGAGAGCCGGGCGCCACCCGCTCCCGCGATTCCTACTCCGACACACTATGGATCTTCGATGCCGACTTCGAGGACCTGCTCGGAGACAACGCGGGATGGACCGCAGAGGACAGAAGCGGCACGCTCGCGATCCCGAACTACTGGCACAAGGACACCATTCGCATCAACGGGTTCGAGTGGCTCGGCGACAGCACGTGGTGGTGCGGGACCTACAACCCGTGCTGGCGTCAGCCGCGGGGGTATGGGAACGACTGGCTACAGATCCTGGAGAGGTCATTCCCGGAGGTCGGGGCACTCACTGACCCCGGCGACCCGCTCGAGCTG
>JAUWLR010000258.1 GCA_030613615.1 Candidatus Eiseniibacteriota bacterium
TCGCCAGGCGCGCCGTCACGCTTCTGCGAGACGACGCATCGCTTGTCCCGCTCAGTGCCGCGAACCTGACCGGCAAGCGCGTCGTGGTCTTCACGCTCAAGGACTCCGACAGGGCGATGAACCTGGTGTGGTTCCGCTCCAAGCTCGAGGCCACGCTGCCCGACGTCCAGGACATGGTCCTGGACGAGCGGGTGACGACGGGCGAACTCGCCCGCCTGGCGGAACTGGCCGCCGCAGCCGATGTGGCGGTGATTGCTGTCTTCGATGACGTCGTGGCCTGGAAGGGGCGGTCGGGACCTTCGGAGGAACTCCTTGCCGTGGCGCGGCGCCTGATAGAGTCGGCCCCGGACGCGATCGTGCTCGCGTTCACGGGGCCGGAGATCTCAGTGGAGCTCTCGGAGGCGGCCGCCCTGATCTGCTGCTACGACGGCTCGGAACCGTCGCAGGGGGCGGCGGTGGGGGCGCTCTTCGGGGAATCCCCCCTGACCGGGCGTCTGCCCGTCGATGTTCCTCCGCTCTTCAGAGCAGGGGCCGGCCTCGAGCGTTGAACGGGCAGGGGCGCCGTTCTCAAGCGCTGAAAGGACATCGGCGCCGTTCTCAGCTGCCGAGGACCGCCTTGAGATCGACGTTCTCGCGCACGAGCTTCTCCAGAAGCTCTATCTTCTCTTCCTCATCCCGCTTCAGCAGGTACTGGGCGTTGTCGATCTGCTTGGCGACCTGATAGGTGTCGTCCGGCACGAGGAGGAGGGGCACGCCCTTCTGCGCCGCCTGCGAGATGATGGTCGACGGCGGTGAGATGTTGTTGGTGAGGACGATTCCCGCCGTGTCGCCCTCCAGCGACGCCAGGATCATGTCGCTTCTGTCTCCGCTCGTGATGACGAGCTTCTTCGTCCTGCCGAAGCTGGGGTGCCTGCGGGCGGCGTCTGCCGACATCGCTCCGACGAAGATGTTCTTGGCCACGGTCGAAAGACCTACCTCTCCCGCGATGACCTTGGCGAAAAGACACTCCGACAGGAACCCGACCGACGGATGCGTCAACTCGACAGCGTAGGGGATGACTCCCAGCACCTGAACGCCGAGTCCGGCTATGATCGGTGCGTAGGTAGTCTTGAAATCCTCTACGTCGTACGCGCGGTTGACGATTACGCCGGCGAACGAGATGCCATCGAGGTTGAGGTGACTTGTCACGAACGTGACATCGTCCAGGATGGTTCTCTCATCACCTCCCGTCACGATCACGAGCGAGGCGTCAGTGTATCTGGCCAGCGAGATGGGGTCGAGATTGACGGAGATGCCGTAACTCAGATCTCTTCCGGCCTCGATGAACACGATGTCCCTGTCCTTCTCGATGTGCGACAGTAGCTCCCCGAGCTTCTTCTTCGTTTCCGCCTCGTCGTACATGAACCTGAGCTTCGAGTGGTCGAACCCCAGACTGATGTCCTCCGGGTTCTCGACCAGATCGAAGATGTTCGCGATGAGCGCTGAATCGTAGTCCCAGAGCCGCTTCTTCTTGTAGAGAAGGCGGTCGCCGAACGGCTTCATGTAGCCGAACGACTTGCCCATGGTCTTCCCAAGACCCACTATGACACTGGTCTTCCCGGCCCCCTCCCGCATCGATGCAAACACCAGCCTACGCATTGGTTCCACCTCCGGTAGTCTCAGAAAGAAGGACGCGGATATCGACGGCCTTCGCCCCCTGACCCTGCTCGTATGCAATGAGAGGATTCACCTCTATGTCCGAGATGCCGTCGCATCTCTGAATGACCGTGCCGAGTCTCATGATGGTGTCGAGGACGCTCTCGATGTCCTTGCGTTCCTCGCCTCGAACCCCAAGCAGGAGCGGATACGCGCGGATGTCCTTCATCATCCCGATGGCCTCGGCCCTGCTGAAGGGAACCGCGCGGAACGTCACGTCCTTGAGTACTTCGACGTAGATGCCGCCCATGCCGAACATGATGGTCGGGCCGAACGCGGGGTCCTTCCGCGCGCCGACGATGAGCTCCACACCGGAGGGCGCCATCTCCGAGACCTGGATGCCCTTTATGCGCGCTTGCGGGACGCGGGCGCGACAGTTGCTCATGATGGCCTCGTAGGCGTCCATCACTTCCTCGCGGTTCTCGAGGTCGAGCGCGACGCCGCCGACATCG
>JAUWLR010000034.1 GCA_030613615.1 Candidatus Eiseniibacteriota bacterium
TCCCCGCTGGCGACCATGGCGTCGAGGTCGCGGTTGGTCGCCGCGACGACACGGACGTCGGCCTTCTCCGTCCTGGTGGCTCCGATGGGTTCGTAGGTGCCATCCTGAAGAACTCGGAGCAGACGAGCCTGCAGAGCAGGAGAGACATCGCCGATCTCGTCCAAGAATATCGTTCCGCCTTCCGCCAGGGCGAACCGCCCCGCCCTGTCTCTCCTGGCGTCCGTGAAGGAGCCGGCCTTGTGGCCGAAAAGCTCGGATTCGAGCAGCGTGTCCGGGATGGCGGCGCAGTTAACGGCCACAAGTGGGCCCTCTGCACGTGGGCTCATGTTGTGAATGGCGCGCGCGACCAGCTCCTTGCCTGTCCCGCTCTCCCCGAGGATGAGGACCGTGCTCTCACTCTCGGCTATGTCTGGAAGGATCTCGAAGATGCGGAGCACGTCGGTGTTCGTGCTGATCATGTCCGCGAACGTGTGGCGGCCGGCCAGCTCACGGCGCAGCTCCTCCTCGCCGCTGAGGTCGCGGAAGGTCTCGACACCACCGATAGTGCGCCCGCTGTCGGCTTTGAGAAGGGCGGTCGAGATGGTAATGGGAATGCGCGTGCCGTCGGAGCGGACGATGTAGATGGCACGATTGATAATGGGCGTGCCCGTCTTCATTGTCTCCCTCAGGGCGCAGGCGGACTCACAGATGCTGGCGCGGAAGACGTCGGCGCACTGCCTGCCCATCGCCTCATCGCTGGGAATGCCGGTGATCTCCTCGGCGGCGCGGTTGAAGGAGCAGATCTTCCAGTCGGTATCAACGGCGAAGACCCCATCGGCGATGCTGTCGAGGATGACGCCCTCGTAGCGCCCGCTCTCGAGGAGCTTCTTGAGATCGCACGGGTTCTTCTTCGGGCGAGAGGGCACGCTGGCTCCAGTGGAGGTGGCCGGCTGAGATCCAGATGGTTGCAGAAATGCAACAGAGTCCAGATTACCCCATGGACGGTGTCGGGTCAAGCGGCGCCCTGACGCCAGGATTGACATCTCGGCCAAGACCGAGTATCATTCACTCAACATCCTGCCTCGTCTGTGACGTGCATCATCCTGCCAACAAATCTCCCGTGCGCCCGTAAGGGAAGTTCACCATGTCCGTGCAAAACTGCAGCCGCTCACCGGCGTGGGTCCGCGCCATGGAGATGGCAACCTGCATTGTGCTGGTTGTCGGATTGGCGTTGGCGCCGGGGTGTGCCCCGCCGGAGAGCCCGGCCCGCAAGCTGACCGAGTCCGAGGAGTTCGCCTCCCTGGACGGCGAGTCACCGTTCCTCAAGGCCCACATGATGAACGGCAGCGTCTACGTTCTGTCGGCCTGGAGAGTGGATGAAGGGGAGCAGGTCGTCTCGGGAGTCGGTCGGCTGCTCAATGTGAACCGAAAGGAGCTCGACAGCGGAGAGCTTGAGGTCCCCATCGCGTCAGTCGCGATCTTCGAGACGAACGTTCTTCAGGAAGGCACCTCGACGCAGAGCATGACGGTGCTGTCCGGCCTGTCAGTGGCGCTGACGGGCTACTGCCTCGCCAATCCCAAGGCGTGCTTCGGCTCCTGCCCGACCTTCTATGCAGTCGGCAGCGAGGGGATGATTCTCCAGGCAGAGGGCTTTTCCTCCAGTGTTGCCCCGAGTCTCGAGAGGTCAGACGTGGACGCCCTCTATCGGGCCTCGCCTGAGGCGAGGCGGATGGAGGTGCGTATGACCAACGAGGCGATGGAGACGCATGTTGTGAGATACGCCGACGTTCTTGCCGTCCGGAGGCCTCCGGGAGGTCGGGTCCTGGCAGCGACCGCCGGGCGGTTCTACGAAGTTGTCGGGAGCATAGAGCCCACAAAAGCCGGCGGGCCCGAAGGAGACTGCCTGTCCGCGGTGGCGTCATTTGATGGCACGGAAAGGAACAGCAGCGCCGATGGCACGTTCTTAGGCGCCAAAGAGGTGGTCGATCTCGAGTTCACCGGCGTCCCCGTCGGGGACGTCGGCCTCCAGGTTGCGTCGAGGCAGTCCCTGATGTCTACGTACCTCTTCTACCAGGCGCTCTCCTACCTTGGTGGTTCAGCTTGCGAGTGGATAGCCGCCTTGGAGCGCGGGGACCTCGAGATGCGAAGGCGCTTCGACGCGATGACAGACGCGCTCGGCGGGATCGAGGTGCTGGTCGAGACGGCGCCGGGTGAGTTCATACTGGTCGACGAGATCAACGAGAGCGGCCCTCTCGCCACCGACACCGCGGTGGTTCGCCTGCCGCATGTGCAGTCGTCCGGACCCCTGAGGGTCCGTCTGCGCCTGACGAAGGGCCTGTGGCGTCTGGATTACCTCGCGCTTGCCGTTCTTGGTGATCCGGTTGAGCCCATCCGCGTGCGGCCGTCGGAGGTCTCGGGCAATGACAGCCGTGTCCGCACGCCCCTCGCGCTGCTTCTCGATAGAGAGAGGTTCCTGACGACGTACCCTGGTGACGTTTACACGATGGTCTACGAGCTGCCCGACGACTTCAGGGAGTACGAGCTCTTCCTCGAGACCAGCGGCTACTACCTCGAGTGGATGAGAGAGGAGTGGCTCGCGGAGGAGGACCTGGCGAAGGCCATGAGGATGTTCCTGGATCCCGAGGGGGCGCTGCGCGAACTCGCCCCTGGATTCGCGGCAGTCGAGGCTGACATGGAAGATATGTTCTGGAGTAGCCGCTATGTGCGATAGAGCGATTATGGTCGGGGTTGTGGCAGCGTTCCTTGGTGTGGTGGTGACGGGTTGCGCTGGAACGGGGGCACCTAGGGGATGGCTTCCCAACGCCGCCGCCACCCAGGAGGAAGCACACGGTGCGTGGATCAGTATCCGGCACCGCTCAGAGGGTGACGCCGTAAGAACAGAAGGAGAGTTCATCGCGGTTGGTGATGACACCGTGTTCGTCCTTGTGACGGACGGCGCGGCTGGGTCGCTTGTGGCGATTCCGAGGTCGCCCGACCTCACGGCGAAGCTCGGGACTTACAATCCCGCAACCGGGGGTATCGTGGCATGGACGCTTCTCGGTACGGTCTCGACGGTGTCACACGGCTTCAATCTGATCCTGAGCGCCCCGGTGTGGATCATCACCGGGACCGTTGTCACGAACAAGCAGGCCAGGACAGCCATTGAGCGCTATCCGGGCGACAATCCGTGGGACGCATGGGACGAGCTGCGAGTGTTCGCCCGGTTCCCACAGGGGCTTCCCGAGTCGGTCGATCGGGCGCTGCTTGAGCCCAGGTTGCCCGAGCTCGCGCTCAAACGGCTGTCTCGGCGTCGCAACAGACGACGTGAATAGTCGAGCTCTCTGCAGCACGCCAACCACATCTCTCTCCTGCTTGACTTGCGGTCCGCGACAGTCTATGAATCTCGTATGTGCAGGGCGGCACTCCTTCCGCCCTGCATTTGACTGGGGTTCCTCGGGGACCGACACTCACCCCAGTCGCGCAGCCTGTCCGGTTCCACACGCCGCGGACTGAGGAGCATCACAGCATGCCCGAACGCCAGTACTTCCAGATGACCGTCCAGGAGGCCCTGGACTCCCTCGGCACGACGCCCAAGGGCCTGCTGCGTGAGGAGGCCGAGAAGCGTCTGAGCGAGCACGGCCCCAACGAACTGACCGCCGATTTCAAGATGCCGAAGTGGGTGCTTCTCCTCTCGCAGTTCAAGGACCTTCTGGTTCTGGTCCTCATTATTGCGGCCGTCATCTCCTTCGCGATAGGCAGCGTCCGCGACGGGACCGTCATGCTTGTGATCGTGGTCGTCAACGCGGTCATCGGGTTCGTGCAGGAGCACAAGGCGCAGAGAATCGTCGACAGCCTGAAGAACCTCATCAGCTCCCCGGCGAAGGTGATGGTGGACGGGGAGCTTTCGGAAGTTTCCCAGGAGAAGCTCGTGCCCGGCGACATCATTCGCATAGAGGCCGGGGACCGTATCCCGGCCGACATGAGGATCGTCGAGTCGTTCGACCTGCGCACGAACGACTTCTCGCTGACGGGCGAGTCCACACCGCAGGGCAAGGGCACGAACGCGATTGCTACGGCCTCGGTCATCGGCGATCGGGACAACATGGCCTACGTCGGGACCACCGCGGCATCAGGTAGCGCCACCGGCGTCGTCACAGCCACTGGCATGAACACTGAGATGGGCAAGATCGCCAACATGACGCAGGAGACCGCGGAGACCGAGTCGCCGCTCGAGAGAGAACTGGGTGCGCTCGCCAGATGGCTCACGACCATCGTCGCGGTCATCGGCACCTTACTGTTTGCGGTCGCGATGTGGCAGGGCTTCGGGTTGCTGACGAGCATGGTCTACGCACTGGGTATCGCCGTGGCGCTGGTGCCGCAGGCGCTGCCCGCCCAGGTGACGATTGCCATGTCCGCGACGAGCAAGAGGCTCGCGGAGCACAGGGCGGTAGTGAAGAGCCTCCCTGCGGTGGAGACGCTCGGCTCGACCAGCGTCATCTGCACCGACAAGACGGGCACGCTCACGAAGAACGAGATGACCGTCACCAAGGTGTGGTTCAACGGGAAGAAGTTCTCGATGACCGGGGTCGGGTACGAGCCCGAGGGCGAGATCCTCGGAGAGGATGGTGGTGCCCTCACGCAGGAGCAGATCGACGAGATTGAGATAATGATGGACGCGGCGACCATGGCGTCCAACGCGGAGATCCACAAGCCGGACGAGGAGCACGACGGGTGGTACCCGGTGGGCGATCCCACCGAGGCCGCGCTGGTGGCCATGTCCACAAAGCTCGGGACGCGCTCGCCGACCGAGGACGAAGAGAACCCGGAGCTGCAGGAGTTCCCGTTTGACTCCGAGCGCAAGCGCATGAGCTCGGTCCGCGAGTTCGGGGACCACAAGCAGCTTGCGATGAAGGGCGCTCCGGACAGCGTGCTTACCATCAGCAAGTCCATCTACCGCGACGGCAAGGCCGTGCCCATCACGAATGAGGATAGGGCCGCTGTCACTGCTGCTGCGGAGGACTACTCGAAGAACGCCCTCAGGGTGCTCGGGATAGCCTTCCGTCCTCTCGGTACGGACGACCGCGACTACACGATGGAGGAAGTAGAACGCGACGTGACGTTCCTCGGGCTCGCCGGCATGATCGATCCTCCCAAGGAGGGTGTGAGAGAGGCGATCGCGGATTGCCACGCGGCTCACATACGGACCTTCATCATGACGGGCGACCACGCCATCACGGCGCAGGCGGTGGGCAGAGAGATCGGTCTGGCGGAAGAGGGAGTGGTCCCGCCCGTCATCACCGGCCAGGAGCTCCACGCGATGAGCGACTCCGCTCTGACGTCAGTGATGGAGGAGAACGACGCGATGATATTCTCGCGCGTCGACCCGGAGGACAAACTGCGCATCGTGAAGCTGCTGGGGGACCAGCACGAGGTCGTCGCCGTGACAGGCGACGGAGTCAACGATGCGCCCGCTCTCAAGCGCGCCGACATCGGTGTGGCGATGGGCAAGATAGGGACGGACGTCGCCAAGGAGGCGTCCGAACTCGTGCTGTTGGATGACAGCTTCCCGACGCTTGTCGAAGCCGTGCGAGAGGGGAGGACCATCTACGAGAATCTCAAGAAGACGGTGCTCGCCTCGATGACCACGAACGCCGCGGAGCTCGCGGTGGTTCTTCTCGGGCTCGCCGCCGTGTCGCTCAGGAACTGGGCCATTCCGATACTGGCGATACAGATTCTGGCGATAGATCTTCTGGCGGAGATACTGCCGCTGACGGCGCTGACGTTCGACCCCGCGCACGATGAGATAATGACGGCGCCACCGCGCGACCTCAAGACGCACATCCTGAATCGTGCGACCTCCACGGAGGTCATTCTGCTCGGTTTCTTCATGGGCGCCCTGGCGTTCGCCAATTTCGGTCTCTTCATGTGGAGAAGCGGTATCACCTTAACCGTGGATCACTCGGAGGCGTTCCTCTACGCGCGGGCCACGACCATCACGTATCTCACGATAGCGCACTGTCAGTTCGTCAACGTGCTGTCCCGGAGATTCGAACGGACGTCGATCTTCTCGCGGAACTTCTGGGGCAACCGGACGCTCCTGTTGTCGATCGTGTTCTCGATCGCGCTGACTTCGATAGCCGTCTACGGCCCGTTCGTCAGCGAGTGGCTCGCGTTCGCGAGGCTGTCTGCGGTAGACTGGGTCTACGTACTGGGTGGAGCGGGCGTGTATCTCACTGCGTTCGAGGTCCTCAAACTTGCGAAGCGGATGCGCGTGGTCAAGGTGGAGCGCGCCACTACCACGGCCTGAGAGGAGAGGACATGAAGATCCTGACGATCCTGGGGAGCCCTAAGAAGGACGGCAACACCGCCGGCGTGCTCGGTATGTTCGAGAGTCTGGTCGCGGACGGACACGATGTGGACAGGCTGAACATCGCGGACGTTGACGTCGCGGGGTGTGTCGGCTGCTACGCGTGTCAGCAGCACCCCGACGAGCCGTTCTGCGCTCAGGAGGACGATGTCCAGGGCATATTCCAGCGCATCCTCACAGCGGACGCGGTCGTCTACGCAGCGCCACTCTACATGTGGGGTTTCCCGGCCGGCATGCACGCGCTCCTGGAGCGCCATCTCGGTCTCGTGACGGGGTACATGGGGCCGAACTACAAGTCGCTGATTAAGGGGAAGCGCGTCGCGCTTCTGGTCACTTCAGGTGGTCCCGTAGAGAACAACGCCGAGCTTATCCAGGCGGTGTTCGACCGCCTGGCGGACTGGGGGCAGGTGGACGTCGTCGGGAAGTACATGGTGCCCGACTGCACGACACTGGACGCACTACCGGAGGTGGCGGCGGACGTGGCGAAGAAGATGGCGGCGGATCTGACCCGATAGGGAAGGGCCGTGCCGTGCTTGACCCCTGCTCACGCTGACTGCCAGGTTCCAGGCCATGGGCCGCCGGGGCGGCCTATTGATGGAGGCTCGCCACGTGACCGACCGCACACGGACGATTATTGTCATCATCATCCTCGTCGCCATCGGCGTGGCCGCGTCGGGCGCGGCCAAGAGAGTCCTCCTCGGGCCCGCCCAGGACCACCTCGTCGGAGACGAGGGGCCGTACGCGGGGATCGCCCAGAACCTGGCGTCAGGGGAGGGTTACACGCGGCACGGTGTCCCGACGACGATGCGGGCGCCAGGGATGGTGCTGTACCTCGTCCTCCCGTATCTTTTCGGTGAACCGCCGGTCCCGTTCCTGCGCTGGTACGCGGCGCTCCCGACGATTCTGCTCTCCTTGGTCGCCTTCCTCATCTGGAGGCGCATCGGCTTTCCAGTGCGTCGCTCGTTTGTCTTCGCGGTGCCGTTCGCGGTCTACCCGATGATCCTCGCGAACTCGGGTCTCGTGATCAGCGAGGCCCTCTTGCCGATTGTGCTCCTCCCGTGGCTCGCGCTCGTCCAGACCGAACCGCACGACTCAATGTGGACGGCAGTCCTCGCGGGAATCCTGGGAGGCATCGCGGTGCTGACCCGCCTTCCACTCATTCCGGCCGTGATTCTCTTTCCGCCGGTCTATATGCTCGTGCGTGCGAAGAAGGACACAACTGGAGGGAAGCGGCTGGCGCTCAAGAGGGCGGCTGTCTACGTTGTGCTCGTCCTCTTGATCTTCATGCCGTGGCCGATCCGGAACTACGCGGCGTTCGGCGGGCCCGTAATGACGACGAGCAAGGCGGGCGTCGATCTCTGGAAGTCCAACAATCCGGACGCGACCGGCGTGACCGCCGCGGACCACGGGGGGACGTTCACCCCTTACATGGAGACGATCAAACACCTTCCCGAGATTGAGATGGGACAGGTCGCTCGACGCGAGGCCATGAAGTTCATCCGGGAGAACCGGAGACGTTTCGCGGAACTCGCCGTCATCCGACAAGCTGAGTACTGGAAGCCGTTCTCCCGAAGAGGGGGCCTCCTCGTCAACGCCGCGGTCGGGTTCCCGTACCTGCTTCTCGCCCTGGTGTTCGGCTACTTCCTTGCCACCTCGAAAAAGCGTCCGGGCACGGGGCCGGTGCTCTGGGGGACGGTCGTGTTCGCGATTCTCGTGGCGGCACCGTTCATCGCCTATCCGGCAATCGTGCGCTACCGGCTTCCGGTCGACATCGCAATGTTGTGGGTGGTGCTGTTTGTGCTGGGCACGGCCGGGCCCTCGCGCCGGAGACGAGTGAGTCACCAGTGTGGGCAGGGGGAGGGGGTGGAAGCGCGGCCGCGGTGGGGGCGTGGCTCACCTGTCTGCCTGTGATTGCGACTCTCGCGGACCCAGCGCGCGCCTCGGAGCGAACCGGTACCTGATGAGCGTGTGAACGGCCTCGAACCAGTCCCCGAGCCCAATCTTCTTGCCGTCACACCGGCTCCGCGGGGCGTACCGAATGGGCACCTCGTGGATGCGAATCCCCCTCCTCGCCACAAGGGCCGTTACCTCGGGACAGAACTCGAACCTCTCGCACGTGAGCGGAAGCGACCTCAGGAGTTCGGTGCGGAAGGCCTTGTAGCAGGTCGGCTCGTCCGTGATGCCCGTGTGGTAGAGCAGATTGGTGACCCAGGTGAGCGAGGCGCCTCCCAGAAGGAACATCCACGAGCCGGTGGGGTTCGAACTCAGGAGGCGTCGCGAGCCGTAGACGACCTGAACGTCGGGATTTCTGAACGGCGCGACCACCGCCTCGTAGTCGTCAGGGTCGTATTCGAGATCCGCGTCCTGGACGAGGACGATGTCGCCGGTGACGTGATCGATTCCCGTCCGAACCGCCGCTCCCTTTCCCCGGTTCTGCTCGTGCGTCACGACGCACACGCTGGGATGCTCGCGGTAACGTTTGAGGATCTCGGGCGTGCGATCGGATGAACCGTCGTCGACCACGACGATCTCGGGGTGAAGCGGACTCGCCAGCACCTGCTCGAGCAGCTCTTCCACAGTTGACTGCTCGTTGTAGATGGGGACGATGATACTCAGTGTCATGTACCTCTCCTGGGCTTTGAGCCTCGAGACGCGAGCGCGCAGTGCGGTGCGCCGGGCGTGGTAGGCAACGCTTCCCGCCTCTGTGAGCACTCCAGGCAGCTTCCGTGCAGGCATCTACTCTGACAGATACGCCAGCTCGCCCATGGGAACCCCCGAGCGCTCGATGAGGTCCTTGAATCTCTGCTCGCCTCGCAGGACGTCCAGCTCCTGGTCGGAGTTGAGCTGCAGGAAGATGCGAGGCGTCTCATCCCAGCACTTCTCAAGCAAGCTCAGTGCTTTGTCCGTCTCGCCGAGAGCCGCGTAGATCCGCGCCTTGTTGTAGTGAAGGTCCTCGTTCCCCTTCTCCTCAAGCCGCGCGATCGCATTCCGGGCTTCGTCAGGCCTGCCGGTCATCGCGCAGATCACCCCAGCGACTTCGTGATCCGGCCAGCGTCTGAGGAACTCATCAGCGGATGTCTCGACATCGACTCCCGCCAACACGCGGTGCCAGAGCGCACTTCCCTCGAAGAACTGATCATCGGGAAAGAGCTCCACCGCAGCATCGGCGACGTCGACGGCTTCGGCGTGGAGGGTACGTGCGATTCCCGTGGCGAACATCGTCACCAGGTGCGTGCCGTAGTCCAATGGGTCAAGGTTCAACGCTCGATCGGCGTGGACGCTCGCCTGCGTGAACTCGCCTGCCCAGCTGTAGTAGAGTGCGGCAGCGCGATGAGCGGGCGCACTCCCCGGGTTGAGCTCGAGCGCTCGCATGTGCTCGAGCAGCGCGCCCTCCCAGTCGAACTCCGTGGTCAAGATGGCACGCCCCATAGCGACGTGGGCCTCCACCAGCCCGTCATCAAGCTCGGTCGCCTTGATGGCAGACTGTATGGCCTTCTCGCAGTTGCCCGTAGGCGGTATCCACCTGCAGAGCGCGCTGTAGATATCAGCCAACCCCGCATAGGGCGGGGCGTAGTCGGGGTCCACCTCCGTGGCCCGTGTGAAGAACTCTATGGCTCTGTCCACTCTCTTGCGGTCATAGAGCAGTGTCATGAGTCCTCTGTTCAGCACGTGTCTCCCACGCAAGTAGAGATCGTGTGCCTCGGGGTTGACCTTCCGAGTTTCAGTGAAGCGACCCTGCCCGCCGGCTGTCATTGCGACCCGGAGCTTCTCGACGATTGCGGATGCGATTTCGTCTTGCACGGCGAACACATCCTCCAGGACTCTGTCGTACCGCTCGGACCACACGTGAGAACCATCGGTGACATTGATGAGCTGAGCGGTTATGCGAACGCGGTCCCCGGCCTTCCTCACGCTTCCCTCGAGGATTGACGTGACGTCCAGTTTCCTGCCGATCTCCCTGATGTCCTCGCTCTTGTCTTTGAAGGAGAATGCGGATGTTCGGGCGATCACTCGCAGGCCGCTGACTCCTGTGAGCTCGTTGATGATCTCCTCGGACATGCCGTCACAGAAGTATTCCTGGTCACCATCAGGGCTCATGTCCGCAAAGGGCATGACCGCGATGGATGGCGCCTGCTTCGCACCGGCAACATCCATCGCTGATGTGGGCGCAGGCATGGGGAGGCGTGGGTCGTTGCGCGTCTGATCGCGGTTCTCCACGTGGGGATCCCGACCGGCCTTCGACAGGATTGACGCGAGCCTTGGGTCCTCGAAGCGCATACCGGGGGGGTTCACGCGGGTTGCTGGCAGCCAGTGGTCATGTTCTTCGTACGCCCGCTCGGCGCACTCGACCGCCTCGTCGACGGCGCCGCGGGTGACATGGATCCACGCAAGGAGCGTAGGGGAGACGTACCCGTGCTCGGCCTTCTCCCGGAGTTTCTGCAGGAGGCGGTCGCCATCTGCGGTCCTGTCGCCCAAGTAGTACGAGCAAGCGAGCATCGCCATTGTGATGGCGAGGCCTGGAGCACCTTCAGCTGCCCGCTTGGCCGAGGTGATCGCCCGGTCCCGCGCTCCCGCATGAAGGTAGGCCTGACAGAGCCACACGTGCGGTTGCCAGGCACCCGGGTCGCGCGACGCGGTCGTCTCAAGCTCGCTGATTCCCTCCCGAATGCGCCCGGCAGCCACCGAGAGCGCGGCGGCCCACGACGTGACGACAGTCGAGAGTGGGTCCAGGCGTCGGGCGATCCCGCTTTCGCGTAGCGCATCTCCGTGTCGTCCTTGATCCCTCAGGAGGTACGCGTAGTTCAAGTGTCCGAACGGAGATGAGGGGTCAAGTTCGATCGCGCGCTTGAACTCGGGCTCGGCACGCTCCCAATCCCAGTCGTGCATCGCGTAGATAACTGCCAGGCAGTTGTGGGCGAGGGGGGATGTCTCATCGATCTCGAGTGCCTGCTCGGCGGCGGCCCTGGACTTCGCGAACGCCTCCTGCGGCGTCACATCGGCCCAGAACGCCACACTCTGGTGCCACATTGAGAGCGCGGCATGCGCCGGCGCGTAGTCCGGGTCGATCTCGATGGCGCGCTCGTAGCACTCCCGGCTCCGCTTCAATCCCTCAGGGGTCAGGCTATTCCAGTAGTAGCGCCCCTCGAGGTACAGCGAGTAAGCATCGACGTTGCCGGTGCCCCGCCTGCCGATTCTCTCTTTGGACTCCGGGCTGAGCCTGATCTTGAGCTGACCCACGATCGCTGCAGTGATCTCATCCTGAACCGCGAAGATGTCCGTCATCTCACGATTGTACCGCTCCGACCACAGCTGGAATCCATCGGGGGCACTCACGAGCTGCGCCGTCACGCGAAGCTGGCTCCCAACCCGCCGGACGCTCCCCTCGAGGATCGTCTCGACGTTCAGCCTCTCTCCGATCTCCCTTGCGTCCGCGTCGGTCCCGCGGAACTGAAACGCCGAGGTACGGGCGGCGACCCGGAGCCCGGGAAGCCGCGCGAGTGCGTTTGCGAGTTCCTCAGCCAGGCCATCGCCGAAGTAGACGTTCTCGGGGTCAGGGCTCATATTGGCGAATGGGAGTACGGCAATCGCGGGGAGAGGAGCCGACTCAACGCTGAGTTCCGTCGTCAGGCTGGATTCGGGTCTCTGGCGAATCGCCTTGAGGTCGGTTGCCAGGCCCTGAGCCGTCTGGTAGCGCGCATCAGGGTCCTTCGCGAGGGCCCTTGCCAGTGCGTGCGTGATCTCGGCTGGACCCGCTGCCGCTGAGAGAGCGATGCGGTCGGGTTCATGGTTCAGGATGGAGTAGATCACGGCCTGGTCACGGTCGCCCATGAATGGTCGTTTCCCCGCGAGCATCTCGTATAGAACGACGCCCAGAGACCATAGGTCTGTGCGGTGATCGACCGTGTCTCCCCGAGCCTGCTCGGGTGACATGTAGGCGACGGTGCCCATCGTCGTGCCTGCCCGCGTCAGCTGCGCCCCTCCCGGTCTCCGGGCGAGTCCGAAGTCCATGATCTTCGCGAGACCATTCTGTGTGACGACTATGTTGGCAGGTTTGATGTCGCGGTGGACGATCCCTCTGCCGTGAGCGGCCGAGAGGCCTTCGGCTATCTGGGCCGCGATACCCAGAGCGTCGCTGATCTCCAGAGGACCCGGGCGCAACCGAGTTTGCAGGTTCTCCCCATCGACGAGTTCCATGGCGATGAAGATCTGGCCGTCGGCCTCATCGATCTCGTGGATGGTACAGATGTTGGGGTGGTTGAGCGACGCTGCGGCCTTGGCCTCGTGCACGAAGCGAGCCCTGTCGGTCTCATCGCCCAGCATGTGCGGAGAGAGGAACTTCAGGGCCACCGTTCGTTCCAGCCTGGTGTCCTCGGCTTTGTAGACGACACCCATACCGCCCTCGCCGAGCTTCTCGGTGATTCTGTAGTGAGAGATGGTCTTGCCGATCATGGCTCGAGCCCCATCTTCGCGAGGATCGCATTGAACCGGGGGTCGTCACGGAGGGAATCCGTGAATGGACTTCGCATCATGTTCTGCAGCCTCGGGTCCTTCTCCTCGACCGCCTTTCCCAGCCACTCGAAACACCCGTCTATGTCGCCCAGTGCGAAGCAGAAGCTGGCTCTAACGGATGGCCAGTGGTAGCGCGAGCTCCCACGGGAGAGCACGTCGTTCATCACCTCGTGTGCCCTGTCGGTGTCACCGTTCAACGCGTGGAGAACTGCCACCCAGGCCCTGTAGCTCTCTTCGGGGATCATCTCTATGGCTTCTTCGTAGCGTCCCTCCATGGAGTAGACCAGCGACAGGAAGTAGCGCGCCTGTGCAAAGCTCGGGTCAACCTCCAGCGTTGTCTCAAGAATGGCCTTCGCCTCGTCGTAGCGGTGCGCGTAGAAAAATGCCATGCCCACGCGCGCGTTCATGAAGAGCGAGAGTGGGTCGAGCTCTCTGGCCTTGTTCATCACCTCGACGGCTTCGTCGAACCGGCCCTGGGTAATGAGACCCTCGGCCTTCCACTGATAGGCCGTGGCGTATCCGGGGTTCAGCGCGATGGCCCGCTCGATCTCCCGCTCGGCGCCGACCCAGTCCCACTCGTAGTTGTCCATGATGCAGCAGAGCGCCGCGTGAGCCTCGGCGAGCGAATCGTCCAGTTCGAGCGCCTTCATGGCCGCGGCCTTCGCCTTGGGATAGACCTCCTCCGGGGCGACGGGCCGGTAGATCGACAGCACGCCGTAGCAGTCAGCCAGGCCGGCGTACGCCAGCGCGTATTCCGGGTCTATGGCGACGGCCTCCTTCAGATACTCGATGGCCTTCTCGATGTCGCTTGAGGATCTGATGAACCAGTGGTAGCGCCCCTTGAGATAGGCGCGGTAGGCCTTGAAGTTCTCGGTGTGTCGCTTGACGACCTTCTTCTTCTCTTCGCCGAGCAGCTTCAGCTTCAACGCGTCGGTGACGGCCAGCGAGATCTCGTCCTGGATCGCGAAGACGTCCTCCATCTCCCTGTCGAAGCGCTCCGACCAGAGGTGGCAGCCGTCGGCGACGTTGATAAGCTGGGTCGTGACGCGAAGGCGATTGCCAGCGCGGCGCACGCTCCCCTCAAGGAGCGTCTCGACACCGAGCTGCCTGCCCATATCCCGAATGTCCTCGTTCTTCCCCTTGAACGCGAACGACGAGGTCCTCGCGACGATTCGCAGACCCTCGAGCTGTGCGAGCGAGTTGATTATCTCCTCGGCCATGCCGTCGCAGAAGTATTCCTGCTCCGGTTCCGCGCTGAGGTTGGCGAAGGGGAGGACCGCGACGGAGGGTTGCGTGTGGGGTCGCGCTCCCGCCGAGGGCATGGCCAGTGTTGCCGGGGCTCCGGTGTCGAGCGCTCCTTTCACGGCGAAGATGTCACCAGCGAACTCCAGAGCGTTCCCGTAACGGGCGTTGCGATTCTTGGCGAGCGCCTTCTTCAGGATCGCCTCGAGGGTCTCCGGCATATCGGGGCGCAGCTCGATCGGGGGTTTGGGGTCCACGTTCAGAATCGAGTAGATGACAGCCATGTCGCGGTCGCCGGTGAACGGCCTTCTGCCGGTGAGCATCTCGTACAGGACGACGCCCAGCGACCAGATGTCCGTTCGACCGTCGATGTCGTCACCGCGCGCCTGCTCCGGTGACATGTAGGAGACCGTCCCCAGCGTGGTGCCCGGCTGGGTCAGCTGCGCGCCTCCTGCGACGCGCGCGAGTCCGAAGTCCATGATCTTCACGACGCGGTTCGGCGTCACCACGACGTTGGAAGGCTTGATGTCACGATGGACGATGCCGCGCTCGTGTGCGGCGGCAAGGCCCCTGGCTATGTCCGCGGTGATGGCGAGGGCCTCGTCGAGTGAGAAGGGGCCAGATTTCATTCGAACCCAGAGGTTCTCGCCCTCGACGTACTCCATGGCGATGAACGTCTTCCCGTCGGCGTTGGCTATCTCGTAGATGGTGCAGATGTTCGGGTGGTTGAGCGAGGCCGCGGCCTTGGCCTCGTGCACGAATCGCTCCTGATCCTCCTCCGTGCCCATCGCCCGTGGCGAGAGAAACTTGAGGGCGACCGGGCGCTCGAGGCTGAGGTCCTCGGCCTTGTAGACGACGCCCATGCCGCCCTCGCCGAGTTTCTCGATGATCCTGTAGTGAGAGATGGTCTTGCCGATCACGTTGTCTCCGCGGTTGCGAGCGTGGTGCGCCACGCACTACCCCTTGGGGCGCCTCAGCTCCTCGAACGGCGGGTAGCCGTGGAGCGGCTCGAGGTCCCTGTCGCTATGCAGCTGCATGTTGACCCTGAAGCCCTGAGACAGCGCCTGCCGAATGAGTTCAACCGCCCGCTCGCGCTCACCGAGCTGCGCGGCGATGCAGGCGGCCCAGTAGGTGTTGTTGCCAAAGAGGTAGGGGTCGTCGAGCCGACGGAGGTCCTCGAGGGTCGCGCGGGCTTCGCCATGGTCCCCGAGGCGTGCCGCGAGGACACCGAGGCAGCCCCTGACCTCAAGGTCTTCCGGCCTCTCCGGCGCCAGCTGCAGAAGAAGTCCCCGCGCTTCCTGCCAGCGCTCGGCCGCGCAGAGGTCATCGGCCATGTAGAAATGGCCCCACCAGTCGTCAACGACTGTCTTCCCCTCGAGCTCATCCTCTCGCCACGCGACCGCCCGCTCGGCCATCTCGATCGCCTCCTCGCGACCGACATGCACCCGGAGGGCGACAGACGCCTCACTCATGACACCCGCAGGCGTTCCGAAGCTCCCCGAGGCAGCGAGTGTCTCGTCGATGAGCGCTTCCACATCGTCCAGCCGGCCGAGTGCGACCAACGCGCGTGCCTCGCTCCCCCGGAGCGAGATGATGTCCGGGTAGATCTCCCGTGCGCGCCGTAGGACTGTGAGCTCCTCTTCGTATTCCCCGAGCAAGTGAAGTGCCGCGGCCACGACACTGAATCCCCACGATCGGGCGTAGAACGCGGAGTCCCTGAGTTCGGGGACGACGGTTGAAATAGCGGCAACCGTCTCTCTGGGACGATTCAGCGCTAGCGCTTGGAGTCCGATAAGATACTTGACGACATCGTCGTCCGGCGCAGTCCCCTCCATCAGCCGCAGGACCCGCAGCTGTTCGGCGTTGTTCCCGCGCATGTGGGCTCCCATGTAGTCGACGAACATCCCCTCGTAAGACGAGAACCGTTCACGCCGCTGATTGAGACTTCGAACCAGCGAATCGCCCTTCGCATACTTCCCCTGGTTCACATGGCAGAAGAAAATGTGGAGCCAGGGTGCCACGAATGTCGTATCGAGCGCGGCCGCGCGCTCGAAGTGCTCGATGGCCGCCGGGTAGTCGGACCCGAAGAGGCGCACGCCGAAGCTGTACTCCCGGTATGCATCGTACGTGGGAGGGGACACGACCTCTCCCTTGACCAAGCCCGGCTCCACGTGGAAGGCCACGGCGCCCATCGCCTTCTGTCGAAGCCGCTCGATGGCAGCCGTTGGGTTACCTCGGTGGCCGCCGATCGCGGGGATCGTGACGACGACCTTGTGCTTTTGGGCGTCGGTGAGATTCGCCTGGAAGCGGAGGCTGTCGCCCGTGAGATAGTAGGCACCGGAGATGACGAGTCCGGCTCCTGATGTTTCGGCCAGGGAGGCGAGGTCGCGCTCGTTTCTGGATCCTGATTCACCGGCGGTCAGGGTCGGCACGACCTCGACCATGCCGATCTGCGCAAGCCCCTCGGCGATCGACCCCGTCGCCATCTGGCCGACGGGGTCGAGCGAGGCGTCGCCCGTACGGTTCTCGAACACCGCGACGACGACCTTGCCCGGATCGAGATCAGCGGGGGCCGTGTCGCGATGCGTGACGCTCCAGACCAACGTCAGGGCGACCACGACGACCGCCGCGACAATGGCCCATCTCCACACGGCCGGGCCGCGTGCTCGTCCCTTCGCCTGGGCGCCCGCCGGAACCGAGATGGTTGCCGTCTCAGAGCCGAGTCCCCGCTTGAGCGATCGAAGATCCGCGATGAGATCGTCCACGTGCTGATACCGCTCGTCTGCCCGCTTCGCCATGGCCTTTCCAACGATGCGCTCGAGTTCGATTGGAACGCCGGTGCGGAGCCCGGTGATCGGATCGGGCTCGTCGTTCAGAATCGAATGGATGACGGTTTGGTCGCGGGCGCCCCTGAACGGGCGCCGGCCCGTGAGCATCTCGTAGAGCATCGCGCCGAACGACCAGATGTCGGTGCGGTGGTCGACGTCCTCGCCGCGGCTCTGCTCCGGCGACATGTAGGCGACGGTCCCGGTCGTCGTGCCGACTCTCGTGAGTTTCGTCTGGCCGACCGACTTCGCCAGACCGAAGTCCATGATCTTGGGGCGGCCGCCGGACGTGAGCATCACGTTGCCGGGCTTGATGTCGCGGTGGACAATGCCCTTCGCGTGCGCGGCCGCGAGGCCCTCGGCGATTCGGACTGAGACATCGAGCACCTCACCGATCTTCATCGGCGCGCGCGCGATCACGTCACTCAGGTCCTCGCCCTCGATGCGCTCCATGGCGATGAAGATCTGGCCGTCGGCCTCGTCGATCTCGAATATCGTGCAGATGTTGGGGTGGCTGAGCGCGGCCGCCGCCTGGGCCTCGTGGAAGAACCGCGCGCGGGCCGCGGCGTCGCGCGTCCACTCCGGCGGCAGAAACTTGAGCGCGACCACACGCCCGAGCTTGAGGTCCTCGGCCTTGTAGACGACGCCCATGCCGCCCTCGCCGAGCTTCTCGATGATCCTGTAGTGAGAGATGGTCTTGCCAATCATGGGTGCTCCCGGGACGGAGCTTGGCGCTTCTGGACAGTGCAGGTGGTCGCGCTCCGATCGCGGCTGGAAGGAGCGCAGACCGGGCGGGGACGTGCCCGACCGCCACGACAGCTATTCTACAGAAATCGCAGACTAGCGCATAGCTGATTCCGCGGATTGCGGCGGGCAGGCGCCGTCAAGGTCGCCCGACGCGTCGGGTTCTTGCACAGCTCCACAGCATGTGACAGCATACGGACACGCAGGCACAGAATGATGGCGGCCTCAGGGAGGAGTTGTGTCCTTTCACACGGACGATGGAATCGAGCTGTCGGCGGTGCGGCTGTGATCGTCGACGCGCTGACCGGATACGGTCTCGTGGGAGCTCCCCGCGGACGCGTCGCGGAGTTGATCGAGATCGCGAACCAGAGCGGCGGGCGGATCCTGTCACTTGATGTGCCGTCGGGAGTGAACGCAACAACGGGTGCCGCCCTCGGTGGGGCGATTCGTCCCGAGCGCACGCTGACGCTCGCTCTTCCGAAGACCGGACTTGCTCGCGTTGCGGGCGAGCTCTACGTGGCCGACATCGGGATACCGCTCTCGGTGTACGAGAGGCTCTCCATTGTAGTGCAGCCGTTCTTCCGCGGGCGATACAGCGTTCGCGTGTCCTTCGCAGGGTGAAACGATGACGAATGGAGCAGGTGGTCAGTCGAGAGAGGGAATCAGCCTGGGCCGCGGTCGGGTGCAGGCTGACCACTGTGGCCGAGCCATCGCAATGATGGTCCTCTCCGGCCTATCGTTCGCGCTCGTCGCTGTGATGGTGAGACTCGCAGGGGAGATCCCTCTGTGCGAGAAGGTCTTCTTCAGAAGCGTTGTCATGCTCGCGGTGACCGGTGCGCTTGCAGTTCGCGCCAGGGAGAACCTGTTCGCGCGCAACCCACGCATGCCGCTCCTGCTTCTTCGCGGTGCGTTCGGAACGATCGCCATGTTCCTCTACTTCTTCGCCATCGAACGCCTGAACATCGCTGATGCGACCGTTCTCAACAAGCTGTCGCCGTTCTTCGTCACGCTCTTCGCCGTGCTCTTTCTGCGCGAGAAGCTGTCGCGGTATGTCGTCCCGGTGCTCGTCGTCGCGCTTGCCGGAGCTGCGCTCGTCATCAAGCCGCAGTTCGATTTCGAGGCGGTTCCCGCTGTCGCCGGCTTCGTGTCTGCGGCAGCATCCGGGGCGGCCTACACCATCGTGCGGCACCTGAGGAGAGACGAACCACCATACAGGATCGTCTTCTACTTCTCTCTGGTGTCCGTGGTGGTCGCCGTGCCGCTGATGCTCGTCAACTTCGTGAGGCCGGAAGGGTTGCAGTGGGTCTACCTGCTTGGCACCGGCGTCTTCTCGACAACCGGGCAGTTCGCGCTGACGCTGGCTTACCATCAGGCGCCCGCGACGAGGATATCCATCTACGTCTATGTCCACATCCTGTTCGCCTTCGCGTTCGGGTTGCTGCTCTGGGGCGAGATACCGGATACGCTGAGCATCGTCGGTACCGTGTTCATTATCTCGGCGGCGGTCTACAGCTACCGTCGGGTCCTCGCGGACAAGGGAGCCGCGACCGGGTGAGACGCGCCGGCTCGCGGGCCGCGGTTTCTGGGCGCCGGCTTCCTGGCCACGGCAGTCACCGAAAGAAAGGCCCCGTGCGATGGCGTCGCATCACACGGGGCTCGTTGCGTACGTGTCCCGGGCCGTCCCGGGGTGATCCACCGGCTAGCTTGCGTCTCTCCAGGCGATGAGCATTTCGATCTCCTTGTCGAGACGGTCCCCGATCTCGTCGGTGTAGCCCAGGTGTCTGAACACCGCCCTGCCCTCCTGGTCGATGAGGACGGTCACCGGGATCGCGAAGACTCTGTAGTCGTCGGAGACTTCATCGTCGGTGTCGCTCAGCAGGATGTGCCTGACATTGTTCTCTTCAAGGAAGTTCTCGGCTTCTGCACCGAGCGCACCCGAGTTGATCGAGACGAACTGCACTCCCAGTTCCTCGTATTTGTTGTGAAGCTCAACGAGGCGTGGAAACTCCGCGCGGCAGGCTCCACACCCACGCGACCAGAAGTTGAGGACGAGGATATCTCCGCTGAAGCTGTCCAGGCTGACCGTCTCACCGTCGGCGCCGCGAAGAAGGAACGCCGGGGCCGCCTTCACTCCCTCGTAGCGCAGCCCGGCCACCAGTTCCTCCATGGCGGAGGCGTCTCCATCGCGCTGGACGAGCAGCGCGGCCAGGTTCCCGCGGGCCGGGTCGTCTGTATCGACGGACTTCGCCGCGACGATGGCAAGAAGATCGATGGCCTCGTCAGTCATGCCGCCCGAATCGTACGCCGTCAGAAGGTGCTGGACGGTCTCGTTGTCCGAGGTGAGCGTCTCGTCCATGAGTTCCACTGCGGTCTTGAGGTAGCCTGCCGCTTCGGCGTAGTCGCCGGCGGCGTAGTGAGCCCATCCTACCGTGTCGAGGACCATCGTGCTGTCGTACCTCGAAGACGCGAAAGCCAGGGCCTTCTTGCTGAGTGTGACCGCAACGTCGGGGGCCAGGCCCCGCTCGGCCATGTCGTATGCGACGCGGTTCATGGGTTCGGAGCCGGTCAGCCCGTCGAGCTCGGCCATGGCGATGGCGGCCTCGACCGCCCGATCCTCATCCTCCGAGATCGCGATGTCGTAGACCGCGGCGTTGAGCGCCGCGATGGCCATCGGGAGCTCGGTCTGGCTCGCGAGCAGCTCCGCTCGCGAGAGCGCGGCCGCAAGGTCCTGCTCCTCGACGACGGAGGTCAGGAGCTTCCTGTATGCCATGTCGAGCATCGACCCCCACATGCCGTACTCGTCCCTGTCCGTCGCCTTCTGGGCCGCCAGTGCGACTCGAAGAGTCAGCTCGGGGTTCGTGTGCTCGCTCCGCTGGTGGAAGTAGACCATCCAGTGGTAGGGCTCCATTGGCGCGTCGTTCACCTCGACCAGCGCACGCGCCAGGTCCTCAGCCCTCTCCGCGCGCGCGGGGTCCCCGGTCTCAATCAGCGCCCTGTCGAGCCTGGCAATGATCCGGTAGCGAAGCCACGCCGTCAGATCCTTCGTGTAGAGCCCCTCGTACAGTTCGATGACGGACTCAGTGTCGTCCTCACCACGAAACTCTGACGCGGCGGCGTCGAGGGCCCTCAGAAGGAGCTCTCGGTCGGCCGTCTGATTGTCTACCAGGAAGATGAGAGCGGCCTCCTTCCTGGCCGTCAGGTCTTCCATCGTCTCGATGGCCGCGATCTGCTTCTGGAGCTCGGCGTCCCTGTAGGACGGCAGCCACCACATGAACACGACAGCGGCGACGACCACGATGACCGCAAAGGTGACCAGGAATCCTCGTTTCACGTGACCCTCCCTTTCTCGCGGCTCACGGCTCTCCGAGAAGGGTCTTCCCCCTCACGGATATCCTCCGTTGATAGCACGGCGGGCATACTACCACGAGTTTGGAATTGACTTCCACAGATTCCTCAGATAGGCTATCTTGTGTTGTCATTGGGAGATGCGGATGATGGTGGCCGAGATTCACCCTTGGGCCGTGTCCGTCCAGGATGCGTTCCAGATTCAGAAGGAACTGACGCGAAGACTGCTCTTTGAGGACGACACAGACGACCCGGCGCTCATAGCTGGCGTCGATGTCGCCTTCTCGAGGGGGCGCGATCTCCTCTATGCGGCCATCGTTGTGCTGGATGCTGAGACGATGCAGCCGGTTGAGGTCGCGTCGGCCGCGCAGCAGCCCGTCTTTCCCTATGTGCCCGGACTGCTCACGTTCCGTGAGGGGCCCGTGGTGCTTCAAGCCTACGAGAAGCTGAAGCTCGACCCCGACCTCGTGATGTTCGATGGTCAGGGCATCGCCCATCCGCGCGGCTTGGGTCTGGCGGCGCACATGGGCATAATTCTGGACAAGCCGTCCATCGGCTGCGCGAAGTCCAGACTCGTGGGCGAGTTCAAGGAACCGAAACAGAAGCGCGGCGCGATGCGGACCCTCAGCCTGCACAGAAAGAAGGTCGGCGTCGTGTTGCGGACCAAGGACAATACCAAGCCGCTATTTGTGTCGCCAGGTCACAGGATCACGGTCGAAACCGCAGTGAAGAGGGTCCTGGAGGCCGGGCGGGGATATCGCCTGCCTGAGCCCACCAGACTGGCTCACCACGAGGCGGCTCGCGCCAAGCGCGCAAGGTAGCGCAGACGTCAGAAGCAAGGAGAGCACGGGTGGAGCTATACGATATAGGGATGGGAGGTGTTGAGATGCCGAATACGTTTCCTGCATGCCGCCAGTGTGAGAAGGGAGTCCTGATTCCCCTTTCGGACTACGGGAG
>JAUWLR010000240.1 GCA_030613615.1 Candidatus Eiseniibacteriota bacterium
TCTCGCTTCTCTCCGCGGCGGGCCTTCAGACCATCGTCATCATCCTCCGAGTCGTCCTCAAGGGCGCTCCCCCGTTCCAGAGCCTCTACGAGAGCCTGGCGTGGTTCGCGTGGATGACGGTCGTCGCGTACCTCATCATCGAGTGGCGCAGGAACGTACGGATCCCCGGCTTCTTCGTCTCGCTCATCGCGGGCGGCGCGGTGCTCTACGCGCTGCTCGGCCAGAACCCCGAGATCAAGCCGCTCTTCCCCGCCCTCCAGAGCGCGTGGTTCTTCTGGCACGTCGCCATCGCGTTCGGCTCCTACGCCATCTTCGTCGTCGCGTTCGCGGTCGAGATCTCGTACCTGATCCAGCTCTTGCTCTGGAAGCTGGGCGCCAAGGTCGATTACGGGCTGACGCGCGAGAACATCGAACGCTTCCACCGCTCCGTGCACCAGCTTGTTCTGTTCGGATTCCCGATGCTGACGTTCGGCATCATGTCGGGCGCGGCGTGGGCCAACGAGGCGTGGGGCGTCTACTGGCAGTGGGACCCGAAGGAGACGTGGTCGCTCATCACGTGGTTCGTCTTTGCGCTGTATCTGCATACGCGGGTTCGCCCCACGTGGCGAGGCGTGCCGTCGACCATCATCGTGATCGTGGCGTTCCTGTGCATGGTCACGACGTTCATTGGAGTGAGTTGGCTGGCGAAAGTGTTCGGCATTCCGAGTCTGCACCTCTACTAGGGCTGATATGGAAGAACCAAAGGTCATGACGGCCGAGAGGCCGGACGCACCGAAGAGGAAGAAGCGGAAGAGCTTCCTGCGGATCGTGTTCGAGCGGGTGCTTCGCGAACTCATGCGGATCAGGCTCGCCGTGTGGCTTCTCATCGTCATGACTGTGACGATGGTGGTAGGCTCCATCTTTCCGCAGGGCTACAGCTCCGAGATCTACATCGAGTCGTGGGGTGAAACGCGCTACGCGGTGTTCTCCAAGCTGGGGCTGCTGAACCTGTTCCACACGAAGTTCTTCCTGGTGCTCGGCATCATCCTCCTGCTCAACCTGCTGGTCTGCAGCACTGTGCGGCTGTCGGGCAAACGCAGAGTGAGCGCATTGAAGACGACCGCGCCAAGGACCGCACGGGCCATCGCCATGGGCGGCGACGCGGACTCCGCGATCTCGAGGGCGGTCCGTGCGCTGACCGAGCGTGGGTACTTCGTCTCCAGGGCACAGGGCGGGATGGTGTCCGCGCGGCGCGGACCGTGGCCCGAGGGCGTGAGCCTGCTCTACCACTTAGCCATGGCAACAGCGATACTCGGGTTCATCGTCTCCGCGCTGCACTCGGTCGAGGGCGACGTCACGATCTACCCCGGAGAGCCGGTGGTTGTCAAGACCGCGAGCCAGGAGACCGGATGGCATAAGTTCATGTACGGTATTGCCGCGTGGGACATCATCTCGTGGCACCCGTTCGAGGCCGCGATGCCTGACACCACTGCCAGTGAGGGCGAAGAGGTAACCCTCACACTGAACGAATTCATCACCGAGTGGGAGCTCTACAACGACAAGTACTACCCTCGGGATTGGATGAGCGACGTCTCCGTCCAGGTGACCGGTCACGGGCCCGAGGTGCTGTGGCCCTCGCGCCTGATCGAGGTCAACCGACCGCTCCGCGCCGGCGGGCTCACTTTCTACCAGATGGCCTACGAGCAGGAGTTCGACGTCGTTGTGTGGAAGAACGATACTGAGGTGGAGCGCGTCAGGGCCGAAGCTTACGTACCTTTCACGCTGGAGTCGCTCGAAGGGACGTTCTTCCCCGGAACGATGCGCGTCGGGACGCTCTACCAGAAGTACCATCCGACGGTACCGGTCGTCCCTCACATCGCGCTCAAGTGGCAACCGCCGGAGCCACCAGCGGAGGAGCCCGCCGTAGAGGTTGCGGCTGAGGCGGTCGCGGCCGAGAAAGCGGTGCCTGCGGAAGCGCCCGCGGAGGATGAGGCCGGCGAGCTGGCCGAGGCGGAAGCCGAGTCAGCGGGAATGGAACTCGCGGAGGCCGACTCCGTCGCACCGCCCGCTCCCCCACCTCCTCCCGAACACATCGAGCTGGGTGACCTCTCGGCGGAAGAGCCGCTGGAGGTCGAGGGTTACACGCTGACGCTCGAGAACCCATACGAGGGCAGCGTTCTCACCTACCGCCACGACCGGGGCGTTGCGCTCCTCTACGTCGCCATCACGGCGTTCATGTTTGGGCTGGCAATCAGAACCTACTGGCCGAGCTACAGAGTGAACCTCTGGATCGAAGAGACCCTTACTGCGGGGGCAATCGGGAAGCTCGTGTTCCGTGCCACCGGCATGCTCGGCGAGCCGGAGGTTGTGGAAGACGAGCTGGTCAAGGAACTGGGCGGCGACGCTCCGCCGCCGAAGCCTGTGCCGAAGCCTGCGCCGAAGCCCAATCCGGGAT
>JAUWLR010000076.1 GCA_030613615.1 Candidatus Eiseniibacteriota bacterium
TACCCGTGGCTTCTCCGCCGCTACCCGATGATGACCCGCTCCTCCGCATAGTCGTAGAGCGGCTTGCTGCGACGCTGGGCCAGCGCCAGCGCCAGCGTGAGCGGACCCACGCGGCCGGCGAGCATGATGACGACGAGAGACAGCTTGCCCGCGACCGAGAGCGACGATGTGATCCCGGTAGAGAGCCCAACGGTTCCGAAGGCCGAGACTACCTCAAAGAGAACCTCACTCAAAGTCAAATTCTCGACCACAAGGAGCACGAGCGTGCCTCCCACGACAACCAGTATTCCCATCGCAACGACGACGAGCGCCTCCCTGACCAGCCAGTCCGGCACCCGGCGCTGGAAGAATTCCACCCTGTCCGTCCCGCGGAACATGGACCGGATCGACGCGAGCACGAGGCCCACGGTGACGGTCTTCACCCCTCCGGCCGTCCCGCCGGGAGATCCGCCGATGAACATGAGCGTCGCCATCAGGAAGAGCGTGGGCAGAGCCAGCGACGCCGTTCGCACGGTATTGAATCCCGCCGTTCGGGCGGTGACCGAGCCGAAGTAAGATGCCAGGAGCTTCGCTCCGAACGGCTTGTCCACGAGTGTGCCGTTCCATTCGAAAGCGAGGAACGAAAACGTCCCCAGAACGAGCAACGCAAGGGTCATCGCCACCACCAGCCGCACGTGCAGGGGCCAGCGCCTCCCTGCTCCCGCCCCCTGCCCTCTCAGAGGGTACCTGTGCACGACGCTCATGAGGACGGGGAAACCGAGACCTCCCACGACAATGAGCGTCGTCATCACCAGGTTGACCGGGACGTTCGACACGTAGCGCGCGAAGCTGGTCGCGTGCAGAGAGAACCCGGCGTTGCAGAACGCGGACACAGAGTGAAAGACGGAAGCCCTCACGGCCTGCGCCGTGGTCCCGAAGTCACTCCTGGTCGTCAGGTAGAGGAGCACGGCGCCCGTGATCTCCATCAGGAACGTGATGCCAATGACGTATCTGAGGGTCCGTCCTATACGTCCGATGCTCTCGAACGTCATCATGCCTCGCAGCACGAGGCTCTCGCGAACACCCAGTCCTCCCCGGAGGCCGGTCGCGAAGAAGGTCACGAATGTGATGAGTCCCAGGCCGCCTATCTGGATGAGCGTGAGAAGGATCGCGTGGCCGAACCTGGTGAAGTGGCTGCCCGTATCGACGACGATGAGGCCCGTCACGCACACGGCGGACGTGGCAGTGAAGAGCGAGTCTACCGCGGCCATTTGTCCGCCGACCGTCGCCCGGGGCGTCGCCAGCAGCAGGGCACCGACAACGATCACAAGCAGGAACGATGCGATGACCGTTCGGGCCGGCGCGATCCTCGTCGACGCGACGCTCCTGTTGGCGCGCACGGCCTCACCCAGTATCAGCAGCACCAGGTAGACCTGAAGCACGACTATGTAGCCCTGCGCCAGTGAGAAGACGCCCGGTGACGACATGAAGACCGGCAGGCCGCCGCGCCCCTGGAGGACATACACGAGGAAGAGCTGGGCGATTATCAGCACCACGATGCCCACCGCCGGCCAGCGCGCCTTCAGATACGAGCCTTTCCGTCGCGACATGGCGAACCGCACGACAGCGTCCAGCATGAAGCCCCCGACGATCGCGAGATCCACCATGCTCAAGCGGCCTCGTTCCCGCTCGCTCAGGTAGAACCCGTACTGCGCAACGAGCGAGAAGGCGGCGACTCCCGCGACAAGGAACATGATGCGGGACAGCCACTTGAGACTTCTGGCGCGGACGGTTTCAGGCACGTCTGATCCTCTCGAAAGGCCTCAATGAGCTTGCCGAGAATAGGGAGCGTGCTTGACGGGTGTCAATGGAAAAGCCCGTGAGCGCGATCATGAGGCCACTAGGGGGTTCCCGCGCCCGGGTAGGAGAAGCCGAAGCGTGCCCTGTAGTAGCTCCGCGACCCGAAGTAGACCAAGGCAAGCAGCAGAAGCAGATACGGCGCGCGAATCGACGCGACGATGGCGAACGCGCCCACCGCCAACTGGTTGGCCGCGATCCTGTGCGCTCTGTCGCGCGTCACGTGCGCACGCACGAGAAGTGGAAGAGAGAGCACCGGCCCGAGAAGTCCGAGCGGATCGCGCACCACCGCGCCGGCGATCCCGGCAGCTGCCACAAGCGCGAGAGTCAGTGCGCTCGCGCCCGACGTCCCGAGAACGGCCGCGGTGGTCTTCAGTCCCTCAGCCCGATCCCCCTCCACGTCCAGCACCGTCGTCGACGCGGTCACGCCGGCGACCGCCAGTGTGTACGTCAGGCCGAGCGGAATGATGGTCGTGCTGAGCGGCGCGACACAGGCCCACCCCGCCGCCGCGGATGCGAAGCCGAATCCGAGGCCGTTCCACACCATGTCCCACGGACAGTGCGACTTGGCCCTGACCGGTCGCGCCGAGTAGGTGACGTTCAGGAGGAGTGACGCCGCGAGAACGACCCTGAAACCCGGGGACAGAGGAGCAGCCAGCGCGGCCGCAAGAAGCCACACGACCGCCAGCTCGACCCACGCCGCACGCATCGAGATGATGCCGCGCGGCAGGAAGAAGAGCTTCTCGTTGACCCGGTCGGTCTCGACGTCGCAGATCTGGTTGAGGAGGCACCCGCCACCGAGAACGGCGGTCATGGCGCCGAATCCCAGCAGCACATCTCTTGAAGGGAAGAACAGCGACAGCGAGGCGCCGCTCGCCCTCGCTGCAAGTGCCGCGCTTGCAAAGAAAAAGACCCACATGACCATTACGACCGTGGGTCTCAGGATGAAGAGGAAATCCAGAACACGGAGTACCGAGCGCTTGAGGCCCTCGGGACCAGCCATTCGCCCCCTCCGCTTCAGGAACCGGTGCCGCCCTGGCCGCCCGTGTGGCCGAATCCGCCCGACTCGCGCCCGGTGGAAACGAGAGCCTCAGCTTCCACCCACGAGACGCTGGATACGCGCGCAACGACCAGCTGAGCGACTCTGTCTCCCCGCGCGATCGTGAAGGGCTCCCGGCCGAGATTGGCCAGGATCACGCCCAGCTCGCCCCGGTAGTCCGAGTCAATGGTCCCGGGACTGTTGAGCACGAAGACGCCGTGCTGGAGAGCCATGCCGCTCCGCGAACGTATCTGGGCCTCGTAGCCTTCCGGAACCGCGATGGCGAACCCGGTCGGGATGAGCTCAATGGCTCCCGGCGCGATGGTAGCAGGCACGGGAACCGCCGCGGGCAGATCCAACCCTGCTGCCCCGCTACTCATGCAGCGAGGCAGCGGCAGCCCCTCGGAACCCGGAAGCCGCACTATCTCGACCTCGATCCTGTCCATCGCCGCACGCACTCCCATTCGCTCCTGGCCGGAACGTCCTGCTAAGGCGGCGGCTCCGACGGCGACCGTTCCCGGCCGCCGTCAGCTCGCCATCCGTGCGTCCGTCCCGGTCGGTCTACCGCCTGCCGCGGCCGCCGCGGCCGCCCGACGACGACCTTCCGCCCGATCTCGCACCGCTGCGCTCACGAGGCCTATCGCGCTTCGGCGGCTCCACGTAGCCTTCCGGCTTCGGCATGAGCGCCTTCCGCGAGAGCCTCACCTTACCGTGGTCCTCGACGCCGATGACCTTGACCTTGACCATCTCCCCCATCTTCACCACGTCCTCAACCGAGTTGACACGGTGGTACTCGAGTTCGGATATGTGGCAAAGGCCGTCGCGATTCGGGAGGATTTCGATGAACGCGCCGAAGTCGGTGATGCTCTTGACGGGCCCCTCGTATTCCTCGCCGACCTTGGGCTCTTTCATCATGAGCTCGATGGTCTCGCGCGCAGCCTGGACGCCGTCCGCAGAGTCACCGGAGATCTTGACGATACCCTCGTCATTGATGTCGATCTTGGTCTCCGTCTCTTCCTGCATCTTCCTGATCACCCTGCCGCCTGGACCGATGATCTCGCCAATCTTCTCGGGCGGGACCGTCACCATGACGATCCGTGGCGCGAAGTCGGACAGCTGCGGCCGCGGCGCGGACAACTCACCGTCCATGATATCCAGGATGTGGATTCGGGCGGTGTGAGCCTTCCCGAGGGCCTCGTTGAGCAGGTCCGTCGGAATGGCGCCGATCTTCGAATCGAGCTGGAAGGCCGTGATGCCCTCGCGGGTGCCGGCGACCTTGAAGTCCATGTCGCCGAGATGGTCCTCGAGCCCGAGGATGTCCGTCAGCACCGCGTAACGGTCACCTTCCTTGATGAGCCCCATCGCGACGCCGGCAACGGCCGCCTTCGTGGGCGCGCCGGCGTCCATCAGCGCCAGTGAGCTGGCGCAGACCGTCGCCATACTCGACGAGCCGTTAGACTCGAGGATATCGGAGACGAGCCGGATGGTGTAGGGGAAGACCTCATCCAACGGGATGACAGGCATCAGCGCCCGCTCCGCCAGGTTCCCGTGCCCTATCTCCCTCCGACCCGGTCCCCTGATGGGCCTGACCTCACCTACTGAGAACGAAGGGAAGTTGTAGTGGAGCATGAAGCTCCGCCAGGACTCGCCCTCGAGCGCGTCGATCTTCTGCTCGTCCCGAGTGGAACCCAGCGTCATCACCGCGAGCGCCTGCGTCTCGCCCCGAGTGAAGACGGCGGACCCGTGAGTCCGAGGCAGAACCGACGTCTCACAAACGATTCCCCTGACCTCGTCCGTAGCGCGGCCATCCACACGCTTGCCCTCATCCAGTATCATTCTACGAATCTCGGCCTTCTCCAGGTCGTGGATGATGTCGCCGATAGTCCCTCTCTGCTCGGGATGCTCCTCGTCGAGAGCGGTCCGAGCCTCTTCCTTGATCGCGTCGAGCGCCTCGCGCCTGGGCAACCTCTCCTGGATGTGAACCGCCTCGACCACACGAGCGCCGTAGTCGTTCCGGACCCGGTCCGCGAGCCCATCGGGCAGCTCAGGCGGCGGGACCTCGATCTTCTTGATCTCCAGCTTCGACAGGAGTTCGTGCTGAAGGGCGATGACCTTCTTGATCTCGCTATGACCGACCTCCAGCGCCCGCTGCATCTCCGCGTCGGATATCTCGAGCGCCGACCCCTCGACCATCACGACGGCCTCGTCCGTGCCGGCGATGACGAGATTCAGGCGGCTCTCCTCCAGGGCTTCGAACGTCGGGTTGACGAGATACTCGCCCTCCACAAGCCCGACACGCACCGCGGCGGTCGGCCCGTCGAACGGAGCCGTCGAGATGGACAGCGCCGCGCTGGCGCCGATGAGAGCCAGGATGTCGGGGTCGTTCTCCCCATCGGCGGAGAGGACGTTCACGTAGAGCTGGATCTCGTTTCTCATGTGCGAAGGCAAGAGCGGACGGATCGGCCGGTCGATGAGTCTGGAGCTCAGCACTTCCTTGGTCTGAGGTCTCCCCTCACGCTTGAAGAAACCGCCCGGTATCTTGCCAGCCGCGTAGAACTTCTCCCTGTACTCACAGAAGAGAGGAAGGAAATCTCGCGGAGTCTCGTGTTTCGAGATGGTGGCCGTGGCAAGGATGACCGTGTCGCCGTACTGAACCAGCGTTGCGCCACCGGCCTGCCTTGCGAGCCTGCCAGTCTCGATGGACAGTGTCCTCCCTGCCCACTCTGTCTCTACCTTGTGCATCCCTTACCTCCAAGTGTGCCTGAGTATCTAGAACAAGACCCTCCCGTAAGCTCGCGGGAGGGCCAGCGAATGGGTGGCGCGCAGTCTGCAGGTGCCAACTACCTGCGCAACCCCAATTCCTTGAGCAGCAACTTGTAGCTATCGGACTTCTGGTCCTTAAGGTAGTTCAGGAGGCGGCGCCTCTTCCCCACCATCTTCAGGAGTCCAAGCCGTGAGTGGTTGTCCTTCTTGTGTTTCTCGAAGTGCTGTGAGAGGGTTTCGATTCTCTCCGTCAGAAGCGCGATCTGCACCTCGGCGGACCCAGTGTCACCGGAGTGGGTCTCGAAGCGCTGAACGATCTCCTGCTTTCTCTCCTTGCTCAACGACAATTTCTGCTTCCTCCATGTGTCGACGCATCGGAAACTAGCAATACTTGGGTCAACCTAGCACAAGACCCATGGGGTGTCAAACGGGAAAACCGCCCGCCTTGACGTCCGTCACACACACCCGCGACCCTCCGCCACCTCTCTGGCGCGCTCCAGGTCCTCGTTGATGCTCTGCTTGAGTTCTTCCAGGCTCCCGAACCGCGAGTCGCCTCTCAGGCGCCTGCGCAGCCCGACGCGCAGCTCCTGCCCGTAGAGGTCTCCCTCAAGATCCAGCACGTGCACCTCGGCCAGCCTCGCTCCGGCATCCAGAGTCGGCCTGGTACCGACGTACATGACCCCCGGGCGCCCTCCGAGGCTCTCGACGGTCACGAAGTAGACCCCGTCGCCCGGAAGCAGCTTCTCGGCCGGAAGCAGCAGATTGGCGGTCGGACTGCCAAGCCCCCGGCCTACGCCGCTCCCCTCGACCACCTCGCCCCCCATCGAGTATGGACGGCCCAGCATGGCGGCCGCGTCCTGAACGTCCCCGCGCTTCACGCTCTCACGAATCCTCGTGCTCGATATCGGCAGGCCCTCGTGCTCGACCGGCGGAACGACATCGAGGCCGAAGCCCAGTTCCGCACCCATCGCCGACAACACGGACAGGTCGCATGCGCGCCCGTGGCCCATCTGGAAATCATAACCCAGGACCAGATGCGATCGCCGGACGACACCGAGCCACGAAAGGAACGTCGCGGCGTCCTCCGAGGCCAGTTCGGGCGTGAAATCGATCACCAGCACCACGTCGATGCCCGTGTCGGCCATTGCATCGAGCTTCTCGGTCAAGGGGGTCAGGAGCCGCGGCGCGCGGTCCGGTTGAACGACCGACAGAGGATGGGGATCGAACGTCACCGCCACGGACGTCCCGCCCCGCGCGCGTGTGCTGCCCACGAGTTCAGTAATGACCGCCTGGTGCCCCAGGTGCAGACCGTCGAAGTTCCCGAGAGTGAACGTCAGCTGGTCGGGCCTGTCGGCCGCAAGCTCCGTGGGTGTCCGTGCCACTCGCATGTTCGTGTGCTGTTTCCTCTCGCTCTGCAGAACCGCTCCTGAGCGACTCAGACGGGCTCCACAAACACCCGGACCGGCTGGATCCGGATCTTGTCCGGCGCGGCCGCATCACCGCCGGTCACGGGCGCCGCCCCGACTCTCCTGCCTACGGCGACGAGCTCCGAGCCGTCCGCACTGAGCCGGACAAAGCTCCCAACATGGTTCCCGAGCCGCTCCAGGTCGATGTCTATCACGCCGCCCGTCGAGAGCGCGTCCTCCTCTCTCTGGGTTACGCGGACCTCCGGCATGAAGGACAGAGCATCGTACATCGAGTGCCCCACGTCCTCAGTGTCTGCCAGGGCTTCGGCCAGTTCATCCAGGCTCACGGCATCGTCCACGTGAAACGGCCCCACGGCCGTTCTCACAAGCTGACCCAGGTGAGCGCCGCAGCCAAGCCGCTCCCCGATGTCCGCGGCCACCGTGCGAACGTACGTCCCCCTTGAGCACCTCATCTCGAACTCAACTTCAGGCATCTCGACGGAGAGGATTCTCAGTTCACTGATCACGATGGCCCTCGGCGCTCGCTCCACGACCTCCCCGCGTCTCGCGAGAACGTAGAGCGGCGTCCCGTCGCGCTTGAGCGCGGAGACCATGGGGGGTATCTGCTCGGTCTCCCCCTCGAATGCCGCGAACGCTTCCTCTATCTGCGGTCGCGTGACACCGGAAACGTCGGCGGTCGACTCGACTTTCCCCACCGCATCCTGGGTGTCCGTGGCAACGCCGAGGACGACGCGCCCGCGGTAGCACTTCTCGAGGTCGACGAAGAACTGTGCCAGCCTCGTGGCCTTGCCCACGAGCACAACGAGCACTCCCGTGGCTGCAGGGTCAAGCGTGCCGGCGTGTCCCACCTTCTGCACCCTCGTCATCCGACGGACGCGCGCCACGACGTCGTGCGAGGTGAGTCCCCGGGGCTTGTCGATGACCAGGATGCGGTTCACGGGTCTTCCCCGGCCATGGTCTCGCCAACGACCTCGAGCAGCCGCTCACGAGCCGACTCCAGTGGCCCGTCAAGCAGCACCCCGGCCGCCGCTTTGTGTCCGCCGCCCCCCAGACGGCGCGCGACCGCATTGACATCGACCGCGCCCTTCGACCGAAGGCTCGCCCGGATGCGACCGTCCTCCTCACGAAGAAGGAGCGCCACCTCGACCCCACGAACCAGTCGCCCGAGGGAGGCGATCCCCTCTATGTCCTCGCCGGTCGAACCGGTGTCGCTCTTCATGCGCTCCGTCATCACGGAGACCGCCACCTTCCCATCAAGCTCCGTCTCCGTTGTCGAGAGCACCAGCCCGAGCAACCTCAGGCGTCCCAGGGGCTGCTCGCCGTACACCGCGTTGGCGAGCCCCGCGGGGCTCGCTCCGAGAACCACGAGTTCCGCGGCCGCGTGAAGCGTTCGGGCGTCAGTGTTTGCGAAGCGGAAACCACCCGTGTCCGTCATGGCCCCGGCGTAGAGCAGCGACGACATGGCGGCCGAGAGTTCGCCGGTGTCGGCAAGCAGCTCGTAGATCATGAGTGCCACTGACGAGGCCGATGGGTCCACGAAGTTGACGTCGCCGTAGCCCGTGTTGTCAGGATGGTGGTCGATGTTGACGACGAGGGAGGCGCGTTCCAGCACTCCTTCCGCAAGCGCGGCTCTGGACACAACGGGGGTGTCCAAAACGAAGGCGGTGCAGCCGATGAGGTCGGGCGGGGTTTCCAGGAGCACGCGGTCGGCCGACGGGAGAAAACCGAACGGATCCGGCACGCCGTCCGAGTTGACGACTTCCACGCGCCTGCCGCGCCCCTCGAGCCACAGCTTCAGCGCGAGGCCGCTCCCGAGGGCATCGCCGTCAGGCCCTTTGTGAGAAGCGATCAGGAAGGGACCCGGCCCCTCAAGCGCTTCCAGTATCTTCCCGCGGCTCTCCGCCGTTGTCTTCGTCAGGCCGTTCACTCCGCCCCTCCGAGTCCTCTTCCTGTATGTCCTTGAGCACATTCGAGATGCGGATGTAGTTCTTAGACGAGTCGTCGATGAGAAACGTGAGTTCCGGCGCAACCCGAAAGCGCAACGAGTGCGCAAGTTCACCCCTGATGAAGCGCCGCGCCTTGCGCAGCAGGCGGAGCGACTCATCCCGCTCCTCGTCGTCACCGAGGAAACTCACGAAGACCTTGGCGTAGCGAAGGTCCTCGCTGAGGTCCACGCGCGTCACGGTCACCATCCCTATCCGCGGGTCACAGAGCTTCCTGTCGAGGATGAAACCCAGCTCTCTCTTGATGGCCTCGCCCGCCCTGAGCACTCTCTTGTGAGACAACGCAGCTCCCTCCGGCCTCACGACCTCCGCGCCGTGCCCTACCGGATCTCCATCGATTGATCGATGATCTCGGCCCTCGTGTCAGCGGCGATGAAGCCCAGGACCTTGGACAGCACCTGATTGACGAAGCGGCCGTCGTTCGCGACGACCGCTACCCCTATCACAGCCTTCTGCCAGAGATTCTGGTCTCCGAGATCGGCCACAGACACGTTGAACCTGGACCTGATTCTGTCTGTCAGGCTCTTGACGACCCTCCTCCGCGACTTCAGCGAGTGACTCTCGCGAATCAGGAGGACAACCTCAAGAGTGCCAATCGTCACCGTCCGAAGCCTCTGCGTATCGGACCTAGCGGGGCGTGGGATCGCCGAGCGTCCTGGCGATCTCCTCGATGTCGTAGACCTCGATCAGGTCACCCTGCTTCAGTTCGTCGAATCCAGCGATCCCGATGCCGCACTCGAAGCCTGTCTGAACTTCTCGCACGTCATCCTTGAAGCGCTTGAGCGAATCTACTCTGCCCTCGTACACAACCATCTCGTCGCGTATCACACGCGTCTTGGCGTTCCGCTTGATCGTGCCGGACAGCACGTAGCAGCCCGCGATAACGCCGCGATGCGGCACCTTGAAGGTCTCTCGCACCTCCGCGGTCCCCGCCACGACCTCGCGGCGCTCCGGCTCCAACATGCCCTCCATGGCCGCCTTGATATCCTCGACGACCTCGTAGATGACCCTGTAGAGCCTTATCTCGACGCGCTCACGCCTCGCCAGATCGCGTACATCGACGGGCGCGCCGATGTGGAACCCGACTATGATCGCGTCGGACGCCGCAGACAGGAGCACGTCGGTCTCCGTGACGGCGCCGACGGCTTTCCGGATGACCTGGACCTTGACCTCTTCCGTAGAGAGCTTCTCGAGAGCGTCCGCCAGCGCGCCGACCGACCCGTCGACGTCACCCTTGATGACGATCCGGAGCTCCTTGACCGCCCCCTCCAGGATCTGCTTGTGGAGATCCTCGAGGGTAATGCGGTGCTGGAAGCGGGTCTGACGCTCCCACTGCTGCTGGCTGCGCTTGGCGCTTATCTCTTTCGCCAGACGCTCGTCGGAGACCACGGCCAGCAGGTCACCGGCCTGCGGCACGCCCTTGAGCCCGGAGATCTGCACGGGCATGGACGGCCCTGCCTCCTCTACGTTCTTGCCCCGCTCGTTGTAGAGGGCCCGGACCTTCCCGTCGACCAGCCCGATGACGAACGGGTCCCCGATCCGCAGCGTTCCACTCTGCACGAGCACGGTGGAGACAACACCACGGCCTCGTTCCTTCTCCACTTCGACGACCACCCCTCTCGCCGGACCGGAGTGCGCGGCCGTCAACTCGAGCACCTCAGCCTGTACCAGGACCATGTCCAGGAGCTTCTCAACACCCTCCCCCGTCTTGGCCGACGTTTCCACGGCAACCGTGTCACCGCCCCACTCCTCGACGACCAGGCCCTGGTTAGAAAGCTCCGCCTTGACCTTGTCCATGTTCGCGGCTGGAAGGTCCATCTTGTTGAGCGCGACGATCACCGGAACACCGGCCGCCCGTGCGTGATCTATGGCCTCGAGAGTCTGAGGCATCACGCCGTCGTCGGCCGCAACCACGAGCACTACGATGTCCGTGATCTGTGCACCGCGGGCGCGCATCGCCGTGAACGCCTCGTGACCCGGCGTGTCCAGGAACGTCAGCGCCTTGCCTTCAACCTCGACCTCATACGCGCCGATGTGCTGTGTGATGCCACCGGACTCGCCGGCGACGACGTTGCTGCTCCTGATGTGGTCCAGAAGAAGCGTCTTGCCGTGATCGACGTGCCCCATGACGACAATGACGGGTGGCCTGGGCAGCTGCTCGGCGTCCTCAACGGCCTCTTCCTCTTCCCGGTAGAGGATGTCCTCCCCGTACTCCTTGATGAACTCCACATCCTCGTCGAAATCGTCAGCGAGCAGCAGGATCGTGTCCTCGTCCAGTCTTTGGTTGATCGTGACCATGAGACCGATATCGAGGCATTTCTTGATGATCTCGTTCGCAGGTACCTCGAAGCTCTCGGCGACCTCGGCGACCGACGAGAACTCCGGAATCTGGACCTTCTGCTCCTGCTCGACCCCAGCGCCGTCCGTCCTGTCCCGCCTGCGGCGCCGCTTGGGGCGTCGGTCACCCGCGGTCGCGGCCATCGTCCGGCGGACTGTCTCTTCAACGGTCTTCTGATCGACGCGCGGGCGCCTCCCCTTGCGACGTCTCTGAGATGTGTCCACACGCCCGGGCCTTGCCGGCGCTGTCGGAGGCTGCGTTGCGGCTACCGGTGCGGTGCCTTTCCTTGTCGCTTCGGCGCTCTTCGTCTTCGCAGGCTCGACCGGCTTCTTCGCGCCGGCGACGGCCGGTTTCTTCGCCGCGACGCCCTTCGTCGACTCAACCGGCTTCTTCACCTTGGCGGGCTTCGTCGGCTCGACCGGCTTCTTCGCACCGGCGACGGCCGCCTTGGGCTTCGCTGCTCCCTCGATCCCCTTGCCCTTCCCAGCAGCAGGAGCCTTTGCCCGCTCGCGCGCAGCCTTCTTCAACTTCTTCGCAAACTCGAGCTTGATGACGTCCTTCTCCTTCTCAAACTCGGCACGAGCGCTCGCGACCACATCATCATCGATCGCGTTCATGTGCGTCTTGACGTCGTAACCGAGCTTCCGGAGCACGCCGATAAGAGCATCGCTCGATATGCGGAACTCCTTCGCAACCTGGTACACCCTTCGTTTCAAAAGCGATACCTCCGTGTGTTCAGTCGTCGTGGAGCGCCCGCCATCTACGGTCGCGGCCCCGCATCATCAGATGCCAGAGTCGTCATCTACTCCGACGGTTTG